>JAFXRG010000003.1 GCA_017526525.1 Clostridia bacterium | reverse complement strand
CGGCTGAGTAAGGAACCATATTTCCAATGGATCAATAGAGACTGTTGATATACTTGGTGAGGGCTTCGCGGTCGTAGAAATGCTCATAGGAATCGATGATGTGATCCGGCTCGACGCCGCGGTCCACATCATAGTAGGAGCCGTTCTTCACGAAGGCCAGGCGCTTGGGTCCTGAAATCTGGTAGTAGGTTCCCCAGGCGGTGGACATGTGCAGCACTACGCAGGAGCCGCCGCCGGAGGTTTTGCCCAGCAGGGTGACATCCCCGTTTTCCTTGAAGCCCCAGGGCACCAGGTTGCCGCAGGAGAAGGAAGTGGGGGAGATGAGGCAGTAGAGCTTAAGGCCGCGGCCGGCGAGGGTGTCTTTCTCATCAAACTCGTGATCCAGGTTGACATCCGCGCGGTAGGTAATGGTGGACTGGGCGTCGGTGAAGGTATGATGCTGGGAAACCTGGGCATCGCCGAGGAACCAGCAGAGGGTGAAAGCCGCGACTGTGGCAATGCCGCCGCCATTGCAGCTCAGGTCCAAGACCACGTTTTTGATCGGGCTGTTTTCCCGGGTGATCTGCTGATGGGCGTGGATGATCAGGCCCATGGTGTCCATGGGAAGCTTATCGGCCTTCTGCAGCGCGTAGTAATCCGGGAAGTCACTGCCGTCTTCCGTTTCAGCAATATCGAAGCCGTCGAAGGTGACGTAAGCCGTATCTCCGCACTCAAAATACGGTTTGGAGGCATCGGGATAAAGCTTGCGGGCAGCTTTGGCGGATTCTTCCCAGTGGGAGGAGGTTAAAGTGCTGTAACCGAAAGTGGCATCCGGGGTTTCCTCCGTGTAGCAGGAGGCAGCGTTGAAGCTGGAGTGCATATCATCGAACCAGTACCGGGTGAGCTCGGCAATCGCGGCATCGGCAACAGCGGGATCCGGATCCATGAGGCCTTTGACCAGGCCGGTCTGCTGGAAGAAGGTATTGAAATTTGTGATGCTGTGGGCTTCCTTCAGGCCATAGAAGTTATCCAGCTCAAAGCACAGTTCATTATAGCCGTAAATGATCATATCCTCGCTGCGCTTTGCGGTGGGCACGGAGGCATAGACCGGATACAGGGTGTTTGCCAGCGCTTTACGGAAGTTATCCACGATGGCGGCGCCTTCTTCGGAGAGCTTGCTGACCTCATCGAGGAGGAAGGCGAGCTTCTCATCTTCGGAACCCTGGTAGGCTTCCATGGCAGCTTCCAGCTCGGGAGTCGCGATAGAGGCGATGTTTTGCTGCAGCGCAGTCAGGGGATTGTGCATTTCACCACCCGCGGAGACAAAGACGTTGACTCCGTTATAGAAGAAGGGCGCGCCGACTCCCGCAAAGAAAAGGGCTGAAAGCGTCTGCAGGGGAAGAATGTACTTCCCGTCCTGGACGATCATGGGAATGTCGTAATCGGCGAGATTCAGGACGGTATAATTCCCATAACGGGAACGGTGGTTGACGACCTTCAGCAGGGTGGGATCCTCACCCGGCTCATTCTCAACGCCTGCGACATCCAGGTAGGCAATGTGAGGGGAACTTACAAAAGCCACATAATCCAGGAAGGATACGGTTCCGTCGTCGAAGTTGAAAACAGCGTCATAGCCGTTTTCACGGGTTACGGTAACGGTTTTCGCGGCGTCATCCGTTGTTACCTTCAGCTCGTAGCCGGGCTTCGTCCCCATGTTCGTCGCCACATAGGTGGCAATGGAGGCCCAGTCCGTCAGGTCTATATAGGGCAGGTCGGGGGCGTTGGGGGAGAACCAGAGGGTCATGGCATGATCATCGGAAACCAGGTGTGCCTTATCTCCGACATACCAGGAAACGGTTTTCGACTCCAGTTTTCCCGGGTTGAGGACTGTATCCGCCGCGGCGGGAGCCGCGGTTTCAGCGGCGGTACTTTCCGCGCCGGCGCAGGCGGCAAAGAGAACCAGGGCAGTCAGCAGGGCAAGAAACCTTTTCATTTTATTCCTCCTTGTGTCAAAGATTGAACCCGGGGGCAGACAACCGCCCCCTTATACCCTTTAAATTATACTACTCAATACGGACAAAAAAAGCAACCGGAAAATGGAAAGAGGGATACAACAGGAACAGAATAAAAAACCGACTGTCCCTTTCACAGGGGCAGTCGGTTTGCTTTGGCAGGATTCCGGAAACTGAACCGGCGTCCTTATTCCGCCGTCTCTTCCACCTGCAGGGAGGAAGCCATGTAGGCAGCCAGCTTGAGGAAATCAGGGTTCTTGGAGATTGGGAAGTAGATATTCAGCAGGCCCTTTTCCAGCTTGTAGGTAGCGAAAGCCAGGTTGCCCTGCTCCGTTACAACATTGTAGGAAACAGCGTTGAAGCCATGCACCTTGGTGGGCTCCTCAACGGTGGTGACCTGGGCATTTTCCTTCAGGGAAGCGACGAACTGTTCCATGGTCGCATCAGAGGTCAGGAACTGGAAAGCCACCTGCTCCGTTTCGGTTCCTTCGGCCATGCCGAGAACCATGAATACGCCGGACTGCTTCAGTTCGTCGGTCAGGGGAGCTTCGGAGAGCTCGTCGCTGATCCAGACCTTCGCGGGCTGGCCGACAAAGTCCGTGATGGAGATTTCAGCGCCCTTGGCGAAGATTTCTTCAGGGATCTGGGTGTAGTCGACCTTTTCTTCCTGAGCGGTTTCGGCGACAGCAAAGGACATCATCATAACCAGGGCAAGCAGCGCTACCAACAGTTTCTTCATTTGCTTTTCTTCCTTTCTGTTCATGTGCTTATTTTTGCATACATGAACTGAGAAAATCATAGTCCAAGGGAAAATGAAAGTCAAGAACAGCAGGGAGAAATTTGGACCAAATCACCCGCACGGCGGGCGAAGCATCCGTTCCCGCAGCTTGAGCGAAAAATAGCGGCGAGTGCTTGAAAGCAACGCCGTTTTTGATTACGCTACCTTCGAAATAAAAACACGCCTGTAGACCCTCAGCCTGGCAGCATCCGTCTACAAGCGTCACACAAGAAACTCTCTTGCAAGAGAATAATACAGGAAGCGACGATCTCTTGCAAGAGGGTTTCTCGTGAAACTTCGAACGGATTGTTCACCGGACATGGGAACGATGTAACCTTTTTCCGGAAAGCTTTATCATTTTTTTATCAGAGCCACTTTGGAGAGGGCTGAAAACGTTGTGGCATAAGGGGTTTCGCCGTTCCGGCACTCATTCCAACTTATTGCTACCAAACTGATTTTGTTTAATTTCTGTAATCCCTGGTATCCTAAGTGACTTTGATTATTCAGATTATTCCTATTCTTCTGGCTATCCCCGGTTTCGTTATCATTTCGTTATCAAGTGATAACAAACCGGTGCTGTGAATGAGGTTTAATCACAGGAGCATTGTACCGGATTGTGATATGGGAATCAAGTGAATCGTCTCAAAAATCGTCTCTAATCGTCTCATGAATAATGAGTCGATTTTTGATGCTTTGTTGCACGTCCTACGCCAACTGTTTGCAAAAGTCCTTCATCACACATTTTGCTGAGAAGTCTTGCAACGGAGGCTTTTGGTCGGCTGAGTTTTTCACGAACCTGAGAACTTGTAACGAATTCGGTGACTGATATTGCCGATTTTCTTTGTTATTAGCAAAATGAAAAAAGCGCTTCCCTGGACGGGAAACGCTATTTGTTAAACTGTCTGCAACTGTCGTATATCAACGGAATTATCGTACAGTTCGTCAGGCGGGATCGAAACCATATTGTGTAGATTCAACAGTGGATTTACGAATAAGCAGATGAGGCACATGATGCTTTTCATACAGTTCACCATATATGTATATGGCAATTCCTTCCACTTCGAACCATTTTATTCTTGCCATAGTGATTCTCCTTCGCGCTTATGGCGCTTTTTCTTAAAGCTGCAGCCTCTCCAAGACGAGGAGGCTGCAAAGCGACAGATGTTGGAGATCAGGATTTGAAGACAGGTATGCTATTGAGAAATAACGACGCATACGACGCAAGCCATCAATAAAACCATTGACAATCTTGCTTTTTCACCATATAATCTGATTGAGAAGTTGCGACGTAAACGACGCATTTACTCTGTTAGGAGGCACGCAATGATTGCAAGAGATTCATACTTGAGCCAGTTGATCGATTACATGGGAGACAGGCAGATCAAAGTTATTACAGGCATCCGCAGGTGCGGTAAGTCTGTGTTGCTGTTTCAACTTTTTTATGATTATTTGATCGCGTCCGGCGTTCATGCTGATCATATCCTACAAATAAAATTAGACAAGCGAAAAGACGCAAAATACAGAAACCCAATTGTTCTTTCCGACTTTATAAGCAAGCAAGTCAAAGAAGAAAGGGGAAAATACTATCTCTTCATCGACGAAGTCCAAATGGCCTACGCCGTCCCTGATCCGGATAATCCTGGCCATGAAATCACGGTCTATGACATGCTAAACGAACTGAAGGATTATCCAAATCTGGATGTGTATGTGACTGGAAGCAATTCTAAAAACTTATCAAGAGACATCGTCACACAGTTTAGAGGCCGGGCTTCGCAGGTGCATGTATATCCTCTTTCCTTTTCCGAATATCACCAAGCTGTGGGCGGCGATAAGCGGGATAATTTTGACCAGTATCTGATTTATGGTGGTATGCCATATATGTTAAATCTCAAAACAATTCGGCAGAGGCAAGATTATCTAATTTCCCTTTTTCAGGAAGTATACGTCAATGACATCATAGAGCGTCACCACATAGAACGACGGGATGTGCTGGAAGATATGCTGGATTTTTTAGGATCATCCATCAGCTCATTAACCAATCCAACAAACATCGCAAACACCTTGAACAGTGTCAAGCATGCAGGCGTCAGCGAGAATACAGTCAGCTCTTATTTGGAATATACCATCGACGCATTTCTGATCAGTAAAGCACGACGGTATGATATCAAAGGGAAATCCTATTTTGATTACCCCAATAAATATTATTTCACCGACGTAGGCCTGCGTAACGCCCGGCTCAGCTTCCGCCAGATTGATCCCGGGCATATGATGGAAAATGTAATCTATATGGAGTTGCTGCGTCGCGGGTATGCAGTGGACGTAGGAGTTGTAACAGACCGGAGAAATGGTCAGAACAAGCAAAAAGAAGTAGATTTTGTCGTCAACAGCGGTGATAAACGCATGTATATCCAATCGGCATGGCAGATACCGGCAGAAAAAAAAGAAATCACGGAAGCGGATTCACTCCGACTCACGAACGATTTCTTCAAGCGTATCATCATCCGATCCGACATCCCGGGTTCGATTACGGATAAAGATGGCATTATTCACTGTAATATCATTGATTTCCTGTTGCGAGATGACCTTATTACGCCTTGACGCCTCCGTCCCGTCACTGAAGTAGTTGGTTTTTGGCTTTCCCAGCAAATTACGCGTTTTCTGTCAACAAGGAAATCATTTTAACTCATCAAAAAGCAAAACCTGTTTAGTTGCATAATGAAAGCGTTCCCCGGAAACCGAGGAACGCCGTAGTTATCATGTTGAAGATGTTTCTTCAAATGGAATAATTGATATTTTCTGGATATACGTCATTTTCTTTCCACAGTGCGGGCAGTATGCTGTCAGATTTTCGTTCTCTTTTTTGCAATGAGAACACCTGTGCCGGTATTCGTACCAGCTTTCTTCTTTTTCGTCCCATGTGCCGCGGATTGAATTGAATTCATCTTCGCTCCAATCGTCCCCTTGGTCAGAAATCACACGGAAAAAGTGATTGACCCATTTTTTAGCGCCCTTACACGAAATCTAAGATAAAAAAACGTATTATAAATGCCAGCGCCGCATTTGAAAAGGCATCGGTCCATGAAAGGATTCGCCCCGTTCCGCAGAGAATTACTATCCGAAGATTCAATAAGTGCCGGAGGTCAGCCGGACGGTCATCATCTCCGGCTTCGTGAGCATTGCGGACGAGATGATCAGATTTGTCCGGTTTCCGTTTCTTGCCAACATTATCAGGCGGTATGAGAAAAAACTGGATCCGCGTTTCGGCACCCTGGACAACCGCGCCTATCTCGCGGAAATGCGGGACAGGCTGCTCTGGATCCATTCGACGGATGACCGCACAGGATCCCGCCGTATACGAAGAGATTCTGCGGCTGATCGGGGACTGAACGGAAACTGGATCAAAAGGAAGGTCGGGACAAGTGAAAACTCTTCAAAAACTGGGGAAGGCACTGATGCTGCCGGTGTCTGTCATGCCGATCTGCGGACTGCTGATGGGCCTGGGATACTGCCTGTGCCCGGCAGCGATGCAGGGCGGGGATATCATCGGGATCTGGGCGCAAATCGGTTATTTCCTGATTTGTGCCGGCGGAGCGCTGATCGATCACATCGCGTGGCTGTTTGCTATCGGGGTCGGGATCGGCATGTCCGAAAACAATGACGGAACAGGCGCGATCGCGGCGCTGGTTTCCTGGCTGATGATCATTACGCTTCTGAACGTGGAGACGGTGAAGATCCTGATCCCTTCCGCGACTGAGGGCAGCAGCCAGCTTCTGGCGTTTTCAAAAATCGAAAACCCGTTTATCGGTATCCTTTCGGGCATTATCGGTTCTGTATGCTATAACCGTTTTCACCGGACAAAGCTTCCGGACTGGCTGTCATTCTTCAGCGGAAAGCGGGCGGTGGCGATTGTCGCGGGTGTTGCGTCCGTCGTGATTGCCTTTGTGCTCCTGCTGGTATGGCCGCTGGTTTTTTCCGGCCTGACTGCCCTCGGATACGGTATCGAAGAGCTCGGGCCGGCCGGCGCGGGGCTTTACGCGTTCCTGAACCGTCTGCTGATTCCCTTCGGCCTGCATCACGCGCTCAACAACGTGTTCTGGTTCGATACGATCGGACTGGGGGATCTGACGCATTTCTGGGCAGGAGAGACCAGTGCCGACGTGACATGGTCCCTGGGAATGTACATGTCCGGATTCTTCCCCTGTATGATGTTCGGCGTTCCGGGCGCAGCCCTGGCGATGATCCGGAGCGCAAAACCGGAGCGGAAAAAAGCCGCTGTGGGCATTGTGCTGTCCAGCGCGGTATGCGCTTTTGTATGCGGCGTAACAGAGCCGTTCGAGTTCGCTTTCATGTTCCTTTCACCGGTCCTTTACGCGGTGTATGCCCTGCTGTACGGGATCATTTCCTTTGTTACGGTGATTTCCGGGTTCCGGGCCGGCTTCAGTTTTTCCGCCGGTGTCACGGACCTGGTCTTTTCCTCAACGTTGCCGGCGGCCGCGAAAACATGGCTGATTATACCGCTGGGGCTTTTGTCCTTCGCGCTTTTCTACGGTGTATTCCGTTTCATGATCATGAAATGGGACATGAAAACACCGGGACGTGAGAATGAGGACTCCGCGCCGGCGGAAGAGGGCGCTGCGCCGGCCGGGGGCCCGGGCGGAAAGGTTGCCGATATGGCGCGGACAATCCTCCGGGGACTGGGCGGCGCGGAAAACCTCCTGTCCATCGACAACTGCATTACCCGGCTGCGGCTGGAAATCAGGGACATGGGGAAAGTGAACGAAAGCATGATCCGTTCTTCCGGAGCGGCCGGCGTAATCCGCCCCGGGAAAAATGCTCTGCAGGTTGTGGTCGGCACCACGGTGCAGTTTGTGGCGGATGAACTGAAACAAATGTGCGGGCCGCAGGCTGCGGCCCCGGTGCCCGGGCAAAGCGGCGGCGGGAAAACGGATGATGTCCGGGAAAAGGCTGCTCCGGCG
>JAFXRG010000016.1 GCA_017526525.1 Clostridia bacterium | reverse complement strand
CGACAGTACTTTTACCTTCTCCAATGTGCCTCACCTCGTTGATTTTATTCGCTTTGAGGCACTTCGATTCCTTTTGGCTAATTGGTAATTTTGGCTACCATCCTTTACATTTTGGCGTTGATTTTAAATGAGACCGCCCTGATCTCGTTCCTTTTCTTTTTACCGGGCGGAATCCTTCAGCTGTTTCCAGATTCCCGCGCCTTTCAGGGCCGGACGCACCGCGTGATAGAAAATCGGGGCTACCGCCAGTGCGAAGGCAGCGTTGATCAGGGACGGAACCAGCTTGGCCACCAGAACCCCCGGAATGGTGTCCGCGGGCACCGGCTCCACCCACATTTTGAAAATCCAGGTTTTCAGCATATACAAAGCCACATAGGTCAGCGCCCCGGCAGCGCAGGTCAGCACCAGCGGAAGCACGGTATCCTTTGCCTGCGATTCGCTGTGTTTCTTTTCCCATGCGCCGTAAAGCATAGCCGTCACCCAGGCCATGGCAAACTTGCTCACGAAGGTGATGGCCGCGTTCAGGAAATCATATCCCCCGAACAGCACGTCGTACAGGGCGGAGCCCAGTCCGGCGCTGAGTCCGCCGGTCACCGGCCCCAGCAGCAGCCCGGCCAGCAGGCACATAGCGTTGGCAAAATGAACCTTGGACTGCCCCAGCGGAATCCGAAACAGGGTAATCACGCAGATGATGGCCGCCATCACCGCGCCGAATACAATGCGCACCAGGGCAGCGTTGCTGCTTCTTCCGGCACTGACAGAGTTTGTGCTCATCTCACAATCACTCCTTGCATTTGGATTGCAAAGAGTATATGATGGTTCTGGATATATGAAAAGTACCAGAAAAGGAGAAAATTATAAGACCAGATGAACAGCCGTCTTCAGGAGAAAAAGCCTTCTTACCTGGCCCTGTATGAATCCCTCCGGGAGGAAATCACCTCCGGTTTCCGTGCGCCGGGCAGCCGCCTGCCTTCCCGCAGGGTCCTGGCCCGGGATACCGGGCTCAGCGTCATCACCGTGGAGCACAGCTATGAGCTTCTTTGCCAGGAAGGATATGCCGAATCCAGGGCCCGCAGCGGCTATTATGTGATTTACCAGGACCGGGACGGCTTTGCCCGGCCCCCGTCCCTGCCGCCGTCCCGTCCGCTGCCCGCCCGGGCCGACGCCGTGCCGGACCGTTTTCCCTTCTCCGTGCTGGCCCGCACCATGCGCCGGGTGCTCACGGAATACGGGGAAACCCTGATGGAAAAATCCCCCAACCCCGGCTGCTGGGAACTGCGCAGCGCCATTCGCCGCTACCTGGCCCGGAACCGGCACCTGACGGTGGAGGCGAACCAGATCATTATCGGTTCCGGCGCGGAATACCTTTACGGCCTGGTGGCGGAGCTGCTGGGCCGGGACCGGATTTATGCCATAGAATCCCCTTCCTATGAAAAAATCGAGCTGGTGTACCGGTCCAGGGGCATTGCCTGCGACCTGATGCCCCTGGACCGGGACGGAATCCAGTCCGCGGCCCTGCAGCGCACCCCCGCCACCGTGCTGCATATTACCCCCTTCCGCAGCTTTCCCAGCGGCGTCACCGCCTCCGCCTCCAAACGGCAGGAATACCTCCGCTGGGCGGACGAGCCGGGCCGGTATATTGTGGAGGACGATTTTGAGTCCGAGTTTTCCCTTCTGCGCAAGCCGGAGGAAACCGTTTTCTCCCGGGCCCGGAACCGCAATGTCATTTATCTGAATACCTTTTCCCGCACCGTTTCTCCCTCCTTCCGGGCAGGCTACATGGTGCTTCCGCCGCCGCTGGCCGGGGAATATGAGCGCCGCCTGGGCTTTTATTCCTGCACGGTGCCCTCCTTCGAACAGATTGTCCTGGCGGAGCTGCTGGACAGCGGGGATTTCGAACGTCATATCAACCGCATCCGCCGTGCCCGCAGAAAGCAGCAGGACCCGTGAGCCGCTCACGGGTCCTGTTTTTTGAAGGATATCCTGTTTATTTGCCGGAAATCACAATGCCGTCCACGGCGATGTAGGGCATCACGCTGCCGCCGTCGCACAGCAGTTCCCGGGAAATTCCCCGGATCCGCCGGAAGGCCTCGCCCAGGTTGCCGTTCACCATGGTTTCGGTCACCGCGCCTTTGATTTTTCCGTTTTCAATCAGGAAGCTGTTTTTTGCAACGCCGGAGAACTCCCCGTTGGTGCCGGGATTGCCGCCGGAGAAGCCGCCGAGAATCAGGCCTTTGTCAATGGAGGCAATCAGTTCCTCCAGGCTCTGGGTGCCCGGCTCCACCACCAGGTCGCTGCCGGTGTTTTTCACCACGGGGCGGCCGGTTTTGTTGGCGCCGTAAAGGCTCAGCCAGTGGGTTTTCAGAACGCCCTTTTCAATCAGCGTCACGTCCTCGGCGCGGAATCCGTTTCCGGTAGCCCGCTGGCCCATCACAATCCGCTTGTCATAGGGCTTCAGGGAAACCGTCAGCTTCTCGTCCGCCACCTGCTGGCCCACCTTGTCCAGCCACAGGCTGGTGCCGTCGATCACAACGCCGTCCGTCATGTAGTTGCTCACCAGCATGTAAATGAACTGCGCCGCGGAATCCGGCGTCAGAACCATGGTGCCTTCAAACTTGCCCTGCAGGGTTTCCGGATAAATGCTTCCCTGGATGTTCTCCAGGTGCCGCCGCAGATCCCCTTCCTCAATGAAGGGCCGGTCCAGCGTCACGGTGCTGAATCCTGTATAGTCCAGACCGGTGGTCTTTTCCCCTTCGCTGGCACACATTTCCACCGAAAAATGATACTGCCCGCCAAACCCTTCAAATTCGGTTCCGTTGGTATTGCGGGAAAGCCAGTTCCACCGGTCGTAGCTGCCCATTGCGGCCATGATGCGAACCTTCGGATATTCGCTTTTCACCGTGTCCAGGAATTCCTGAATCCGGCTGATGAATTTGTCCATGTCCGGTTCCTGGGTGCCCTGCCGGAAAACGTCGTGTCCCTGATCCGGGGCTATGTCGTGGGCAGGATCTTCGGCGGCGGATTCCGCCGCGGCCTTTGCCTCGTCCGCCAGCAGGTTCAGGCCTTCCTCGGATACATCGTTGCCGCTGGCGGAACCGGTTTTTTCACCCAGGAACACCCGGATCTGAGCCGACTGGCTGAATACGGTCCGCAGCAGCTTGAAGCCGCCGTTTTCCAGGTTCAGCTCCTGCTTCTCGCTCCGGGAAAGGGTATAGTTGTATTTGGAGATCTGCCGTTCCTGCAGAATCCGGTCCAGCAAATCGGCGTTTTTTCTGATTTCCATGCTTATCTTCCTCCGATCATGATTTTGCATCTCATGTGCGGGCCGCCCATGCCTACCGCCATCGGCTGCTTCTTTCCGCAGAAGCCGCTGGAGGACCACATCACCGTATCGGACACCATGTCCACGGTCTTCAGCATATCAAAGGCAATGCCCGTAACGGTGGTATCCAGCAGGGCTTTCCCCAGCTTTCCGTTTTTGATTTCGTATCCGCAGGTCACGCCGAACATGAACTCGCCGGTCAGGTCCGCCTGTCCGTTTCCGGAGTCGATCAGGTAGTATCCGTCCTCCACGGAGGAAATCATCTCTTCCACGGTGCTCTTTCCCGGCAGAATGCAGGTATTGCGCATCCGGATCAGCGGTTCATCCGCAAAGGTCCAGCCCCGGGCGTTTCCGGCGGGACGCATGCCGTATTCCGCCGCGCTCTCCCGGTCGTTCATATATCCGGTCAGGATGCCGTTCTGAATCAGCACGGCGTCCTCCGCCCGGGTTCCCTCATCGTCCAGGTAAACCGGCAGCGGCGCGGTCTCCCCGTTCACCGTGTGGGCAAAGTCCACCATGGTCACCAGCTCCGAGGCCACCTGTTTGTTCAGGCTGGGGCCGGCCACGCTGCCGCCCCGCACCAGGTCCGCCTCCACCGTGTGGCCCACCGCCTCGTGGGCCAGCATGCCGCCCATCAGGCCGCCCAGCACCACGGTCTTGTAGCCGGCTTCCGCGTAAATGCCTTCTTTTTTGTCCATAAGCCGCTGATACAGTCCGTCGATCCCCGGATAAAGCTTCGCCGGATCGGTAAAGTTGTCCCGGAAGCATCCGAAACCGCCGAAGGCCTTGAAAAGCTCCACGGGAGTTCCGTCCTTTGTTTCGGCGCTCATCATCACGTAGACGTAGCACCGGGGCGTCACCAGGTGTCCGCAGCAGGCGTCGGAGGAATAAACAATCCGGTCCTGGGAATCCTCGTAATACACCACGGTCCGGCTGGTCAGGTCCGGATACTTCTTTTCAATGTAGCCGTCGATTTCCCGGCACAGCCCGATGATTTCCTTCTGCTCCACGTCTTCAATTCCGCGGTTCAGCTCCACCGTCCCCGTTCCGGCGGAGGGCGGCAGCGCAATTCGTTTCGTCGTGTGCTTGCCCAGCGCCAGGGCGTTCTCCGTGGCCGCCCGAATCACTTTTTCCGCGGCCTCCGGGGAATACTCCGCCTCCGAAGCAAACCCGTATACTCCCTGGTTATTGACCCGGGCGCTGACGCCCCGGCCTCCGCTCCGCTGGTTCTGCACCAGGTTTCCCTTCAGCAGCACCACCCGGCGCACCCTGTTTTCATGTCCCCGGAGCACCGTCTGCACGTTATCCGCAAACAGCGCTCTTTTTGATCCGATCAAGTCCTGCAGCATATGCAACCTCCTGTTTCCGGCGCCGCGGACACCTCCGTGTCCCGTGCGCATTTTTTACTGGTTCAATCCGTTCAGTTCCTTTTTTCTCCGGGCAATTTCCTCCAGCAGCGCATCAAAGCCGCCCTCCGGCACCTGCCGGTTCCGCAGCAGCTCCGTGATGGTCACCACCGACCGGGAAAGCGGCGTCAGCGCCAGGTTCATCAGCACGCCCTTCAGGGAATGCGCAGCCTCAAACCCGGCCTCCAGGTCTCCCGACCGAACGGCGGTATCCAGCTTTTCAAAATTCGGATCCGCCATTTCCTTGCCTACCAGCATCAGATAAAACCCTTCGTTGTTCAGGCAGCGGGCCATCGCTTCCCCGGTATCCGCGCCCCATTCCTTCAGTTTTTCAACGGTCAGCATTTTTTCTTTCTCCTTTCTCCGCGTTTTCCGCCGGTTATTTCAGATATTTCGAAAATTCCTCCGCCGGCATCGGTTTGGCGAAGTAGTAGCCCTGCACGATGTCGCATCCCAGTTCCTTCATGGTCAGCATCTGTTCCTCGGTTTCCACGCCCTCAGCAATCATGGGAACGTTCAGATACCGGGAAATATCCAGCGTCACCTTCAGCATTCCGGTGTTTCCGTTTTCCCGGAATGCGTTGCGGATAAACATCATGTCCAGCTTCAGCGCGTCAATGGGCAGCTGGGTAATCATGTTCAGGGAGGAATATCCGCTGCCGAAGTCGTCCATTTCAATTTTGAAGCCCTGCTCCCGCAGCCGTTCCACCACCCGGATAATCATTTCCGAGTCCTGGGTATAGGCGGATTCCGTCACTTCCAGGTGCAGGTCCCCGAAATCCAGCCCGTTGTCCTCCACCAGCCGCCGGAGGGTTTCCTCCAGCTCCGGATCCTGCATATCCACCCGGGATACGTTGATGGACACCGGCACCGCCCTGCCGAATTCGTCCTTCCAGCGGCGAATCTGGGCCGCCGCCTCCCGCCATACATAGTTGTCCAGCTTCCGCACCAGGCCGTTGTTTTCAAACAGCGGAACAAACACCCCGGGGCTGACCATGCCCAGTTCCGGATGCTTCCAGCGCACCAGCGCTTCCGCGCCGCATACCCGGGCCGGTTCCTCCTGAATGGCCACCTTCGGCTGGAAATAGACCACAAACTGATGCTTTTCAATCGCCTCGTGGAAATCATCCATCAGCCTTGCGGCAAAAATTTCCTTTTCCAGCAGGTCCTTGTCATACTTCGCCACGTTTTCGGAAAAGCTGCTCCGGATGGTGTCCGCCGCGCTCTTGGCCCGGTCAAACCGGCGCTCCATGGGAATCCCCCTGTCCGCCTCGGGATACACACCGATCCGGATCCGCACCCGTCCCTTCCCGTCGCCGCCGGCCGCTTCCGCAATCCGCTCCGCCATGGCTTCGTAGTCCGTCCGGTGGGGACAGTACATCTGGAAGGTGTCCGCTTCCCGCCGGCAAACAATTCCCCCGTTGTCCTTCACCTCCGCCGACAGGGCGGTGCCGATCCGCTGAAGCACCCGGTCCCCGTATACCCAGCCGAAGCGTTCGTTGATCATCCGGAAATGGCTCACGTCCACCACCACGGCGTCCTCGGCTTCCCCCGGATGATACGCGTCGTACTGTTCTGCGTACCGGAAAAAATATTCCCGGTTATACAGGCCTGTCAGGTTGTCCCGTTCCGTGCCCCGGATCAGGTCCCGGTTTTCGTTCAGCTCAATGCTCCTCCGGACCCGGGCGAGAATAATCTCCGGCCGTGGATAAGGCTTCGGAATAAAATCTCCCGCGCCGCTGTTCAGGCTCTCCACCTCGCTGTCGGTGTCGGAAGTCAGCACGATCACGGGGATCCGGGAAAGATCCAGGTCGCTCCGGATCGTTCTCAGAATCTCCAGGCCGTTCATGTCCGGCAGGTTCAGATCCAGCAGCACCTGGCTCAGCCGTCCGGCCTGCTCCCGCAGAATCCGCAGCGCTTCCGTTCCGGTTTCTGCGCAGAACACCTCGTATTCCGGTGACAGAATCGCCTTCAGAATCTCCCGGTTGACAAACTCGTCCTCCACAATCAAAACCTGGCGTTTTCTCGCGTCTGTATCCGCCATTGTCCGTTTTCCTCCTTTGTGTCCGGGGCCATTGCTTTCGGTTCCGTAATTTGATTTCGTATTTTTTAGACCATGGTCTTTTTCAGCTGCTTTTTCAGCGTCTGATACAGGGTTTCCGGTTCCACCGGCTTGCTCAGGTGGGCATTCAGGCCGGCCTGCATGCTGCGCTGCACGTCCTCGTACAGGGCATTGGCGCTCAGGGCGATAATGGGAATCCGTTCCGCGTCCTCCCGTCCGGATTTCCGGATCCGCCGGGTGGCTTCCAGGCCGTCCATCTCCGGCATCCGCATGTCCATCAGCACGGCATCGTAGGTTCCCGGCGGCTGGGACAGGAATTTTTCCACAGCGATCCGGCCGTTCTTCGCCACGTCCGCGGTCATTCCCTGCATACCCAGTACCATTACCATAATGTCCGCGTTGATTTCCACGTCCTCCGCCAACAGCATGTGCTTTCCCTGCAGTTCCGGTCCGTTTTCAGCTTCCGTCCTGCCGGAATCCGGATCAGCTTTCCGGACTTCGGTCTGTTCCTTCCGGTTGTCCGGTTGTTCCGTTTCCTCCAGGGCAACCGTTACGGTAACAACGGTGCCCCGGTCTTTCTCGCTTTCCACCTCGATGCGCCCGTTCATCAGCTCCACAATGCTCTTCACGATGGACATTCCCAGGCCGGTGCTGCCGTAGGGATTCGCGGAGTCCGTATTTTCCTGGCTGAAGGCGTCAAACAGCCGCGGAAGGAATTCCGGGCTCATGCCGATGCCCGTGTCCCGGAAGGTCATTTTCAGCGCGGCTTTCCCGGCGTACCGTCTTCCTTCCTCAATCCGGAAGGAAACGCTTCCCCCTGCCGGGGTAAATTTCACGGCGTTGCCGAGGATGTTGATCATTACCTGCCGCAGCTTGCTTTCGTCACCGATGTAGAATTCATCAATCCTTCCGTCGGTGCGGAAATCGTATTGCAGTCCCTTGTCCTTGCACTGCCCCTCCGTCATGGCGTTAACCTGCTCCAGAAGGTCTCGGAAGGAGAATTTCTCATTCCGCATCGTCACGCGTCCGCTCTCGATGCGGCTGACCTCCAGGACTTCGTTGATCAGTCCCAGCAAATGTCGTGCCGAGGCGTCGATTTTCTCCAGCAGTTCCCGTGTCCGGGCAGGCACTTCCGGATCGTTCAGCGCCACCCGGTTCAGCCCGATAATGGCGTTCATGGGGGTACGGATCTCGTGGCTCATGCTGGACAGGAAAGCGGTTTTCGCCCTGCTGGCCTGTTCCGCCGCCTCCAGGGCTTCCACCAGGGCCCGCTGCTGCTCCAGGTTTTCGCGCATTTCATTGTCGATGTCCGTAAAACCAAGGCCCACCGCGTGCACAATGTGGTCGTCCCGGTCCGCCGGATGCCGCACCCCGGCCATCCGCAGCATTTCGTATTTGTCCTTCCCGTCCCGGTGAATCAGGTACCGGTAGGCAATAATGTTTTCGGTGGCAAGTGCTTTCCGTATTTCCGGAGGATCAATAAACTGCAGGAAACCCTCCTGGTATTTTTCGTCCACATACAGGCGGCAATATTCCTCAAAATGGCTGTGAAAGGGAAAATGCACGCCTTCCCGGTCGGTGGTATCCTGGGCATCCGCCCGGTAGCACACCCCGTCGTCCGCGTCCAGATCCGCGTGATAAACACTGCGGTAGTCGGAGGCCATGGCGGTAATCATGTTGTTCAGCTCTTTCCGGTGCTTCTTCCGGTCGGATTCCATGCGTTCCTTTTTCTCGGTAATGTCGTAAATAAACACATAGTAAATACCGCCGTAGGTCTCCGTCACGGTGTAGTGGCCGTAATCGTCCACCCACCGCACCTTTCCGTCCTTCCGGATAATCCGGTATTCCGCGCAGTCCATCTTTTCGCCGGTTTCTTCAATCTGCTGGCAGATGGATGCCTTCACCGCATCGTAATCCTCCGGATGAACCATTCCCCGGAACGTGTATCCGGTCAGTTGCCGGAATTCCTCCTCGTCGGCGCATCCGAAAATCCTGAAAACAATCCGGTTGGCATAAATCAGGTTTTCCGGCTCCTCCGCCCGGTAGATAAAAAATCCCCCTGGCATGTGGCGGCCGATTTCCTGAATAGCGGAAAGGTTTTGTTCATTCAGCTGGAACTTTTTATCGAACATGCGCTCCTCCCGTCGTTTTTTCAGAAGCTGTCCTTCCGGGGCATTTTCATTTTCTTACGCTTCTTTTACTGTACCATGTTTCGGCTTTCCGGGCAATGAATTTCCGAGCGCTTTTCCTGTTTTTTGCCATTTTTTGTTTCTTCTTCCGTCAAAAAAAGCCGGGGCACAACGTTTTACTGTCATGCCCCGGCCCTGAAAAAACGGATTACTTATTATCCGTGTCCAGGAAGCGGTAAACAATCGCCGCCAGCGCGCCGCCCACCAGCGGAGCCAGCAGGAACACCCAGATGCCATCCATCTTTCCGGCAATCAGCGCCGGGCCGAAGGAGCGGGCCGGGTTCACGGAGGTGCCGGTAAAGGCAATGCCCAGCAGGTGCACCAGCACCAGGGCCCCGCCGATCACCAGGCCGGCCACCGCGCCGTTGGATTCCTTGGAGGTCACGCCGAGAATGGCAATCACGAAAACGAAGGTCAGAATTACCTCAATAAGGAAGCTGAGTCCGGCGTTCCCGTTGTAAAGCGCGTTGGTTCCCAGTTTTCCGGTGTCCTGAACAATGGCGTTCAGAATCGCCGCGCCGGCAATGCCGCCCAGGAACTGGGACACAATGTAGCCGCAGAAATCCTTCACGCTGATTTTTTTGCTGATCAGCATGGCAATGGACACCGCCGGATTGATGTGGCAGCCGGATACGTTGCCGATGGAGTACGCCATGGCCACAATCACCAGGCCGAAGGCCAGCGCAGTAATCAGGTAACCGGAACCCTCATTTGCCGGCGCGCAGGTCTGTCCCGCCACGCCGCAGGCAAAAAGCACCAATACCAGTGTCCCGATAAATTCCGCCAGATACTTCCTGATTTCCTTCATGAAAATCCTTCCTCCTTTTTATCCACCCATTGTGGGATCTGAGGTATTATAATACATCATAAAGGATAATTCAATCATTCCGTTTTCGGTCCGGACCGCCAGTGAAGTGCAAAACTGAGTTCCAGAGTGGGGGGTCGCAACTGGAATTTTGTAGTACAAAAAATTCCAGTTGGCATTTACCCGACAATCGTAGAAAATATAAACAGCTGACAGCCGGCACTAGGAAGGAGAAAATAATCAT
>JAFXRG010000015.1 GCA_017526525.1 Clostridia bacterium | reverse complement strand
GAAGCGCAGACTGCGGAAGGTGCGCAGTCCGGAGAAGAACCTGCAGAGGGGACGGACGGCGAAGAGCAGACTGCGGAAGGTGCGCAGTCCGGAGAAGAACCTGCAGAGGGGACGGACGGCGAAGAGCAGCCTGCGGAAGGTGCGCAGTCCGGAGAAGAGCCCGCAAAAGGGACGGACGGCGAAGAGCAGCCTGCGGAAGGTACGCAATCCGGGGAAGAACCCGCAGAAGGAACGGACGGCGAAGGGAAGAGCGCGGAAGATACAAAGCCTGAGGGAAAACCTGAAGAAGAGACGAACGGCGAAGAGAAACCCGCAGAAGGAACGGAGTCCGGGGAAGAATCCGCTGAAGGGACGGACGGAGAAGAGAAGAGCGCGGAAGATACAAAGCCTGAGGAAAAACCTGAAGAAGAGACGAACAGCGAAGAGAAGCCCGCAGAAGAAACGGAGTCCGGGGAAGAACCCGCTGAAGGGACGGACGGCACGGAGAACCCCTCCGAAGAAACGAAGTCCGGGGAAGAACCTGTGGGAGATGAAAATTCTGAGAAGAACGATGCCAAGGGCGCGGAAGAAACCCTTCCCGAGTCCGGTGTGACAGAGAACGAAGAAGCCCCCGCGGAGGAAGAAGCGGGCGCGGAAAAGGGATCTGCAGAGGAAACAAATCCGCAGGAAGCGGAAAAGGAAGAAAAATCCGCAGAGGGAACGGATCCTGAAGGAATCCTTCCTGCTCCCGGAATGAACCTGGAGGAAGAAATCCCCGCGGAAGGAACGGATACGGAAGAGAAGCCCGCGGAGGAGAAGACAAAACCCGAAGAAGCACCTGCGGAAGAAGCGGAAAAAGAAGAACCCGCAGAGGAAACGAAGACGGAAGAATCCCCTGCAGAGGTCACGGAAGGAACTGCCGCCGGGTCCGGGACGACGCAGGCGGCAGAGACCTCCGCGGAAGCAACGGGGATCGAAGAGCAGCCTGCGGAAGGGACCGCTGCGGAGGATCATCCGGAAAAGACGGAAGAAAAACCCGAGGAAGCCGGGAATTCCGAAGAGAAGCCCGCAGAGGGTACGGATCCTGAAGAGGAAAGCGCGAAAGGAACGGACAGCGCGGAAACCGCTGCAGAGCCTGCGAAAGCGCCTGCGGAAGAAGCCGCTGCGGAAAACGCGGAAGTTCCTGCCGAAGAGCACACGGAAGCGCCTGCAGAAACTCCCAATGCGGAGCACACGGAAGCGCCTGCGGAAGCTCCTGCCGCCGAAGAACAGAACCGTGCGGCAAATTACGACGGAATGCCGGTGAGCCTTCCCCTTTCGATGGCTCCCGACCTGGCAAGCTCTTTCGCCTCTGCCGGGCAGCCCGTACGGCTGGCTGCCGTAGCCGGAAGCCAGACCATACAGCCTGAAACACTGAATGAAAACGCGCTGGCAATTGCGGAAGCACCGATTCCGGAAGCGGAACCGGCAGCACCGGTGGCTTTGGCAGCGCCTTTGGCAGAACCAAATGAAGGCAGCGTTCCTCCGACGGCTGCGGAACCGGCCCGGCTCACTTCCGTGCCCTCGACCCTTCAGAGCAAAATTGAATCAGCGGTCAGTACGGCCATGGATGGAAGAATCCGGATCATTCTGGAGAAAAACGCCATCTATGACGGAGAAGTCAATCTTGACAAAACCGCGGCAATTTTCACGGAAATCAATGAAGTGGAGATGGACGTGGCGGATGCGGGAGAGGATGGCCTGCAGGCGGACGGCAGTACGTTGTTCAAGGGCGTCATGAATCTCCTGAACGGGATCTCTGTGATCATGAAAGGGCTTGGACTGCCGGGCATCGTTAACGTGCAGAGCGGTTCCTCCCTGACCTATTTCGGTACCCGGGCAGACGACGGAGTCCATATCAACGCAACCGGCGCCGGCTCCAAAGCAGAAGCAGTTACCGGCGAGGGCGAGGACAACGTACAGATTACCGGGGACACCGGGGCGGAGATCCGCGTGGATACCGGCAAAGGCAGCGACACCCTTCAGGCGACCCTGACCGGCGCGGGCGCGGAACTTAATACCGGTGAAGGAGAAGATACGGTGGAGCTGTCCGTCAGCGGAGCCGGGAAGGCCTCTGTCCGGACCGGAGACGGAGCGGATACTGTCTCAGCCTCCGCTGAGGGCGGAAGCACGCTGGAGATGGATACGGAAGCCGGCAAGGATGAGGTTCAGGCAACCGTGAAAGGCGGCAGCACCGTAACGATTCTGACCGGAGAAGGCGACGACGCCGTCAGCGCGGAGGTCAGCGCCGACAGCACAACGGTCATCCAGGCCGGCGCAGGGGACGACACCCTCGGAGTGAACGCGGTCGGCAACGGGGAAACGCTGGCGGAAGGGAAAACCGAATTCCTGACAGTTTCCGCCGGAGACGGTGACGATTCCGTGATGGTGGCAGGGCAGGGAACTCCCTCCAACGGAACCGTGAAAGTTGATCTCGGAGAAGGCGCCAACCAGATTCAGGCGGACATTTCCGCCGCGGACGCGGCCGGTACCATTGCCGTTACGGCCGGATCGGGCAGCGACCGGATTCACGTGACGGGTACCCTGGCTGAAACAGACGACAAGGCAGCAGGAACGGCCGGGAATATTCAGCTGAAGAACAGCCAGGGGCATGGAGTTGCGCTGACCTACCAGGCGGATAAAATTGAGAGCGTTACGGATAATCTTCAGAACAAAAACAGGGAAACGCTCAGTGAAGGCAGCCTGACCGTCACGAAACCGTTTACGGATTACATTTATAAAGGTCTTACCGATTCCGTTACCTTTACAAAGGGATCGGACGATCTGCTTCTGACCAATGTCATCCTGGTGCCGGATGATCAGGATACGGAAAAAACCGTTACGGTGGGAAGCGGAAAGACCGTTGCCGCCGACGGGCTGCAGCTGGTTCTTCTCGGAAAAACAATCCGGATTGACGGAACTGTCAAGGCGGGGCTTGTCCGCCTGGAGGCGGAGGACGGAACCAATGTGGGCACCATGATTCCGGGACTTGACGGCGGAACGGTGCCGATCAAAGCCTTCAACCTTTCCGATGTTTCATCCGTGACCGTCGGGAAGGACGGGCGGATTTACAGCCAGGGAGATGTGCTGATTCTGTCAAAGGTCCAGCAACAGGGAGGAATCATCAGCCTGGCTCCCGACAGCGGACTCCTCAATGTGAAGACTGCGAAGGCAGCGGTGGATGTCAGCGGTGAGATTTATGCGGGGTATACCGAAAACCAGGGACAGGCGACTGCCAGCGGCGCCAAAGGAAGCGTCAGCATCATGACCCAGGCGTCCACTACCAGCGGGGTCGGGGATTCCTACCAGGACGGGAACGGGGGATCCTACGAAGGGTTGCCGCTTGCGGTTTCCCTGGTCAAGGCGGATTCCATCATCAATGTTGCCGAAACGGCAAAGATCGTTGCTTCCGATAGCATCCGGATTGCTTCCGGGGCGGATATCAACATTGAAACCCGGGCGGATTCCGGATTTGGCGACATTCCGGCGGCCATCGCCGCGGCCTATGTGCTCAGCGATGTGAAAAGCGCAGTGGCCGGATCGCTGGAAGCTGCGAACGATGTTACGGTTTCCAGCGACGGAACCCTGCGGGTTATGACGCTTGCGGAAAAAGGCAGCAAGGAAGGCCATGATTCCCATGCAGCCAGCGGCTACGCGGGCCTTGCCATCGCCCTTCAGAATGTGAAGGCGGAGCTGCTTTCCAACGCGAAGGTGAGCGCCGGGAAAAATGTAACCGTCCGATCCGACGCGGTTGAAAAAGTGTATACAACGGCTACCAGCGCGGCAGCGGCTGCATCGGATGATCCGAATCCGCTGCTGAGCACTTACCGGTATCTCAAGGATCTCTGGAACAAAGTCAAGGATCTGCTGGGACTGGACAGCGAGGACAGGAAGGCGCTGGATGACGCGGTGAACAAGGTGACGGCGGAGGCGACAGGCTCTCCGGCGGGATCCGCCATTCAGCTGGATGACAAAGCCGGCCTGCACGGCCAGGTGTCGGTCAGCAATGACGGAGACAACGTGGGCGTTTCCGTGATCCCCGAAGCCGGATACAGGGTTAAATCCATCCGGTGGCGCGGGCTGGCCGCCGGCAAAGCCGGATACGCGGGCACCGCAGATCTTGCCTGGCAGGCGGACCGCCAGCTGTATACCTTTACGAAGGACAAAACCTTTGCCACCATTTTTGTGGAGTATGAGGAAGATCCGGACTACAACCCGGACGGGAAAGCAGTTTCCGGCGGGGAGTTTGCTTTCAACGACCAGTATGAGGCCGCCGCGCAGGGCAGCATCAATCTCCGGGAAGCCATCGGAAGCGTGGCGGACAGCATGCAGGATGACCGGGAAGAAGCATCCGCGGAAGCCCGGACGATTGCCCTGAAGCTGCCGGCCGGCGACGAAGGCGCTGTTTTAACCTATTATACGGAAGAATCCGGGGAGAGCCTGAAGAGCGTTGCTCCGGGACAGAAGCTCCGGCTGGTGGTGAATCCCGCTGACGGGAAGATGCTGCAGAAGGACGGATTAACCGCAAAATACACGATCGTGGAAAGCGGCACACCCGCAGAGCACACCGCCGTGATCCAGCCGGATGAGAAGGGACGCTATTACCTGATCATTCCGGAAAATGCGGATCAGGCATCCGGCGTTACGATCAGCGCGGGCTTTGCTGCCGCCGGGGACCTGGAGGCGATTGCCGGCGAAGCACAGGGAATGCAGCTGGCCGGGGCGGTGGCTGTGGCCGTTACCAAAAATCAAAGCCTGGCGATCATTGAAGGCGCCCATGACGGGAAAGCGGCGGCTTCCTTAACCGCGGGGGGAGACGTGACGGTGAATGCGGAAGCAGCCGCCGATATCAGGACCACATCGGACGGTACCGCTGTTACAGCCGGCACCGGGACAGAGTCTGCGCAGACCAATCTGGGGGCTTCCGCGGCGCTTACGGTGGCTGAAAGCCATAACAAGGCAGAGCTCAAGGGTAGCGTACAGAGCGCAGGCAATGTGAAGGTCCAGGCATTCGGAGAAGGAAATGCCGTTACGGAAAGCACAGCGGGCTACAACCGGGGCGATACAGGGATTGGCGGAGCGATTGCCGTCCAGGTGGCCAAGATGGACAGCAAAGCCAGGCTGTTTAATGGAGCCGACATCCGGCTGGACGGAAAACTGACGGCTGAAGCGGATAACGATATCGGATATTCTGTGTCCGCGGACGCTTCCGGCAACACGCGTGCCGCCAGGGAAATGGGACTCGGCGCCGGCGTTGCCGTGGCGGTCAACACGGCCGGTGCAGTGGCTGCGGTGCAGGACGGAACAGCCCTGACGAAAAAGTCTGACGATAAAAATATCAGCGGAATAACGATCCGGGCAGATCAGCAGGTAAAGGACAGCGTGACCGCTGCTGCCGGTGCGGCCGGCTCGGAAACATCCCTGGCAGCGGCTGCGGCTTTGAATAACATCAGCACCGATGCAACCGCCTATCTTGGGAAAATCGGCGGACAGTCCGACGACAGTTTCCTGAATGTGGCCGGGGATGTGAGGATTACCGCAGGCAACACCGCGGCGCACTTTGTGCAGACAAACGGTGCATCGGCCGGCGTCAAGGGCGGCTATGGGGTTGCTGCCGGCGTTTCCATGGTTTCCGATACGTCTTCAGCGCAGGTGAACCAGAACCTGACTGCGGAGTCCCTGCGTGTGCTGGCAGAAACGGAAAGCGATGTCCGGAATATCAATATTGCCGGAGCCAAAGGCGGGAGAATTCCTTTCTCACTGCGGCTGAGGCAGAACCGGCTTCTCCTGATGATAGAGTATGGCTTCAAGTTTGTGGCTTTTATCACGGATGACCCCATAAAAAAACCCATTGATTACCTCCTGAAACACCAGCCGCCGACCGTTCTGGTGAACAATATGTCGATGGGCATTGCAGGCGCTGTCGGCCTCAATCTCCAGGAAAGCGGAACATTGTCCGAAATTATGAACCGGTCGTGCCTGGAGATCGGCGGAAGCGCGCAGGTGCTTTCCCGGAACCGGACCGAAGCAGTTCTGAAGGCGGACAGCAGTACCACCAACGCCGATATGGGCGTCGGCCTCGGCGCGGCATACAATTCCGCAGCCATGGACAATACAGCCCGGATCGGAAGCGGAAACATCAAAGCCGCCTCCCTGGAGGTATCCGCCACTACGAAGGAAAAGACGTCACCGGATGCGGTGATTGATTACAGCGGCAAGGAATTTGACATTACCACCGATCAGGGAAAGGCAGATCTGAAAACCTACCTGACGGACCGGTACGGACAGCAGGTTACGGATTATGTGCAGGATCTCGGAAGGGAAATCGGCCTGAGCGATTTCCTGCCCGGCAATATCCTGAACAGTATTCTCAAGCCGGCCGGAAGCGGCGCGCTGGACGAATTCATTGAATCCTCCGGACTGGGAGAAATGTTCGGTACAGGGTTTATTGAAGATGTGGTCAACGTCATCAAGGAAAACAAAAAAACTGAGAAGTGGATCGGGATCGCCATTATCGCAGGCGTGCTCGAATCCGGTGCTGTTCCCTTTGATAATTTCGGAGACGGAGCATTCGGTGCGGTTGCTTCCGAATTTACGGAAAACTTCAATCGGATGCTGGCCCGCTCCATCGTGGATGCATTGGTCAATTTTGCGGTGGATATCGCCCATTTCAAATTCTCTGTGAAAGAGATTCCGAAGGAAATTTACGAGGACGTTAAAAAGTTCATTAAAGACAATCTGAAGGCCACGCTCAAGGAAGCCAAGAGCGCCGCGCTTCAGGACCTGTATGCGGAGGGAGCGGCTGTCGTCACGGATGTGACCGGCCAGCCGATTGACCGGAATACCCTTGAAAGCATCATCGACGGATCCATCGACCTCTTCACCAGCGCCAGGGATCTGTATGATGTGATTGCGGAGCTGAACAACGAGAGCAGCGCGGAAAAAATCAGGGAAGAAGCCGGCAAGGCAGGCATTGCGCTGGACGAAACGTTTGACGAGGATGTTGAAAGCGGCGTTGACAAGGCGCTGGATACCATTCAGGGAAAAACTTCAGAGAAAGCGGATCCGGATTTTGACATCGACGCGATCATTGCAGATGCCATCATCAAGGCTGCCGAACAGCAGAATGTGATTCTTTCCGATGAGCAGATTGCCGTGCTGAAGAATCCGCGGGATCTTACCCTGGCGGGAATGAAAGGATCCGCAGGGACCCATCTGGTGGACACGCAGTCCATCTCCGGCGCGGGAGCCAGGGGAATGGCGATTTCCGGCTCCGCCGCCCTGACAAACCTGGATTTCAACACTTCAGCCAGGGTGGGGAAGGATAAGGTGATCATTGATCCGAATTCCGACCGGTACAAAGTGAACAAGGATGACAAAAAGTACCAGGTGGATATCAGCGAATACCAGGTCAATGGACAATGGATCTCCCCGGAACATGAGACGAAATACAACGCGGCGGTGGCGGAGAAGCAGAAGCAATACGAGCAGGACGTGCAGAATGCGATCGCACAGCTGAGCAAGGATATCGCCAACGCCCAGGTAACCAACAGGGACGTCATCAGCGGGACGCTGAACATTGCCGGTGACCTGCGCATTGAGGCAGACGGAAGCCGGTTTGTGAACAATGTGGCCTCTGCTTCCATGAACGGCAAGGGGGGAGCCTCGGCCAACGCGTCTGCAGCGGAAGCCGCCAATGCGGATGTGGGAGACTCCAACTCCGCCCAGACCGTGACAGAAGGCGAGAACTTCTCGGTGACCGTTACGAAAGGCGCTGCGGCGCAGATTGACGGAACGGACAAGAAGAAGGTCCTGATTACCCTGTCGCCCGGATTTAAACTGAAAGCGGAGGAGGATTCCGCTGACTGTTTCGCGGTCTGCAGTTACAATGACCAGAAGAGCGGAACGGAAAAAACCGAAAAGATCAAGGTTGAAACGGATGCCGACGGAAAGCTGTATTTCAACGCCGGAGCCGTTCAGGGCGCTCCTGCGGACGCCGAACTGCATTTCACCCTGGAAACGGTGGAAGTGCTGCAGGAGGTTATGCTCAGTGCGCCGGCGGTCCGGCAGGGAGACAGTGTGGAGCTTCCCGAGGGAGCCGTCACGGCGGATGTCAAGGGCAGGGAAAGCGAAGACAATAAGCTTTTTGCCCGGGCAGGCGACACGATCCGCGTCGAAGTTGCGAAAATGAAAAACGCGGCGCTGGAGTATATTGAATTTGTGTATACGGATACCGCCGGGAAAACGCACTCTGTTGCAGTGAATCCCGATACGGCTCCCGCCAACCGGGAAGCGGTCTATACGATGGTGACCGCTGACAGCGATTATTATGTTTTCAGCATCCGGATGCCGGACAACGTCAACGACAGCGGGATTGTCATCAACACTTCCTTTATGGAAGTCTATGAAAACCTCATGCCCTACTACTCTGTCAAGGACTTGACGGCCAGCGGATTCGGACGGAGTGTAGGCCTCGGAGTATCGCTGGCCATGGTGACGGGAAGCGATCAGACCACGGCGCATATTGCGGACCGGTACGACGATTACGCACATCCGACGGCCGGCGTGACGGCGGGAACCATTACCGTCAACGCCCGGGCGGATCACCGGGAAGAAATTTACAGCGTGGCCGGCTCCAATGATGCCAGCATCACGTCGCTGGATGCTTCGGTGGCCGCGGATGTCCTGAAGACCGGCGTGAAAGCCTCGATGGACAAGGAGAACATTACCCAGGTGACCGGGTACAGCAGCGATGACCAGACCGTTGTTTCCGCCGGGGATCTTTCCGTGACCGCGGCAGAAAACAGCATTACCAATATTACGGCCAGCGCCTTCAGTGTCGGAAGAGGCACGGCAGTGGGCGCAACGATGGCGCTGAACCTGGCCGCCTACAGTGCCGGGGCTTCCATGGGCGGAGCCACGGCCACCGGTGCCGTAACCGTTTCCGCCAGCAGCTTCAGCCGGGATCAGACCACGGCCGTGGCGACAGCGGCAGGCCAGGACATTTCCATCCTGGCGGATAAAGCCGGCCTGATTCCGGATGAGGAAAACCCCGGACAGGTGAAAAAGAAAGAAGGCAGTCCTTCCGGCGGCGAGAGAAACGCCATTACCGCAGGCCTGGACGCCAACAGCAATGAAAACAGGCAGGCGGACCAAAGCGACGGCGGAGAGGATGCCGATCCGGACCTGCCGGTTTCCGTGAACGCGCTGAAGAGTGAGGGTATCCGGGTTGACGGGAACAAGGATGATCCGGGTTTCATGGATGTCCTGAACCAGGTGGCATCCGTGCTGGTCATGGGCGGCGCGCTGTACAACACGGTCAATGATTTCATTTACGGCAGCAAGTTTGAAATCGCGGCGGCGGTCGGCCTGACGCAGGCGAAGCATTCTGCCGGAACCGAGGTTGAAGGGGATATTGTTACAACTGGCGGACCGGCTGGCATCACTGCGGACAACAATGCCAATTCCGCAACGGTGGGGACTTCCGCCTCCATGTCCCTTTTGCTGAAGTCAAGCTCCATAGCCGGTGCGGCTGCTGTGTCGGACAACAAGAACGAAGCTACCGTTGCTGTAAAGGGAAGCCTGAAAGCGGCCGGGGACGTTGCCATCCGGAGCAGCCTGGTGCAGAATCTGGATGAGGAATTCATCAACCAGCTGGCAGCGCAGTCCGTATCCGGCGCGGTGTCCGGGTATGACGGAACAGCGTCAGCCGGTATGGCGGTCAGCCTGATCAAAACAAAATCAAAGACCGCGACGGATGTGAACGCCGATATTGAAGGCGGAAACATTGTGATTGAAGCGGTGGACCAGAGCAGACT
The DNA here is from genome assembly GCA_017526525.1 of Clostridia bacterium. GTDB lineage: Bacteria > Bacillota > Clostridia > Christensenellales > Aristaeellaceae > Aristaeella. The sequence goes on along the minus strand of JAFXRG010000015.1, from coordinate 76,988 downwards.
GGCCGCCCGGGCCGGCGGCGTCAGCCTTTCCATGGGATCCACCGTCGGCGCCGGAATGTCCAACAGCACCATTATCAGCCAGAACACTGTTTCGGCAAAGGTTGCGGACGGAAAAACCATCAAGGGAACCGGGCTGACCCTGAACGCGGAGAAAAAGAACGTTACCAAGGAAGACTACATGAAGGCCATCGCAGCGCTGAACATGCGCGGCGACAATGCGACCGACCGGATCAATATCAAAACAGACGACAAGGATCCGGAAGACGACAAGCAGGAAAACAGCGCACAGATTGACCTGTACGCCAGCAAGCTGCTGAAGCTTTACGATAAAGTCAACCAGTATTCCTTCCAGAATTATTATGCGGAAGCCATCGGCGCTTCCGCCCAGATTACCAATTCCGCATTCTCCATGGGTGGTTCCTTTACCTATCTGAAATCCGCGAACGACATTGAAGCTTCGCTGGGCGAGGGTGTTCAGGTGACGCTGACCCGGCAGGACGGGGAAGGGAAAAACGGCGACCTGATCCTGTCTGCCACCGATCAGGCTACCAGCCGGATGGTGACGGGCGGACTGTCCGTGGCACCGGCGAAGATTTCCGCCGGCCTGGCCCTGGCACTGATGACCAATCAGGATACCGTCAGCGCAACCACCGGCAAGGGCAGCGTGCTGAACGCGGCCGGAAAGCTGCGTCAGGACGCATCCGCGGAGCTCAAAACAGAGGTGCTTACCGCCGCGGTGAGCCTGAGTGCGTCCCTTACCGACAATCCGCCGCCCAAACCTGCCAAGGAAGAGGACGGCAAGGGGGATAGCGACAAGAAAACGGCAGAAACGAAGGACGGCGGCGCGGCGGAGAAAACCGGAGAAACAAAAAAACCGGATCCCAGACTCGGCATCGCCTTCACCGGAGGTGTCAATGTACTTCTGAACAAGGCATCAGTTTCCAGTGAAGTTGGCGAAGGCGCGAAGCTGACCTCCGGCGGGGACACGGGAGTTACCTCGGCCCTGACGGCTGACCTGCTGGCCCTGGCGGCAGACTCTTCCATCACGGTGGGCAAATCCGGCTTTGCCGGAGGCGGTTCCGCCAACGGAATCCGGGATGAAGCGACTGCCCGGACCGTGCTCGGCAAGGGCGTGGAAATAAACGCCGGCGGGAACGCGGAAATCGGCGCGGACGCAGCAAGCCAGCTGATTTCCGGCGTGGCTTCAGCGGTTGCACAGGCAACCGCTTCCGGGCTCGGCATTGCAGCCGGTGTGAACGTGAATTTTGCCGGCGCAAAGGCGGAGACTGTTCTGAATGAGAACGCAGCGGTCCGGAGCACCGGAGATACTGATATCCGGGCCAACGCGGACGCGTGGGCGCTGAGCGGATCCGCCAGCCTTTCCGGCGCGGTCGGAACCGCAGCCGGCGCATCCTTCAATATGAATACCTTCAGCCGTGAAGCGAAGGTGAACCTTGCCGGCAATACACAGGTGGATGCCGGAGGAAACGCGCAGGTCCGGGCAGCCGGAAATGACACATCCTACCTGGCCGGCCTGGTGCTGACCGGCAGCTTCTCCGGACTTGCCCTCAGCGGGAACGCGCTGGTAATGAAGGAAGAAAATGATATCGGGATTACCGCCGGAGGCACGGTCAGAGGCGGAAAGAACGTGCTGATGGAATCCTGGCTCAGTGACAAAACCCTGGCCATGGACGGTACGGTGGCCCTGGCTACCGTTTCCGCGGCGGCCGGACTGACGAATGTCTATATTGAGAAAAACAACAAGGTCCAGACCCTCCTGGACAGTGCTTCCCTGACCGCAGGCGGACAGGGCGAAGCGATCAAGACCAGGGACGGCAAGGAGATCAGCGGCATCTATGCCGGCGCCAACGTACGGGATTCCCAGGCGGTGGCGGCTGCTTCCGTGGCGGCGACCGTCGGCGTCGGAGTAACCGGCGGCGGCGTTGAGCTGGAAAACAACAACCAGGTTCTGACCCGGACCGATACCGCTGTCCTGACCGCAACGGCAGGCGATATCGGTGTTACGGCATCGGACCATACAAAGCAGCAGCTGCTGGCTGGCGGCCTGAATCTCGGAGCGGGCTCCGGGATCGGCGCAGCCCTGACCCTGCTGAGAGCCTCCAAACAGGTTGAGGCGGTCACGGGAGTCATGCATGCCGGCCGCAACATTGAAGTGCTGGCGGAAAACAAGGATAATCTCGAACAGCTGTCTGTCAGCGCAGGCGCAGGCCTGGGCGGGGCGACCGTTGAAATCGGTGCAGCGGTTCAGCTGCTGAAGAGCAGCGTGAAAGCCAGCGCCGCTGGAACCATCGAATCGGAAAAGGGTTCCTTCAGCCTGACAGCCAACAATGACGCGACGATTTACAACATGGCCGGAACCGCAGGGTTCAGCGGGGGCTTTACCGCCACCCCGGTGGCAGTGGTTACACTTTTCACGGGCACAGCGGATGCCAGGGTGCTGAAAGGCACGAAGGTGAATGCTGCTGAAGATGTGACAATTCATGCGGAATCGGTCAAGGATATCAACCAGTATACCATCGGCGCAGCAGTCGCCGTGGGACTGGGACTTTCCGGTGCGGTGAACCTGCTGATCAGCAAGGACACGGCGAAGGCTGTGGCGGAAAGCCAGAGCGACATTTCAGCCGGTAAAAACCTGAACATTGAAGCGGATGGAAGCTACGGACTGAAGAGCCGCAGCGCGGCCGTGGCTGCGTCTGTGGACGGAATGTCGATCGCCGTCAACGGCGTGGTCAGCTTCCTGAACAGCAATGTGACGGCGGAACTGGGAGGAGCGGCAGACGCAAAGGCCGGAACAGTCAACGTAAAAGCGGACGCGAAGCACAATGTCAGCAATATTGTTGCCAACCTCGCGGCGGGTATGGAGTCCGCCGGCGTGTCTGCGCTGATCCTGGTTGCCGGAACCAAAATGAGCCAGGATGCCGCCGATATGATCGTTTATGGCAACGCGGACAACCGGGATGAGAAAGTCTTTGACTACGATAAGGTGGCCGGACTGGCCGGGAACTACAAAAAGCCCGTTACCGGGGAAGACGCCGGAAACAGCTTTACCGATGAGGACCTGAAGAACGCCGGAACCGTCCTGGAAGGCGACGGCCACGTCATGAGCAAGGAAGGCGTCGGCACCGCCAATAAGGACGGGGACGGAAAATTAACCGGCAGCATTGATGTTTCTTCCGGCTATGTGAGCAAGGATTTTGATAACGGAAAATATGATGACAAGGGAGAAAAGATGCGCGGCGAGGATCAGGAAGCGACTGATACCACGGACGTGCAGAATGCCGGACAAATCAACACCTACACCTATGAAGGGGAAGATCCCTCCGACGCGGTGATTGCGCGGATTACCCAGGAGGCAGTGATCCGGGAAGCCGCCGGCGTGAACGTGGCAGCAAACCAGGAAATCACGGCGGATCTGGTGGGCGTCTCCATCGGGGCCGGATCCGTAGGCGCGGGAATCAGCCTGGCGGCAGCGAAGCTCCGCAGCCATGTTTCCGCTTCCAGCCTTGGTGAACTGAAAAAAATCGGCGGCAGTGGCATAGCGGTTACGGCAAATTCCGCTGCCGGAAAGCCCGGCGAGGAAGCAGCTTCCAGGGACGAAGCCATTAAGAAGCTGACGGACGCGGTGGATCCCTCCAGCAACGGCCTGCGGGTTGTCAGCGGAGCGGTGGGCGCCGGTTCGACAGGACTTGCCGTAAGCGTGGCAATGGCCCTGACGGACAATGTGACGGAAGCAGTGCTGGGCGGCAAGGTGAATGCGGATGGAGACGTGAATGTTGCCGCAGGCCAGAACTACGGAAGCGTCAAAGCGCTGAACGTAGCGGCGGCGGCCGGCGGTTCCTTCGCAGCAACGGCGACCGCTGCCTTCGCCCAAAGCCAGGGAACTGTGAAGGCAGAAATCAGCGAAAACACCAGCCTTCAGGGAAAGAACGTTTCAGTGGTTACGGACACCACCGTGGACCAGACTGTGCTGAGCCTGTCCGCCAGCGCGGGCCTGGTTTCCGTCAACGCCGGCCTGGCGCTGGCGATCAACCGGATGACCCAGGATACGAAGGTGCGCGGGGGTACAGAAATCAAAGCGGCCAGCCTGAACGTGAACGGAAAATCCGCCACCGTTGCAGACTCCTATCTGATGGGTTTCTCCATCAGCACAGATGTTGTAACCCCGGCGATCCTGCTGAGCGCTGCGGTGTCCCAGGTGAACGCGAAGATCAATACGGAAGTCGGTGAGCAGGAAAAGGCCCAGGTAAAACTGACGCTGGACGATGCGCTGAATATTCATAACGAAGTTACCGCATCGGCAATTCCCCTGGCGCTGAATGTGGCCGGAGGAGGAATTGCCATCGGCGGAAATGTACTGCTGGCCCTGAATGAAACAGAAGCGGCTGCAAAGCTGACCAATGCGGATCTGACCGCGGGAAGTGCAAGCGTCACTTCCGATCTGGCAGGAACGGTGTCCGCCAGTATGGCGAAGCTGGATGCGGGAGTCGCTGCCATCGGCCTGAGTGTGAACTACGCAGATATCCGGGCAAAGAACCGGGCGATTTTTGAAAACACCCGGGCTATTGTAAGCAAGGATTTGACTGTCCGTACCGGAGCAGGGAAGGACAGCAACCGCACCGATGCGGTGGCGGAAACCGTTTCCGGTGACATCGGCCTGGTTGCCGTGGGACTGAACGCGGCGGTAGCCCGGAACACTTCCCTGAATGAGGCAACCCTGGACAGTGACCTGGAAATCAGCGTCGGCGGGGACCTGACTGTTCACGGACACGGGGAGAACAGTACCCGGGCTGACGTAACGGGGCTGACGATTGCGCCTGCGACGGCGGTAACCGGCACGGCTGTGGTAGCCATGAACAATGCGGACTCCAGAACCAATGTCAAAGCGGACCTGCTGACTGTACGCCACGCGGCAGCCTTTGATGCGACCCAGAAGGCAGCCACGAAGGCTCATGCCCTGACGGGTAACGGTTCCCTGGTGACGGTTACAGGCAACGTGGTACTGGCCTACGGCCGGACCCATTCCCTGATTAACGTGGACCTGGGACTCCGGTCAAACCTCGACGGGGCGGAACTCCGCGCGGCCAACAACGCCTCCGACGAGACGGCTTCCAAAATTGAAAATGCGACCGCGGCCGGAATAGCCGTCGGCGCGATGATCGGCGGAGCGTACAGCCAGGATGTATTCGATACAACAGTGAAGTTCGGCGGTGATTTCAAAGCCGGAAATATTGCCGTAACCACCGGATATGACATTTCCACCGATACGGATGTGACCCCCTCCCTGGGCGGGATCCGCCTTGACGCGGCTGATCTGGCGGTCAACCTGGCGCTGGCAAAGAATACCGCATATGCAGGTGCTCAGCTGTATGCCGCAGGCGGAACCGCCAGCGTGGGCAACGTGGACGTCAAGGTTTCCGGAGCAGCCCGGACAAACGCCATTGTGCGCTCTGCCAAACTGACGATTTCGGGCGTGGCGATCGGCGTGGACATTGCCAATGCAAACGGATCCATGAAGCAGGCGGCGGACATTGAACTGGATCAGGCAACAATGACCGCAAAGAGCGTCAGTGTCAGGAGCCTCGGGAAGACTGCGGAAACCACTGCCACGGTGGGCATGACCGGCGGTGCTTCCGAAGACGAATTCGACATCAAACTGGTCAATGTGGATGTGAACTGGGCACGAGCCAAGGAAAATCTGGACTCCACAGCCATGATCCGCGGCGGAAGCAGTGCGTCCAGCGTACTGAACGCCGATACCCTGGCTGTGATGACCGGCATGGAAAATGACGGACAGACAAAGGCGGAAGCCGTGACCAGCCTGGGAGTGGAAATCGGCCTGGCTACCGGCAGCGGCCTGGATTCAAAGGCTACCACCGGGGACAGCTTCAACAGTGTTCTTTCCGGGCTGACCGCAAACGTGGCCGGAAAGAGCAATATCAGCGCCATCGGCAGCACCACAGCCCGGGCAGAGGGCACGGCTCCCGGAACCTATACTGCCGGGTTGGATGTGAACGTCTCCAGTATTTATGCGGGGGTCGGAAGCAACGACGACAACCAGACCGCCATGGTGCTGATCGGCGACGATACGGTGCTGAACAGCGGGGATACCCTGGACCTGTGGGCTATGAACAGCGGATTTGCGGTGACGGAGTTTGTGAAGAAGACCCAGTATACGCTGGTGGGTGTCAAAGTCGCTTCCATTCCTACCGAATCCTGGTATAACACGGGCGTGCTGATCGGCAACAATGCGAAACTCAACGCTACCGGCGGCAGCCTGAATGTGACCAGCGACTCCATTGCAGGCGCCAAGTCCACCATCGACGCGTCCAGCCTGGGCCTGGCCTTCGACTATAACAGCATGAAGGGCAAGAACAGCATTACCGACCGGAATACCATTGATATCGGCCAGGGAACGGCACTGACAGCCGATGTGGGCGATATCAGCATCCTGGGCACCACCAACACCCAGGCCCAGGCCATGAGCAAGCTGAAGGGCGTGGGCGTGATCGCGGGTGAAGTGGTGGATGCCGAGAACATCATTGACCGGCAGGGAACCATCTACCTGGATAAAAACAGCATGCTCCAGACACGGGCCGGGAAGGTGACTATTGCCTCCATCTCCGGCGATGAAGACAACATTGTGGCGGACAGCTATGTCAAGGCCGGCGGCCTGGTGGCGATCGGCAAGGCTACCGCAACCAACGAGATCACCTCCGTCAACCAGATTACCATCGATCAGGGCGTGCGGATCTTCTCCGCGATGAACCTGAACATGCTGGCACGGTCCACCAGCCGTCTTCCCAAGGACGGCAGCAACCTTCTGGAAAAGGGCACTCCGGACGATGACGAAGCCCTCCCGATTGACGGACAGAAGGAGGAAGAAACGGATTCGGATGCGGCGCAGAAGGTTATGGCGGCCCATGAAGCAGAACGGAAGGCAAAGCTGCAGCAGATCACGGACGCCAGCAATGCAGCCCAGCAGGAAAGCAACCAGTATCCTGAAAAGCAGGATGCACAGATTGAGGCGGATGACAGTATCGGGTACGGAATTTACGCCCACGCCACGGTGAAGGCCAAGGGTGCCGGCGTCAAACCCGAAGCGTCGGCTGTCAACCGGCTGCATTTCTCTTCGGTCATTCTCTTCAAAAAGCCCGGGGAAGGGGAAACCGCCGCTCAGATTCAGATTCAGAGTGACCGGGGAGCGATCCATATCGAAACCAACAACGCGGGCCTGCGGGCTAAAGCAGAGTCCCAGGCGGACGGTTCCGCCTTTGGCGGCTGGAGCGATGCCTGGTCCGAAATCAGTGCCGATCTGCAGAATACTATCTGGGTGGACAATACAACCCTGCAGTCCAGAGCAGCTGACGGAATTACGTTGCTGGCGATGAACGGACAGGACAAAGAAAGGCCTTACCTGTATGCGAAGGCGGATGCGACTGCTTCCGCGTTGATCTGCTCTGCAAGTGCAGATGCCGTGATTTCCGGCAACTCCTTCAACCAGATCCGTAGCACCGATACCAATACCGTATCTGTGCGGGGACACTTTACGCATACCGCGGTGCATCCCACCGACGCCATTCATTACACACTGGATTCCAAACATAAAACGCTTTACTCCAGCGGACAGGACAGCGAGAGCTTCTCCTGGGGCGCGGCAAAACACCGCTGCGACTTCTGCGAGGAAGGCCAGGGTGTCACGATTGACCCCAACGCTTACCGGGCCGACAAGCAGGGCGCATTCAGCAAAGCGCTGTCTCCGCTGAATGATATCCAGGCAGTAACGGCCAAACTGAACGGAATTACCAAGGCACGGTACGGCGATGAGGACTATATCGCCGCAGGCAGGATCTATACACTGGATCTGCAGGTGCCGCTGAAGAAGGATGTCCGGCTGGCAGAAGACAAACTCAGGAAATACCGGCTGTGGACCAACGGAAGGACCTTCCAGGAGGTTCTGCTGCTGCCGAATTCCGCACGGCTGTACGCAAGCGCGGGAAACAAAGTGGAGTACATCGCGGATGTCGTGTACGGAGATGTGCTGGGAACCGGAGAGAACCACTATGCGGATCTCATCACCGCCCTGACAAAGCGGGCTTTCGATGAACCGGTCATCCCCATCGGCAGCACCGGATCCCTGGATATGAAGACCGGCGTTGTGACGCTGCCCTCCATGTCCGATTACGAACTGTACATGCATGAGATCTCCGCTGTATGGATGACGGAAAAACTGACGGAAGGCTATATCAGCATGCTGAGCGCCGATCCGGACGAGATCAACAGGGTGGCGCTGAACACAGGCGATACCCTGCCGGAAGGTACCATTGTGGGCGGAATAAAGGAAGACGGGCAGGCAGACGGATGGATCCGCTTCTGGCTGGGACTGACCCCGGAAACAGCGCAGGATGGGGAAACGCCTCTTTACTGTATGCTGGTGAACAGGGAAACCGATGAGATGAAGGTCTTCCGGACCAGCGGGGACATGCTGGCCGAAGGTGCTGAACCGGTGGCTGAATCCATGTACATGTACCGGGACAGCGATTCCGACATGAACGGTGAAGAAAAATACCACTGCATGCTGTTTGATACACCTGCAGGACAAAAGAGCATCATCAAGGTTGTAACCAACATTCTGGAAGACCGGGATATCATTCTGCCTCTGGCGATCCGGATCACCCTGCGGAGCTTCACCCTGGAAGGGGCGGATCTTCCGGCTTATTCCCTGGGAGATCACATTCTTGCCATGAGTGACGGAACGGACGGTACCGTAAGCCTGCTGGGCGGATTCTATGAAGCTGTTTTTGACGGGGATATCTTTGAATCCGACTATGTCCGGATTGAAAAAATCCGGGAGGGCAAGCCGGTGGTCACCCTCCGGAAAAACCAGGGAATCTGGGCGGAACCCGAAGGGGAAAACAAAGCTTCCGATATCGCCGGAAACGAATATGTATGCATCAACGGCGTATGGTATTCCGTGGAGGAAGCACCGGCCGTGGCGGCGGAATCCCGGGAGAATGCCGGCTGAGGAAATAAACCATCCTGCAGCATAACAGACAGGAGATGAATCTGACGATGAAGAAAAACCAAAGCTTTCGGCGGATACTTTCAATGGTTACCGCAATGGCGGTGCTGTCCGCCGGCTGCCCTGCGGCCTTCGCGGAAGAGGAGACGGCTTCAGCCTTTCCGCAGGAACGGGAAGAACATGTCTGCACGCCTGAATGTTATGAGAGGATCCTGATCTGCGGGCAGGAGGAGAGAGAACCCGTGACGGAAATCCGGAGGGAGTTTGTTTCCGGTTTTCATCCCCATCACCACAGCGGCGGCTGCTATACGGATGGGGAACTGACCTGCGGATACGCAGAGAATGTCTATTACCATACCCACAACGAATTCTGTCTGGACGAGAACGGAAACACGGTCTGCGGACTGGAAGAATCGAAACCTCACCGACATACGGATGAATGCTATGAAACGGTTCAGGTTCTGATCTGCGGAAAAGAGGAAACGGAAGGACATGTTCACCAGGAAGCGTGCTATGCGGAAGACGGGACGCTGATCTGTACAGAGACCGAACGGGAAGCACACAGGCACGGTGAAGAATGCTATGAAACCGAAAAGAGACTGATCTGCAGCAAACCTGTCAGTACCCACCGGCATTCCGAGGCCTGTTACCGGGCCGGGGAGAACGGAGAGAAAAAACAACTGATCTGCGGCAAAACAGAAGTTCCTGTATTTACCTCCGGGGCGGAAAACTGGATAGAAACCGAAACGGTGATCGATCCGGGACATCACCACGAGGAAGAATGCTGGAAGCTGTCCGAAACACCGGTCTGCGGAAAAACGGACGCTTCCTCCGGAAAATCCGGATCCCTGACAGATAACGCTGCGCCGGCGGAGAACCTGCCTGAAGCAACAGCGGAAGAAGCAGAACCGGAAGAGCCGCGGGAAGCATCCGGAGAGGAACCGGAGCAGGATCATCCGGAAGAGAACAAGCCGGAAGCGCCTGCGCAGGAATCCGGAGAGGAAGCGGAATCGCCGGAACAGGAAAGCCCGGAAGAAGAACCGCAGGCTCCGGCAGAGGAACCTGCGGAAGCGTCCGGAGAGGAAACGGAAACACCGGAACCGGAGAACCCGGAGGAACCGGCCGCAGAAGCGGCGGGGACCCCGACGGAAGAACCCGGGGAAGAGACGCTGGCGCCGGCATGGGAAACTGCGGAAGAACCCGGGGAGAAACCGGAAGGATCGGAAACAGAGAATCCGGAGGAGCCGGCTGCGGAAGAGACAGAGACCCCGGCGGAAGAATCCGCGGAAGAAACCGGAGAGGAGCCGGAAGCACCGGAAACAGAGAACCCGGAGGAACCGGCCGCGGAAGAGGCGGGGCCCCCGGCGGAAGAACCCGCGGAAGAGCCGCAGGCTCCGGCAGAGGAACCGACGGAAGAGTCCGGGGAAGAAGCGGAAGCACCGGAAACGGAGAACCCGGAGGAGCCGGCCGCAGAAGAGGCGGGGACCCCGGCGGGAGAACCTGCGGAAGAGCCGCAGGCTCCGGCAGAGGAACCGACGGAAGAGTCCGGGGAAGAAGCGGAAGGATCGGAAACGGAGAACCCGGAGGAGCCGGCCGCAGAAGAGGCGGAGACCCCGGCGGAAGAACCCGCGGAAGAGCCGCAGACCCCGGCAGGGGAACCGGCGGCGGAAGAATCCGGGGAGGAACCGGAAAGATCGGAAACGGAAAACCCGGAGGGACCGGCCGCGGAAGAGGCGGAAACCCCGGTTGAGGAACCCGCGGAAGAGCCGCAGACCCCGGCAGGGGAACCGGCGGCGGAAGAATCCGGGGAGGAACCGGAAGGATCGGAAACGGAAAACCCGGAGGGACCGGCCGCGGAAGAACCAGAGGCTCCGGCAGAGGAACCCGCGGAAGAGCCGCAGGCTCCGACAAAGGAACCGGCGGAAGAGTCCGGGGAGGAACCGGAAGTACCGGAACCGGAGAAACCGGAGGAGCCGACTGCGGAAGAACCAGAGGCTCCGGCAGAGGAACCCGCGGAAGAATCCGGGGAGGAACCGGAAGCATCGGAAACGGAGAAACCGGAGGAGCCGACTGCGGAAGAACCAGAGGCTCCGGCAGAGGAACCTGCAGAAGCGTCGAAGACTCCGGAAGAGCCGCAGGCTCCGGCGGAAGAGTCCGGGGAGGAACCGGAAGGATCGGAAACAGAGAAGCCGGAGGAACCGGCCGCAGAAGCGGCGGAAACCCCGGCGGAAGAACCTGCGGAAGAGCCGCAGGCTCCTGCGGAGGAACCGGCGGAAGAATCCGGAAATGAGCCGGAAGAGGAATTGACGGAAGAGCCGGCTTCGGAGGACGATCAGGAACCCCACATCTTTGAAACAGAGGTCATCGGGGAAGACGGGCAGGTTTACCGGATCACGGTAAAAACCGGTCCCTGTTCCGGCATACCCGCGAAGGCGGTGCTTTCTGTGCGCCTGATCCGGAAAGGAAGCCCGGAATATGAAGCAGTCCTCGGCAAAGCAGGGGAAACCTTGCAGGACGGGCAGAAAATGGAGGAATTTTTTGCCTTCGATATCTGCCTGGTGGATCCCGAGAACCCGGAGAAACACTATCAGCCGGTGGACGAGTCTGCCGTTTCCGTGTCCATTACTGTGCCGGATCTGAAGCCGACGGAACAGGATTCGGAAATGCAGGTTCTGCACTTTACGGATAACCGTCCCGGCGAACCTGAAATTCTGCATACGGAAAGCATTCCGGAGGGGGAGGAGCCCCGGGAAGTTTCCTTCAGCACCGGGAGCTTTTCCACCTTTGTGCTGATGACAACCACCGCTGCGGAGGGAAAAATTGCGGTGGCCTGTGAAGGGGTCAGCGGGGACACGGAATGTACTTTGCTGACCGCCGATACGGAAACCATCGGAACTACCGGGCAGGAAACCTGGTTTTCCTTTGAAGATTCCCTTTCGTTCAGCAAAAGGCCGGAGATTCAGGGAACGGTGAACCTGGTGCTCCGGGACGGAAAAACACTGACCGCGCCGAAAGGAATCAATCTGCTGGATGGCAGTAAACTGGTGATCCGGCAGGAACAGGGAAGTAACGGCGGTGCAATCCTGAATGCGGTCATCACGGACACCACAGTAACGGATTCCGCCGGAATCGGCGGGGACGGGGCTCACCAGAAGGCCGGAAGCCTGGAGATTTACGGCGGAACCATCACGTCCCAGGGCGCAAGCTTTGCCGCCGGCATCGGCGGCGGAAACGGGGGATACAGCGGGGCGATTACGATCCGCGGCGGAACGGTTAATGCCACCGGCGGCCACAGCGCGGCCGGTATCGGCGGCGGTGTGGCCGGAAGCATGTCCGGAACGCTGACGATCCTCGGCGGCACGGTGAATGCTTCCGGTGGGGATTATGGGGCCGGTATCGGCGGCGGACAGTATTTTTCCGATGACGTTCAGCTTGAGAAACTGGTGGGCGGAAACGGCGGAAATGTCGTAATTTCCGGCGGAAACGTTACAGCAAAGGGCGGTCTCGGAGCTTCCGGCATCGGCGGCGGAGATGCCGGTTCAGGTGGAACCCTGAGCATCAACGGCGCCGCTGTTGTGGCGGCTTCCTGCGGAGACGCGGAAGGAGACGCCGCGGCCGGGCCTGAAGCCATCGGCCGGGGAGACTCCACCATCCGGAATTCCGGCAGCGAGATTTCATCCGGGAAAATTGCGTTTTCCGGCAGCACAAAAGTTTACACGTCCTGTTCAGCCGATCCGGAAAAGGATAAACCGGTTGCGCAGGAACAGCGTACGGAAGCCTGCAGAGCCAGAGAGGTAAAAATTGTGTCTTCCGCGGACGCGGAGGAATACAATATCGACGCAACCCTGACCCACAGTGCGACCGGCACAGAGGAAGATGAAAAAATACTGGTCTTGAATGACGCGGGTGAAGCCATCTCCGCGGCGGCTGCCGGAATCGTATTCACGGTTCAGGTTACCTGCAGAAAGCAGACGCCGGAAATCTCCTGCCAGGTGACTGCTGTTTATACGGAAAAGGATAAGGAGAAGAACCTGACTCTTTCCGGACCGGAAGAAACGGAAAAGGACGGAATCCGGACCCTGACATACACGGGCACCATGCCGGAAGCGGAGCTGACGATTACTGCCACGCTGACCCGGAACCAGAAAAGTATTACCATTGACAACTATGACCAAACCGTCGGAACCGTCACCGTGACCCCGGAAAAGACAGCGCCGGGGGAACGGCCGATTCTTACCTTTACCGCCAACGAAGGCTATAGCGAGTACTGGCTGAAAACGCTGAAGGTGACAGGAGCCTCCAGCCAGACGGTTTATGCGGAAATCAAGGAAACCGGCATGCCCGAGCATATCACAAACACGGACGGCAACGGACATGACTGGCAGTTTGAGATGCCGGACGAAGATGTGATTCTTACGGGAATCACCTTTGGAAGAGGCACGTATTATATTGATCGCAGCGGCGTGCGCACGCCCCGGAGACAATGCTTTGAAGTGACCGGGGACATGACGGAATGGAATGACAGCGGAGCGGAAGACGGCTGGTATGTGGTCCGGGGCGAGGTGACCATGAACGGCACGCTTCACATCTGCCGGGAAGTGAATCTTGTGCTGAGTGACGGCGCAAAGATGATTGCGCCGACAGGAATTGTTGTGGACGCGGGCATGGGCGGAGCCTTGTACGTCTGGGCACAGGAAAAGGGAACCGGATGCCTGGAAGCCACCGGCAATGATCGTGCGGCAGGGATCGGCGCCACAAAGAAAATTGAAAGCGGGCCGATTCGGATCTTCGGGGGACAAATCTCCGCATGGGGACAAACGGATTCTGCGGGAATCGGCGGAGCCTATCAGAGCTATGTGAAAGGCGACGGCATTACGATCGGCGTTCCGGCGGGTTTTCCGGATACTTTTACAACCGTGAATGCCTGGGGCGGAGAGAACGGCTCCGGCATCGGCGAAGGCAACGGCCATGACGGCGGAGGCGTAACCATTACCGGCGGAACCATCAATGCCTGGGGCGGAGAGGACGGTGCCGGTATCGGTGCGGGCCAGGATAACGATCTGTTCAGGCCGATTGTGATTACCGGCGGTAATATCCATGCCTACGGCGGAAAGAACGCTGCCGGAATCGGATTGGGGCCCCGGTACGCAGATCACGGCGGTAACATGCGCAACACAATTGAGATCAGCGGAAAGAATACCTATGTGTATGCGGAAGGCGGATCGGAAGACGGCGCCGGCATCGGTACCGGTGAAAGAGGCAACATGGAGGGTACCATCACGATCCGGGAAGCAACGGTGGAGGCGGTCGCCCACGACGGTGCAGCCGGAATCGGCAGCGGTTACAAAGGGAGCACTGAAAAAGGAACCATTACCATTGAAAGCGGAAATATCACCGTTCGGGTGACAGAGGGAAACGGTGCGGGTATCGGCAGCGGTGAAAAGGACGACTGCGGAGCCATCAGCATTCAGGGCGGAGTTATTCAGATTTATACCGACGGAAAAGGCGGCAGTCTCGGCGGATCCAAGGGAGAAGGCAACGGCACCCTGGATCTGAATCCCCATACGCTGGTATCTGCCGGATCCGACGGAAACTATGTATCTGCAGGGGACCGGACAGGAACATGCTGGAGCGGGGATGTTCACTACCTGAAAATTGAACCCTGCACGCACCCGGGCGGAACGATCGTCCCGGTGGATCATGTCAATCACGTGATTACCTGCCAGTGGTGCGGGTTTAACAATGAGCCGGAAGAACATTCCTATGGGAACGACCGGAGCCAGGAAAGCTTTTATCGGTGCTCCTGTGGATACAGCCGCAAACGGCTGGTGACGGGAACCGCGGACCGGGAAGGGTTCGGCAGTGTTACGGCAGGCCTTTCCCCTGACAGCATAAAGGAACAAAAACTGGAAACCATCCCCGGAGAAACGGTATACGTTCATCTGGAACCTTCGGCAGGAACCCGGATTGTCGGGATCAGCGGAAGTTACTGCGCAGAAGGGGATACGGAACCCCGGGCATTTAACGAATTCTCGGCACTTCCGGCGGACACCGGAAAAAACTACCAGTTTGCGATGCCGGACCCGGATGACGACCGACCGGAACTGAAGCTGACGATGGAAACCCAGGGCGGTGAAAGCGCCCCGATTCCGGATCTGGCGGAATATGGGGTTACCTATTTGTCGGTAAAAACCGCCGCGGGAGAGGAATATCTGATTGCGCAGACGGAAGAGGAAGCTGCACAAAAAGAAAAAGAACCCGGAAACTGGGTTTCTTCCGATGAAAAAGTTCTTGACTTTGAAGGCCTTGAACCCGGAAAAATCTATTTGATTTACGCCCGGGACAAGGCCGTCGGGGAGGTTACTGCGGGACCGAAATCCAAGCCTCTCCGGGCCACCACCGACCTGGAACTGGACAGCCTGCAGTTGTTCCGAAGGGACGATCTGAGCGTCGGTCAAGCGATTACGGCTCTTCCGATCCCCTTCCCGGCCGGAAAGCTGGCCTTCCAGTGGTACCGGGACGAGGAAGCGCTCAGCAAATATACCAGCGGATCCTATGTGCTGACAAAGGCGGACATCAATCATACCCTGAAGATTCAGGTGACACAGATCATCGACAAAAAAGGAAACGTGAAAACCGCGGAACAGACCGTGAAGTTCAGCCCGGAAGGTTCCGTCTGGCTGGTATACCAGAGGGCAGACGGCAGCTGGGAAAAAGCGGATACGATTCCGGCGGAACAGAAGACGCAAGGCAAATATACCCTTGACGAGGCGGGGCTGAGGAACTATGTGCCGGAAGGCACCACGGGAGAGGGCTTCCGGCCGGTGGCCTACAGCTTCGGATACCAGGAGAAGGAAAGCGAAAGAACAGCCATTCCGAAAAACAAGGAAATCCTGATTTCCGAAAGCGATGCCCAGCTGTATGTATACTTTGAACGGAATATGTATGCGCTGAACTTCTACAACAGCATGGAGGGGAAGGGAACCCCGGCTGCCTTCAGCGTCCGGTATGGGGCGCCGCTGAATGAATTCAGCGGGAAAACGGTCCAGCAATTCGGAAGCACCTTTGCAGGGTGGAGCAGGAACCCCAAACCGGAAGGCACGGAATACGGCTATATGACGTCTCCTTCGGGCGGCGGGGAAAAGCCGAACTTCGTGCTGTTTGATCTGAACAGCGCCACCATGCCTGCCTCCGGAATGAATCTGTATCCCGTACTGATCAAACCCCGGGTGGAGGTGCGGCTGGATCCCGGCGCGGCGGATGCCAACGGAACCCGGCAGAATATGAACGGCTGGCAGAATCCGGTTGTTTATACGGATCAGACAACGAAAGCCTATCTGGACGGCGGCCAGGCCCGCTGCTTCACAATCGTCAGCGGGGATCCCCTGCCGGCAGACGCCTTGAAACGGATGGCTGAAGTGACGCGGGACGGTTATGAACCGGCCGGATGGTATTCCGCCAGCGGCATCCAGTGGAAAGACAAACTGAACGTACTTCCGATCTTCTGTGATACGACGAAGCCGGAAAAGAGGGAAGGGACTTCCAATCTTTATTATACGCTGACGCTGAAAGCACGCTGGAAGCTCCGGAATGCAATGCTGCATTACGACGTGCAGGGGCAAAGCTGGAAGGGGGAAGACCTGAAAGACATTCAGCCCGGCACAGAGATGAAGATTTCCGATGAAACGGTAATGTCCCCGGAAGGAAAAGTTTTCCTTGGATGGAAGGATCAGAAAGGGAATTTCCATTCGGCTGGCTCCTCCATCCGCTATGAAGACCTGGAACTGGTCAGTACTATCGGTACCGGGAAAAATCCCAACGTTATTACCCTGGAGGCTGTGTTCTTTGAACATCAGCATATGGTTGCCTTTGACAGCCGGGGAGGCAGCTTTACCGAGCCCATTCTCCTGAGCGAAGAGGATTTTGAAGCTGGGAAGAGAACCGTCAGCCTGGAAGGAAAGACCCCGGAACGAAAAGGCGGAACCTTCCTGGGCTGGGCGCTGTCCCCTGATGCTGATGAAACTGAAACTGTCACGGAGGTTTCCTTTGAAGACGGATCCGCCGTAAAATGGGTCTATGCTCTTTGGAAAAACAAGGATTATTCCATCTACTTCAGCGGAAACGGCGGAACCGTGGACGGAAAGGCCATTCTGCGGCGGCAGTATACCTACGGCGAACAGATCAAAAAAGACGAAACGCCGGTTCCGGTCCGCACACACTACACATTTGCCGGCTGGAAACCTGAACTGCCGGCCTTCATGCAGGCAAAGATTCTTTACGTCAGTGCGGTGTGGGAACCTGTGAACCATACCTGGACCTTTGATCCGGCAGACGGATCGGAAATCCGGACCATTACCGCCTGCTACGGGGAACCGGTGCAGCGTCCTGCAGATCCGGTTCGGGAAGGCTATGTATTTATCGGCTGGAAGAGCGAAGGGAAATATGCCGGGGTACCGGAGTACATGGACGAAGACCGGAACTGGACGGCCGGATGGAATGCGCTGCGCTCTGCACCGGAAGCACCGGAGGTTTCCTATGTGACGGCGCTGACCGTGGAGGTGCAAGCCCGCCCCGGTGAAGAATACGCCCTGGTTTATGCTGAGGAGGGTAACCTGCCGGAGGAGAAAGACTGGAAACTGCCGGCAGAGGACGGAACCATGGTTTTCTATCCCTGCAAAGCCGACACGTCATATCTCGTTTACGCCCGGTATTCGCAAACGGCGGGCTTTGAGGCTTCCGGTCCCTCCGAAGCGGCACAGGCAACAACCAAACGTCTTTTCCCGATGCCGCCCTTGGTCATCGCGGGATTCCACACCATCCTGATCATTCCTTTCGAGGAAGCCTATGAACACATTGTTGAATACAGCATCGACAAAGGAGAAACCTGGCTGGGCGGGCAGGTGATTGCAAACCTGCAGGCGTGCGCCGTTTACATGCTGACAGCCCGGTGGAAAGATCTCCCGGACCAGGAGCAGTATCCGGAATCTGCGGAAACAGAGGTTATGACGGACACGGCCATTACCGAAACGACCATCACCGGCATACCCCGGATCGGGGAAGTCCTGACGGCCTCCGTTGTTCCGCTGAACGCTGAAAGGGTCACCTGGCAGTGGTTCAGGGAGGGAGACACCCCGGGAGAAAAGATTCCCATTGAAAATGCCACTGAATCCACCTATACCGTTACGGAAGAGGACACGGGAAAGAGGCTGTGGGTTGTGGCTTTACAGCAATCCCGGCTTCCGGAACTGGAAGAACCTGTTGAAGTGAGTGCCGTAACGGAACCTGTTCCCGAACCGGGAACGGTAAGCTTCCGGGTCAGCAGCCCCGGCGAAGAGCCGGTGCCAGATATCAAGCTGACCGGAATCACAGAAGAAATGATTCTGGCGGCAGCGGGCGAAGAGGCGAAAACCAGGCGGATGAATGGGGAAGATCTTCTCCTGACCGTTACGGTGAACGATCTCAGCGGCAGGATCTCTGCCGAAGAGCAGAATCAGATGATCCGGACGCTGAAAAAAGAGGCCTTGGATGCAGCGGTTCTGCAGTATTTTGAGCTGACTGCCGAACTGAAGACCGGGGAAGACGATCCGATTCAGGTGACAAACCTGCCCGGAGACCGGATTCAGGTGATGCTGACGGTGCCCCGGAAGCATTACGTTTCAGGAAATATCAGCAGAACCTTCTACATCGCCGGGCTGCGCGGCGGTACAGCGGAGATCCTGGCAAAGGAAAAGTACGTGGTGCTGAGGTTTGAGACGGACGCGCTGCTTTCCCGCTATGCGCTGGGATGCCATGATATTGTTTACCGGCCGCAGAAGCCGGAAGGCGGCGAAAGCGACCCCGGCGAAAGCGACCCCGGCGAAAGCGACCCCGGCGGAAGCGACCCCGGCGGAAGCGACCCCGGCGGAAGCGACCCCGGCGGAAGTAATCCCGGCGGAAGCAATCCCGGCGGAAGCGATCCCGGCGGAAACGACCCCGGCGGAAGCAATCCCGGCGGGAGCGACCCCGGTGAAAGCGACCCCGGCGGAAGCAATCCCGGCGGAAGCGACCCCGGAGGAAGCAATTCCGGAGCAAGCACTCCCGACGGAAACAGCTCCGCAGAAACCCAGACGGAAAAACTGCATCGCTGGTATGCGGACTTTCGCTTTGAGCTGTTCCCGGAGGCAGCTCCGGAAACAGAGCGGGAACGTGCGGAAGAATACAGGGATCTGATCGGCGGCCTGGAACTGCAGGCGGACATCCTTTGGAGCGATCCGGACAAAGGGCTGGATATTGCCGCCGCCCTTCTGCCGGCCGACAAACCGGAAGAGGCGGTTCCATTCCGGATCTTCGGAACCCCGGAGCGGCTTTTCATCGAAAGCCTTCTGACGGAACCCCATCTCTACGAGCTGGGCAGCATGCAGGAGCTGTCTTCTCCGGAAAAGCTTGAAAAAGGCCTTCCGTACTTCCTGTATGAAGGAAAGGACGGCGAGGGAAGGATTCTTGCCCAATGGATCCGGGACAGCGTAACGCTGCTGGATCTGGAACTGGAGCTCAGCGGGATTCCCGCCAGGTTCCCGAGCCAAACCCAAATGGAAGCGGTTCTTCGCAGCGACGGAGGCATTCTGCCCCGGACGGAAGGATCGATGCGGCTGACGATGGATGCCCAGGGAACGACGGAACTGATTGTTTTCGTACCCGATGAAGAGGGAAACCCGGCGCCTCTGTTCCGGGCTTTCGGCTCCGTGACTGCCGTCCGGGCGGACGGGGAGCCGGACGGTATTCCGGATTTCAACGGCCCGGCAAAGAAAAAAGTTTCCGCCCTGCTGAACCCAGAGGGACAGACTCTCCGCGAAGTGCTGAGCTTTATGACGCCGGAGGTGACCGAAGGAGTGCGGAACCTGCTGGAATCCGTGTCCGAAACGGGAGCCATGAGGCTGGTGCAGGATCTGGATCAGCTTGGGATTTCCATCCTGCCGGAAGAACCCTGATAACCGGGCCGGGACCGGAATCGCAACTGAATCAAAAAGGGGCTGTCTCAAGTGAGACAGCCCCTTTCTGCCGGAGGAATCAGCCGATTCCGCCCAGCGCGGAGTTGTATTCGTATTTCTCGATTTCACCGTTCTCCACGTTGATATAGACCTGATAGTAGCCTTCGCCGGCCCCGCCAATCCGGACGAAGTTTCTGTCCGTGATCTGCTCCGCGGTCAGCGGCCTGTACAGCAGGTATTCCACCATGTAGCAGGGTTTTCCGTCCACCATCTCATACCATTCGTTGGCTTCCGCGGTATTGTCCGGACCTGTCTGTCCGTTCAGCAGGTCCAGCCAGCTGATCTGTTCATCGGTCAGGGGCCAGTTGCTGCAAATGAACTCCCGGGCTGTCGCAATCATTTCCTCTTCGGAGATTTTGCACGCATTCAGGGCTGCGGTTTTGTCCGCTTCCCGCCGGGCGTGGAAGGCTTCGATTTCCGATTCCGTCAGATCGGGAACCTCCGCCGGGACGGTATGCGCAGCAGAGAGTTCCTCAGCGCGGGCCATGTACGCCTTCTTGAGTCCGGTGTCGCGGCTGTCCGAAACCATGGCCTTCAGCTGTTCCGCGCCCCAGGCTTCCGCTTCGTATCCGCGGGAGGTGTCCTCTCCGTCATGACTCCAGGTAACCTCGGCTTTTCCGTCTTTCACAACAGCGGTATAGGTCCCCAGGGCCCAGTCCAGGCAGCCCGCACCGGAAAAGGTGATCTGCACGGCGCCGTCTTCCGCTTCTTTCTGTTCCCGGACAAAGAAGGTCTGCATTTCCGCTGTGACCCCGTATTTTTCCTCCAGGGCCCGTTCCGCGATCTGCATCGCTTCAGCCCGGGGAGAGAGCAGCAGTCCGGCAGCCAGTCCGGCAGCGGCCAGCAGGGTCAGTACCATTGCAAATACAAGGGAAAAAGAGATTTTTTTCTTCATAACAGGTTCCTCCTCCTGAGCGATACGGATCTGCACGGCAGTGCGGCAGGACGGCTGTTCATCCAGAAAGGAGAGGCGGTTGTCCATTGCGGACTGAATGGTTTTTTTATTCGTTTTCAAAGTACCAGTCCTCCAGTTCCTTTTTCAGTATCGCTTTTGCTTTTTTCAGCCGGTAATTGATGGTTGATCGGGGGAGCCGGAGCACCTTGACCATTTCCTGCAGCGTCATTCCCTGATACCAGTGCAGCAGCGTGACTTCCTTGAGCTCTCTGGGCAGCGCCAGCACCGCACGCGTAACGGTGTCATCCTGCTCATCAAAGGAAGCTGTGCCCTCCGGAAGGGATTCCGGGGCTACGGATCGGTCCGTATTCCGTACCCAGGCGCTTTTCAGAAGGTCCTTGCAGGTGTTGATGGCAATACGCGTCAGCCAGGTTCTTTCTTCTGATTCGCCGCGAAAGCGTTCGTAGTTTTTCCAGGCTTTAAAAAAGGTTTCCTGTACTGCGTCTTCCGCCATCGCGGTATCACAGAGATAAGCATAGCACAGACGAAGCATCGGCTTTTCCCAGCGGGTGATGGCTTCATCCAGCCAGGCCCGGCGCGGATCCTGCATCAATGCGCTCCCTCCTTTCAACACTTATTAGACGAACCCGGGGATCAAAGAGGCCAACATCTTTTTATTTTCTTTTTTCTTCCAATTTATACTAAACGGATGAAGCTGGTTTTGCAAGAAAAAACGGCAGTCCTTTTCGGCGTACCCTTCCGGCCGCCGGGAGCAATTGACATTGCCGGGAGGACGTAGTATAGTCATCCCGCCCTTTGGAGGGATGCGCAGGAAAACTGCGCGGAAAAGAGCCAAAACAGACAGACGGGGGAACAGCAGGTGGAGGAAAAAAAGAAAGCGATTCGGCCGGCAGGAATTATCTGCGTATTCCTGGCTTCGGTGGCGTTCAGCACCGGCGGACTGCTGATCAAGCTGATTCCCTGGGCAGCCCTGGCGATCAACGGAGCCCGCAACCTGATCGGCGCCGCGGTGATCGGCATTTATCTGCTGATCCGGCGTCACCGGATTGTCATCAGTCTTCCGGTGGTGACCGGGGCGCTGTCCATGATCGGGGTGACGACCCTGTTTGCCCTGGCCAACAAGCTGACAACCGCTGCAAACACCATCGTCCTTCAGTTCACAGCACCCGTGTTTGTGATTCTCCTGATGGCGGTGATTTACCATTCCAGACCCACCCGAACCGATCTGATCACCTGCGGAGCCGTGCTGGCAGGGGTCGGTCTTTTTTTTGCGGACGGAATCAGCGCCGGAAACTGGCTGGGCAACCTGCTGGCTTTGCTGTCCGGCATTTGTTACGCCGGGGTTTTTATGATGAACACGGGCCGGAACGCGGACGCGCTGTCTTCCTGCTTCCTGGGGCAGCTGGCTGCGGGAATCCTGTTTACACCGCTGTGCGCCGGCGAAACAGACTTTTCTTTCCCGGTGCTGGCGGCAGTTCTGGCACTGGGCGTCATTCAGGTAGGCGGTGCATATATCCTTTTTTCGGAAGGGATTCAGGTTACCCCTGCCGTAACCGCCAGCCTGATTACCGGCCTGGAACCGATTATGAATCCGGCCTGGACAGCAATTTTTTACGGGGAAACCATCTCCGGCCTTGCCCTGGCGGGGGCGGTGATCGTTTTCGCGGCAGTCCTGCTTTACAATATCCGCATGAGCAGAAAGCAGGCGGACTGAAGCGGTACAGGCGGAGGATCCGCCTGCAGGATTCTTTCGGAGAATGTCAAAATAATACTGCAGCGGCGCCGTGCCTGCCTTTTTAACGGAACAGCGGGAGGGCACAGCCCCTGCAGCCGCTTTACAACCGGCCGCAGGAGACCGACAGGCCGGAAAAAAGGAGAAATACAGTATAAATGGATCAATATCAGGTAACGGGCATGAGCTGTGCGGCATGCAGCGCCCGGGTGGAAAAAGCGGTTTCCAAAGTGCCCGGAGTGACCGGGTGCGCGGTCAGCCTGCTGACCAATTCCATGGGCGTGGAGGGAACGGCGTCCCCGGCAGAGGTCATCGCGGCAGTGGAGGAGGCCGGATACGGAGCCTCCCTGAAAGGAAAAACACAAACCGGCACATCCGCGCCGGAGGACGGAGACCTGCTGAAGGACCGGGAAACCCCGCGGATGAAAAAGCGGCTGATTGCTTCCGTGTGCCTGCTGATTCCGCTGATGTACATGACCATGGGCCATATGATGTGGAACTGGCCGCTTCCCCGCTGGTTTGAGGGAAACCACGTTGCGATGGGGCTGGTTCAGCTGCTGCTGACGGGTATGATTATGGTGATCAACCAGCATTTTTTTGTCAGCGGGTTCAGGAGCCTGCTCCGCCGGGCGCCGAACATGGATACGCTGGTGTCGCTGGGAGCGACAGCTTCCTTCCTGTGGAGCGTGTATGTGCTGTTTGCCATGACCCGGGCTGCGGCGGACGGGGACAATGGGGCAGTCATGAACTATATGATGGACTTCTGGTTTGAATCCGCTGCCATGATCCTGACGCTGATCACGGTGGGAAAAATGCTGGAGGCCCGGGCAAAGGGCAAAACGACGGACGCCATCAAAGGGCTGATGAAGCTGGCCCCGGGAACGGCGGTGGTTCTCCGGAACGGCATGGAAACGGAAATACCGGTTGAGCAGGTGGTGAAGGGGGACGTTTTCACGGTTCGGCCGGGGGATCGTATTCCTGTGGACGGGGTGGTCCTGGAGGGCGCCAGCGCGGTCAATGAATCCGCTCTGACCGGTGAGAGTATTCCCGTGGACAAGGGGGCGGGAGATCCGGTATCCGCCGCGACCATCAACCAGTCCGGCTACCTGAAGTGCGAAGCGACACGGGTGGGGGAGGATACGACCCTGTCCCGGATTATCCGGATGGTCAGCGACGCTGCTGCTACCAAGGCACCGATCGCCAAGATTGCCGACCGGGTTTCCGGTATTTTTGTTCCTTCTGTCATTGGCATCGCGGCGCTGACCGTCGTGATCTGGCTGCTGCTGGGCAGGGATATCGGCTATTCCCTGGCCCGGGGCGTTTCCGTGCTGGTAATCAGCTGCCCCTGTGCACTGGGCCTGGCTACGCCGGTGGCCATTATGGTGGGCAACGGAGTCGGGGCCCGGAACGGCATTCTGTTCAAGACGGCGGTTTCCCTGGAGGAAACCGGAAAGGCGGACTACGTGGTGCTGGATAAAACCGGTACCATCACCGCCGGGGAACCGAAGGTTACGGATCTTGTTCCCGCGGACGGAACCGGCCCGGAGGAACTGCTGGCTATGGCCGCGGCGCTGGAACAGCACAGCGAGCATCCGCTGGCAAAGGCCGTGACGGAGGAAGCCTCCCGCCGGCAGATTGTTCCGGAAGAGATTGAAGATTTTACGGCACTGCCCGGAAACGGCGTAACCGGAAGACTGGGAGACGTCCGGCTGACCGGCGGCAGTCTCGCGTTTATCAGCGAAGACTGCAGCCTGCCTGAAGGCTTTTCCGCCCGGGCGTCCGAACTGGCCGGACAGGGCAAGACTCCGCTGCTGTTTGCCCGGGACGGAAAACTGACGGGAATGATTGCTGTGGCGGATGTGATCAAGGAGGACAGCCCCCGGGCGATCCGGGAACTGCGGGATATGGGCCTCCGCGTGGTCATGCTGACCGGTGACAACCGGCGAACGGCAGAAGCCATCGGCGCCCAGGCAGGCGTGGATACCGTGGTGGCCGGCGTGCTTCCGGATGGTAAGGAACGGGTGATCCGGGAACTGCGCGGCAGCGGCAAGGTCGTGATGGTGGGCGACGGCATCAATGACGCGCCGGCCCTCACCGGCGCGGATGTTGGGATTGCCATCGGCGCCGGAACGGATATTGCTATTGACGCGGCAGATGTGGTGCTGATGAAGAGCAGCCTCAGCGACGTTCCTGCGGCGATCCGGCTCAGCCGGGCGGTTCTGAGGAATATCCACGAAAACCTGTTCTGGGCGTTTATCTACAACGTGATCGGTATACCGCTGGCCGCCGGGGCGTTTATTTCCCTGTTCGGGTGGACACTGAACCCCATGTTCGGCGCGGCAGCCATGAGCCTGTCCAGCTTTTGTGTCGTTTCCAATGCGCTGCGGCTGAACTGGTTCAAGCTGCGCGACGGGACAAAAGGCAAAGGCGGGAAAACGCAGGCACCGCTCCCGGATCTCAGCATGTTTGCACCGGAAGAGGAAAAAACCGCGGACCGGAAGACAGAATGGACCCGCAGGCTGCAGATTGAAGGCATGATGTGCGAGCACTGCGAAGCCACGGTCAAAAAGGCGCTGGAATCCATCGAGGGAATTATCAGCGCGGAAGCAGACCACCGGAGCGGCATCGCGGTGGTAAAGGGCACGGGCCGGGTGCCGGAAGACCGGATGCGGCAGGCAGTGGAGGCAGAGGATTATACAGTACGTTCCGTGGAGTGACAACAAGGACGGGGAGGAAGCATGCTGAACCAGTTTTCCAGAACACAGCTTCTGTTCGGGCCGGAGACCATGGAATATCTTTCCAGGTGCAGGGTTGCCGTCTTTGGAATCGGCGGCGTCGGCGGATATGCGGTGGAGGCGCTGGCCCGCTCGGGCATCGGGGCCCTTGACCTGATTGATGACGACCGGGTATGCCTGACCAATCTGAACCGGCAGCTGCATGCCACCCTGAAAACAGTCGGGAAATACAAGGTGGATGTGGCGGAGGAGAGAATCCTGGAGATCAACCCGGACTGCAGGGTTACAACCTACAAAACCTTTTATATGCCGGATACGCAGGATCAGTTTGATTTTTCCCTGTATGACTATGTGATTGACGCCATCGATACCGTGACCGGAAAACTGGCACTGGCGGAACAGGCACAGAGAACGGGCACCCCGATCATCAGCGCCATGGGCGCCGGAAACAAAACGGATCCGACGGCATTCCGCGTGGCGGATATTTCCCGGACTTCCATTTGCCCCCTGGCCCGGGTAATGCGCAGGGAGTGCAAAAAGCGGGGAATCAAAAAACTGAAGGTGGTTTATTCAACCGAAGAACCCAGGCGTCCGCTGGAGGATCCGGCGGTCAGCTGCAGGGATGAATGCATCTGTTCGCCCGGCACGCGGAAAAGTACGGTCCGCAGGGATATTCCCGGGTCAACCGCCTTTGTGCCTTCTGTGGCGGGGCTGATTCTTGCCGGGGAGGTTATTAAGGATCTGTCGATGAAACGGAGCGGAGAAGATGAAAACAGATGAGATCCGGGCAAAGCTGAAAAGCCTGCAGGATATCAAATACCGGGAAATGCAGATCCGCATTCTTCCGACCGTAAAGCCGGAAAGCATTATCGGAGTACGGACGCCGGAGCTGCGCAGCCTGGCAAAACAGTGGGCACAGGAAACAGATGCTTTCCTGAAGGAACTGCCCCATGCGTATTTTGAGGAGAACCAGCTGCACGCATTTATCATTTCCGGAAGGAAGGATTATGGACAGTGCCTGCAGGAACTGAACAGGTTCCTTCCTTATGTGGACAACTGGGCCACCTGTGACCAGATGTCGCCGGGGGTGTTCAGGAAGCACCGGAAGGAGCTGCCTGACCGCATCCGGGAATGGCTGGCTTCAGATCAAACCTATACCGTCCGGTTCGGAACCGGAATGCTGATGCAGCATTTCCTGGACGGGGATTTTGATCCCGCTTACCCCGAAATGGTTTCCCGCCTTCGTTCCGGGGAATATTATGTAAACATGATGATCGCCTGGTATTTTGCCACGGCACTGGCCAAACAGTATGACGCGGTGATTCCTTATATTGCGGAACACCGGCTGGATCCATGGACGCACAACAAAACAATCCGGAAAGCGATAGAGAGCTTTCGGATCACACCGGAACAGAAAGCATACCTGAGGGAACTGACCATCAAAACATAACGGCGGCCGCGGCAGGAAGGACGCGCTGCGGGAGCTTGAAAGGCACAGGGAAGATCTGATATGATATCGGAAATCAGCTTGCAGGAGGTGATCCGTATGGCGGGTAAAAGGTTTCGATGCCTGCTGATCTGTCTTTTTCTCTTTGGCATGGTTCTGACGGCCGCGCCGGCAGCCAGTGCAGAAGCCCGGACAAACGGGGGAAAGGGGATTGCCTCGCTGGATGAACTGGCCGGTGCCGACATTGCCGTGCAGACCGGTATGATCTGCGACGTTCTTGCGCAGCAGCGCATCGAAAATGTCAAAATCCAGTACTACAATGCCCAGACCGATGCACTGATCGCACTGGAAACAGGCAAGGCCAGGGGCTGGTGCTGCGACGAACCTGTTGCGCGATACATGGGGCTTACGCATCCCGATGTGGTGGTCCTGGAAGAGGAACTTGCAGAAAGCGATCTGGCAGCGGTGTTCCCGAAAACCGAAAAGGGGCAGAAGCTGCGGGATCAGTACAGCGCATTTGTGGATGGGCTGTGGGCGGACGGAACAATGGCCGCGATTGACGCCGTCTGGTTCAGCACGGATGAGGAGAAGCGAACGGTCCTTGATTATTCTGCACTTCCCGATACAAACGGCACCCTGATCATGACGACGGATACCACCATTCCGCCCTTCTCCTTCGTGAAGGACGGCCGGCCGATGGGCTATGATATCGACGTGGCCGCCAGGTTCTGCCAGGCAAACGGATACCGCCTTCAGGTGGTGCAGATGAGCTTTGACAGTATTCTCGCGGCCGTTCAGACCGGCAAATGCGATTTTGCCGCCAGCAGCATCACCATCACCGATGAACGGAAGGAAAGCGTTCTTTTCAGCACGCCGGACTATCGGGGCGGCGTTGTGATGGCTGTTCTGAAGGAGGCTTCCGCTGCTGCGCCTGAAAAAACTACCTTCTGGAGCGGAATCGCGTCCAGCTTTGAGAAAACCTTCCTCCGGGAAGACCGCTGGAGACTGTTCGCGGACGGAACGCTGACCTCCCTGATCATCGCGGTGCTGTCTATCCTGCTGGGCACGCTTCTCGGCTTCGGCGTCTATATGATGTGCAGAAAAGGCAATCCCCTGGCCAACGGTGTGACACGCTTCTGTATGTGGATTGTGCAGGGAATGCCTGTTGTCGTGCTGCTCATGATCCTTTATTACATTGTTTTCGGCAGCGTTTCTGTAAGCGGCGTGATTGTGGCGGTGGCCGGTTTTACGCTCACCTTCGGATCGACGGTTTTCAGCCTGCTGAAAATGGGCGTGGGGACCATTGACCGGGGCCAGTATGAAGCGTCCTTCACCCTGGGATTTTCCGACCGCACCACCTTCTACCGGATCATCCTGCCCCAGGCGCTTCCCCATATCCTGCCTGCCTACAAAAGTGAAATTGTTACGCTGATCAAAGCCACGGCAGTCGTTGGCTATATCGCTGTTCAGGACCTGACCAAAATGGGCGATATTGTGCGCAGCCGCACCTATGAGGCCTTTTTCCCGCTGATTGCCGTAACGGTGATTTACTTCCTGCTGGAGGGCCTGCTGGCCTTCCTGGTCAGCCGGATCCAGATCCGTGTAAACCCGAAGCGCCGGAAAGCGGAAGACATTCTGAAGGGGGTGAATCCGGATGATAAAAATTGAGCATCTGAAGAAAACCTACCCGAACTCGGTTCCCCTGCGGGATGTGTCCGTTGAAATCAATGACGGGGATGTGATTGCTGTCATCGGGCCTTCAGGGACGGGGAAAAGCACGCTCCTGCGCTGCATCTGCCTCCTGGAAAAACCCACGGAGGGCCGCGTCCTGATCGACGGCACGGATGTGACGGATCCGAACTGCAATTCGGACCTGGCCCGGCGGAAGATGGGCATGGTGTTTCAGTCCTTCAACCTCTTCGGCCACATGACCGTGATCGAGAATATCATGCTGGCGCCGCAGCTTCTGCTGCACAGGAACCGGCAGGAAGCATACAATGAGGGGATGCGGCTGCTGCGCATGGTCGGCCTGGCGGAAAAAGCCCTGAACTACCCGGAAGAGCTGTCCGGCGGCCAGAAGCAGCGCGTTGCCATTGCCCGGACCCTGGCGATGGACCCGGAAATCATCCTGTTTGACGAGCCCACCAGCGCGTTGGATCCCACCATGGTTGAGGAAGTGCAGGCCGTGATCCGGGAACTGGCGGGGACGGGCAAGACGATTCTGATTGTCACCCATGAAATGAGCTTTGCCCGGAGCATCAGCAACCGTGTGTTTTTTATGGATGAAGGCAGAATCTGCGAGGACGGAACGCCGGAGCAGATCTTTGACCATCCCCTGAATGAAAAAACCCGCCGCTTTGTCCGGAAGCTGAAGGTGCTGGAGCTGGGAATCAAAAGCCGGGATTATGATTTTCTTGCCATGTACACGGAAATCGACAAATACTGCGTGAAAAACCGGATTCCCTGGAAAATCACGCAGTACCTCCATATGGCTTTCGAGGAGATGGTCCGGCAGCTGACCTCTCCCGAACTGCCGCCGCCGGATATCCAGACGGCGATTGAGTATTCGGAATCCGCGGAAACCGTGGAAATGAGCATTCGCTACACCGGCCCGTCCTTCGATGTGACCCGCGGAGGGGAGGAGCTTTCCATGAAAGTGCTGAAGAGCACGATGCCGGAGATCACCTATACCTTTGACCCGAACGCGGAATACTCCAATCGGGTTTTGCTCAGCTGGCACTGCTGACGGGGCAAAAAATACCGGGCACACCGGATACAGGAGCATCAGGATGATTAAACTGAAAAAAGCGAACCCTGAAGACCTTGAAAAGGAGTGGCTGTTTGTCCGGGAAATGCCGGAGGATGAGAACGGACTGACGAATTCCTGGTCCGGGGTATCCAGGGAGGATTTTGAAAGCAAGGCGCTTCCCGCCATGCTGAAGTATGCGGCCGGAGAGGACCTTCCGGAGGGATATGTCCCGGAGACCTTTTTCTTCCTGTGGAAAGACGATACGATCATCGGCCAGTTCCGCATCCGCCATTATCTTTGCGAGTCGCTGCGAACCGGCGCCGGGCATATCGGGTATTTCATCGCAAAGCCTTTCAGGGGACAGGGCTTCGGGACAGAAGGCCTGCGGCTGACGCTGGAGGAAGCGCACCGCATTGTTCCGGAAGAGGAGATTTACCTGCGGGTGAACCTGGACAATCCGGCGTCCCTGCATGTTATGCTGAAAAACGGCGGCAGGGTGGCAGGCCGGGATGAAGGGCACTATTTTGTGCGGATTCCGAACCCAGGAAAAGGCAGGTATCCCTCCGCATCGGAGGCAAGGCGGATCCTGGCAGAAGCGGAGCCGTGCAACCCGGGCCCCTGGGGGAATCACAGCCGGACGGCTGCCCACTGCGCAGAGAAAATTGCCGCCCGCGCGGGCCTGTGCCCGGAAAAGGCGTATGTGCTGGGCCTGCTGCACGATATCGGAAGGAAATTCGGAAAGCGGCATCTCGGTCACGTGTCCGACGGTTATACCTATATGATGAAGCTGGGTTATCCGGACGCGGCCAGGATCTGCCTGACGCATTCCTTTAACGACATGAGAATCGAAACCTATGTGGGGAATTTCGATACGACGGAGGAAGAAACCGCGCTGATCCGGACCAAACTGGGTGAAACGGTTCCGGATGATTACGACCGGCTGATCCAGCTTTGCGATTCGATTTCCGGCGCTGAAGGCGTGATGGACATGATTGAACGGATGTCCGACGTGAAGCGGCGCTACGGAAACTATGACCCGGGCAAATGGGACCGGAACCTGGAGCTCAGGGCGTATTTCGAAAACCGGATGCACATGGATCTGTATGAAGCCGTGGAGAAGGATACTTTCCGTCCATGAGGGGCGGACCGGTCCCGGCAAGATCAACAGCGAAAAGGATACGGAGAGATGAACACCGGAGAAATAAACGCCCTGCAGGAGATCATTGACCGTTCGCGCCGGATTGTCTTTTTCGGCGGGGCAGGCGTATCCACGGCCAGCGGCATCCCGGATTTCCGTTCCGCGGACGGCCTGTATGCAGGGGAAAGTGACCTTTCCCCGGAAATGATTCTGAGCAAAACTTTTTTCTACCTGCAGCCGGAACGCTTTTTTGACTATTACCGGAAACACCTGCTGTACCCGGATGCAAAACCCAACGCGGCGCACCGGAAGCTGTTTGAGCTGGAGCAGGCGGATAAGCTGCGGGGAATTGTGACGCAGAATGTGGACGGCCTGCATAAAACGGCCGGGAACATCCGGGTGTATGAGCTGCACGGAAATGTTCATGAAAATTACTGCATGGACTGCAACGCGGCTTATCCGATGGAAGCGGTCCTGCATGCAGAGGGAATTCCCCGCTGCAGGGACTGCGGCGGCGTGATCAAACCCAATGTGACGCTGTACGGGGAACCGCTGGAAAAGTATGTCTGTATCGGAGCGATCCGGGAGATCACCAACGCGGATACGCTGATTGTGGCCGGGACCTCCCTGGCGGTGGAGCCCGCAGCCTCTTTCATCAGCCATTTCCGGGGCCGGCACTTTGTGGTGCTGAACCGGGATCCGATTCCGGCGGAGGAGCAGGCAACGCTTGTGATCCATGGGGATGCGGCGGAAGTCATGGACCGTATCCGGGTCCGGGAAGTCTGACGAAACAGGGGAGAAGCATGAAGTACGACGTAATCTGTATTGGCATGGCGCTGGTGGATTCGATCATCCGTGGTTTTGACCCGACCCCGGTTTCGGCTTCCGGCTATGTGGCGGAATCCGGCTCCCTGAACGCGGGCGGCGAAGCGGTGAACGAAGCCGTTGCAGCATCGAAACTGGGACTGAAGACGGCGATTCTCTGCGCGCTGGGACAGGACGCGGCAGGGGAGATCGTGCTGAATGAACTGAAACAGCACGGCGTGGATACAGGGTCGGTGCTGAGATCCGGGGCGACTCCGGTGACGACCCTGTTTGTCCGGACGGACGGAACCCGGAAATCCATCACGAACCATGCACACCGGGCCAATTTTCACCCGGAAGAGGATCCGGCCCGGTTCACGGACGCCAGGGCGGTGATCCTCGGATCCCTGTTCCGCGCGCCCTTTGACGATCCCGGGATTATCCATGCCGTGGTGAGCGCCGCCAGGGGCGCCGGGCAGCTGGTGATTGCGGATACCAAGCTTCCGAACTTCCGGCCCCTGACCCTGGAGGATCTCCGGGATTCCCTTTCGCTGATCGACTGGATCACGCCCAATGAGGACGAGGCCCGCTGGTTTACGGGACAGGAAAAACCGGAGGCCATGGCGGACATGTTCCTCCGGTACGGGGTTCAGAATGTAATTATCAAATTGGGCAGCAGGGGCTGCCTGCTGAAGAACCGCACAGAAACGTTCCGGCTGCCGGCACTGCCGGTTTGCGCGGTGGACGCGACCGGTGCGGGAGACCACCTGGTTGCAGGATTCACTGCGGAGATCCTCCGGGGTGCTTCCCCAAAAGAGGCGCTGCGTTTTGCAAATGCCTGCGGAGCCCTCTGTACAACGGCGGTAGGCGCCGGGACGGCCCTGAAAAACCAGGAACAGGTGCTGCAGCTGATGCGGCAGTTCCCGGACTGAATCGGGGAATCAGTTTGCTGCGTAGAGCACTACGCGGTATGCACGGTTCACATTTTCACGGGTCAGGACAAAGGTGTATTCTTCGCCCGAGCCAACGGTGTGCCAGGTGATACCTTCATCGTCACTGGCTTCCCAGACCATGAGGTAATCCAGCGATTCCGTACCGGACACCCTGGCCACCAGCGTTACCTCCTGATCGTAGGCAAGAGTGATGCCGTCCTTGATTTCGATCTCCACGGTTCCGGTGAATTCCACCTTCCGGTATGCATCGGGGTTGTTGAAAAGATCCAGCAGCTCGGGAGTGACAGAACCGGGATCATTATCATCGATCCAGACGTAATCATCTTGCGCTCCCGAATTTTCAGGCTTTTCCTCAGGATCCATCTCCGGGTTTTCAGGAACTGTGGGTTCTTCCGCCGGAGCGGCCTCCGGGTTTTCAGGCATCGCGGGCTCTTCCGCCTGGGTGACTTCCGGGGTTTCGGGCGCCGCGGGTTCTTCCGCCGAAGCGGCCACCGGGGTTTCGGGCATCGCGGGCTCTTCCGCCGGAACGGCCTCCGGGGTTTCAGCCGCAGGTTTCTTCTCCGGGAGCACTTCGGCGGTTTCAACGGCTTCGGATTCTTCTCCGGCTATGGTTTCCTGCGTTATTTCTTCCGCAGGAATTTCTGTGTTCGCATCTTCTGCATATACAGGGAACGAAC
The DNA here is from genome assembly GCA_017526525.1 of Clostridia bacterium. Classification (GTDB taxonomy): domain Bacteria; phylum Bacillota; class Clostridia; order Christensenellales; family Aristaeellaceae; genus Aristaeella. Next base: position 43,770 of record JAFXRG010000015.1, on the reverse strand, counting down.
ACAGCAGCATGACCAGCGCCAGCAGTGCTGCCAGCAGCATGCTTATTTTCTTTTCCTTACGCATTTCCGTTCCCTCCTTTTTGTTCATTCGGCTTTCTTTTCCGCGGAAGCCTTGTTTGGCTTCCGTATGTTTATACGTTCCTGCAGCCCGGATGGCAGAAGTTATTTCCATCTGATTCCGCCTGCATTATCAGTATACGGAAAAGAAATGGGGGATACAGGGAAGAGTATGCGGAATAGAAAGGCTTATTTTTCCTGGAGGAAAGGATTTTGGACAGAAAAAAATCCCGTTCCGGAGGGAACGGAATCTTTCACGGACTTTTTTACCATCCGCCGTCTTTTGCAGCAGGATCCGACATTTATCCGACGATTTTCCGGATGGCCTGCCAGTTGGGACAGCGGGTGTAATGGCCTTCGGGGAAGGTGCAGCCCCTGTTCCAGGGCCGGTCGAAGACCAGGACCTTCAGGTCGGGAAGGTGGGAAAAGAAGCGGAAGGCTCTCGGGGAATCCTCCACGGCGAAATCGAAAGGCATTTTATAGTAATCTTCCAGCTCCAGGCAGCAGGGGTTTTGCTGCGCGGCGTACCACCGGTCCCGGTATTTGTTCAGGATATACAGGGGAACGCGCTCCAGGTGGTGCCGGTCCAGCCATTCCCGGGAGGCTTCGTACGCGTCGCCGGGCCGCCCGGTGATCACGGATACCTGATGGCCGCAGTCCAGCCAGCCGTTCAGGGTTTCGGAGGCGCCGGGCGTTTCCGCGAGGGAGAGCAGCGCCTCCGGCCGGTGGCCTTCGGTCATCATATGGCTGAACTGTTCCGGGGACAGGGAGAAGCTGACGTCCATATCAAAGGAGAACATGTCCTCATAGGAGACGCTGCTCCCGAAAAGATCCGCTGCGAGGCCGGCAAAATACCGCCCGGTTTCGCACAGGCAGTCGTCAAAATCAACATAAATCTTCATTCGTCTGCTCCGTAAACAAAGAATCGGGCTTCCGGTTTACTGACGGTAGGCGGGGATATCGATGAGCTGCGCGTTTGTAATTTCCCCGTTGCCCTCCGGATCCACATACAGGGTGACAAAATACAGCGCGTCTGCCGGGCTTTCGGCCATCACGGTTCCCTGGCAGACAATCAGGTAATTGATTCCTGCCACCGGCTGGGTCGCGATCAGCGCCAGCGGATTAAAGCTTACGCCGTCGTAATTCCCGCTGGCTTTCCAGAAAGGGCCCCAGGCTTCTTCGGGCAGGGTGATCGCGTTGGCTGTGCCGGCAGGTTTCCATGCGCCCACAAGGCCCGGATCCGGGAAATCCTCCCGGGTCTTCAGGTCCGCTGGATTGATTTCAGCGGCAGATGTAACTGCGGCGTTGCCTTTCAAGTCCTGGTAAACGGTGACGATATACCAGCCGGATGCTGCGTTCTTCGGGAGCAGTTTTACCTTTGCCAGATACGCGAAATTTGTCCCGGAAACAAGCTGTGTTCCCAGCAGGACCGCGGGATCCATGGGCAGTCCGTTATAGGACTTCATGGCCAGCTCGAAAGCGTCTTTGGCGTCTTTTGTCAGGATTTGTGTCAGGAGGACCTCATTGGGAGTCCAGCCGCCCACGGAAGGCGCGGCTTCCTCTTCCGCAAAGCCGGCGGAAACGGCCAGCAGGCATGCCAATGCCAGAAGGATAGAAAGAAATTTTTTCGGTGTTCGCATCAATCAAACCTCCTCGTTTTCCGGATTCACTGGATATATACGTTTCACCGCAGCACGGCGGAAGTTTGTGCTTCCAGCGTAAGGATGTTTCCCTCCAGGAAAGCTTCTCCCTTGCCCACAAAGGTGACCTGGGAAAAAGTAACATTCGTGGATTTGGAAAGATCCAGTTCAACCGTTCTGTTGGTGGTATTGTGAAATACGCCGACCACGGAGCCGTTCCATTCAGACAGGAATCCGCCTGCTTTTGTATCCGGGAAGGATAAGGCGGTATAGCTGCCGTGGGCGATCTCCGGATTTGCTTTGCGCAGGGCGATCAGCTTCCGGTAATGCTTCAGGAGGGAACCACCCATGCTCTCAAGATCCTTTACCGAATAAGGGGTCTGGCTGTCATAGGTGCTGCCGGCCGGATTCCGCACCGTATCCCCATCCCCCCAAAGCATGGCCAGCCGCCGGTTGGCGTCCGTATTGGCGCCGCCCCGGGAACCGCGCAGCCCGATTTCCTCTCCGTAGTAAATGAACGGGGAACCCGGGGAGAGAAGATACAGGTTTGCCGCCACCTGGGCCCTGCCGTTGGACATGGGCAGATAACCGGCGGCGCGGTCCGTGTCATGGTTGGCCAGGAACAGGATATCCATGGCATCCGGATTGATGGAATGGATGGCTTCCTGGTAGGCCTGGAGAGCCCGGGTGAAATTATTGACGTTTCCGGCTTTGGCCGTGTCCGCGATGATGCCTTCCGCCATGGCCGTGGAAAAATGGAAGCAGTTGAAGGCTTTCAGGTATCGGCTGGTGATGCCGTCCCCGTCCCAGACCTCAGCCACCGTGTAAACATGGGGGTTGATCTTTTTCAGCTCATCCATGTACCAGGTCCAGAATTCCACGTTTCTGTCATGTTCGCCGTAATAGATATACTTGGCGGCGTCGAAGCGGAAGCCGTCCACACCCAGGTTCAGCCAGTAGGCGGCCACATCCAGCACCGCCTGCCGGACTTTTTCATTATCGAAATTCAGTTCGGGCATGCTGCTGGAAAAGTTGCATTCATATAAAGCCAGTCCGGAAGGCAGTTTTGCAAACTGCCGGCCGGAGGGAATGACCGCATCCGGTTCAATCCAGGTAAAAAAGTCATAATAAATGTTTGCCGGGTTATGCATCAGGTGGGCGTTGGAAAACTGAATAAACCAGTTATGGTTTGATGAAGTATGGTTCAGGGGAAGATCCATAATCAGCTTTACATCCCGGGCATGACAGAGGGAAACCAGCTCTTTCAGGTCCTCCAGGGTGCCGAAGGCCGGATCGATCTGATAATAATCCGTGGCGTCATATTTATGATAGGAGGGGGAGGGAAAGATGGGCGTCAGCCAGAGACCTTCCACCCCGAGGCTTTTGCCGGAGGCGGGATCCCCGTCATTCAGGTAATCCATGCGGTTGATGATACCACGAAGATCACCGATGCCGTCCCCGTCCGAATCAGAGAAGGAACCGACAAAAATTTCATAAAAAACCCGGCTGTTGTTTTCCATATTCAGCCCCTCTTCCTCTGCGGAAGACATTCCACACAGCAGCATCAGTGCCAGCAAAAACGACGCAAACCGTTTCATGCATATTCCCTTCTTTCCGTGACCTTCCCCTGTATCATGAACGAAATGGCTCAGGTTGTCAAGGGACAGAAAAAATGTTATATTACAGAAAAAGCGGGGAATCAATCATACACAGAGGAGTAAGGTTCCGATGGACTTGTATATCAGCCCGCAGATGATTGAGAAAAGCAGGGACAGGGTGCGAAGGAACAAACGCCTGCTGTGGATCATGGGAACAGGAATGCTGGGCCTTTTTGTTTTATTGTGCCTGCTGACGCGGACCGGTAATGCCAGGACGATGCTGCTGATTGCGATGGGGAGCATGACGCTGACTGGGTGGGGGATTCTGGCCTTCTGGTTATTTGCGGCGGAACCGGCCAAAGCAGAAGCCTCCCATCTGGCCAGTCTCCGGGAAGCTGAAGGGGAAATCCGCGAAGGCGTTCTGAAGCTGGATCCGGAAGGCTTCCGGATTCCGAAAAGCATACGGGTGCTGAAAGTTTACCTGGAAACGGACAAAGAGACGTTATCCCTGAACCTGAACGAGAAACTGCGCGCAAAAGTGCCTCCGGACGGATCCCGGGTACGGGTAAAAACCGCGCGGAAATTCATTGTCGGAATGGAGATTCTCGAAAAAGCGGCGGGGGATACCCCCCGGGCGGTTCCCTCCGTATGGAAGAAAACCAGGCGAAATGCTGGGAAGTTCTTCCCGGGGGCGGTGATCTGGACCATGCTGGCGATCCTCCTGACGGGTTTTGTTTTTGCAAGGATCACGGACACGGATCCATCCCGCAAGATTACCGTTTTCGCGGACTGCAAAATCAGGGATGCGGCAGACCTGGCAGAGAAACTGGAGAAAGGGATGGAGGGTTCCGTGAGGATGGTAAAAGTACATCCTTTTTCCTACGCCATGCTGGACTCCGCACAGATCAAAAATGCAGATTTATATATTGTTCCGGACTCCAAAAAAGAAGAGTTTGCGGAATGGTTCCGGGAAGAATACGCGGTTGTTGCGGATCCTGGGAATGCAGACGCGGTCTGCGGAGAGTATTTCCTGTATGAAGAGGGAGCATCCATCTATCGCCTGTATATCGGGGCGGCCTCTCCCCACCTGAAGGACGGACTGGCCCGGAAGGCGGCGGAACTGCTGATTTCAATGGAGTAAAAAGGAGGAAACACCATGAACGGACGGATTCTGGTTCTTGCGGTCCTGGCGCTGTGCCTGTGCCTGCCGGTTTTCGCAGGGGCGGAAGGCGCTTCTGAGGGGCTGTATGTGAAAAAGGTGGAGAACCTGCCGGAGGATTTCATCTTCGGCATGGATATCTCCAGCGTGCTGGCGGAGGAAGAGAGCGGCGTAAAATACTATGACTTCGACGGCAAGGAAACGGACCTGTTCCGGCTGCTGGCGGACAACGGAATCAACATGATCCGGGTACGGATCTGGAACAATCCCTACGACGACAACGGCAACGGGTTCGGCGGCGGCAACTGTGACATCCGGACCGCGGTGGAGATCGGGAAGCGCGCCGCGTCCTGCGGCATGAAGCTGCTGGCGGATTTCCACTATTCCGATTTCTGGGCGGATCCCGGAAAGCAGATGGTTCCCCGGGCCTGGAAAGGCATGGAGATCCGGGAAAAGACCCAGGCCGCCTATGAATTCACACTGGACTGCCTGCAGCAGCTGAAGGACGCCGGCGTGGACGTGGGCATGGTACAGGTGGGCAATGAAACCAACAACCGGCTCTGCGGCGAGAAAACCTGGATGAACATCGCCTATATCATGGACGCGGGCGCCCGGGCAACCCGGGAAGTATACCCGGAAGCGCTGGTGGCCCTGCATTTCGCCAATCCGGAGAAGACGGACAGCTACCGTACCTACGCCCAGAAGATGGATTACTACGAAAAGAACGGCCTGATCCATTATGACGTATTTGCCACCTCCTACTATCCCTACTGGCACGGAACGCTGGACAACCTTTCCGCGATCCTGACGGAGATTGCCGATACTTACGGCAAGAAGGTCATGGTGATGGAAACCTCCTACGCCTTCACGGCGGAGGATACGGACTTTTCCGCCAACACCATCGGGGACGGCGGCGGGATCGTCAAGGATTATCCCTTCACCCCCCAGGGACAGGCCAACTGCATCCGGAACATTACGGACACGGTCGTGAACCGGACGCCGGCGGGCATCGGCGTCTGCTACTGGGAAGGCGCGTGGATCACCGTCGGAACAAACAGCTGGGAAGAAAACCACGAAAAGTGGGAGAAATACGGTTCCGGATGGGCGAGCAGCTATGCCGGAACCTATGATCCGGAGGACGCCGGAAAATGGTACGGCGGCAGTGCGGTGGACAACCAGGCGTTTTTTGACGCTGCGGGGAAACCGCTGGAATCCCTGAAGGTTTTCCGGCTGATGCGGGAGGGAAACGAAATCACGCCGAAGGCGGATGCGCTGGAGGAACCTTCCCTGATCTGCGACCTGAACATGCCCCTGGAACTGCCGGAAACCGTGAACGCCATCATGACGGACGACAGCCGGCAGGCGGTGCCGGTGACCTGGCGCCTGACGGAGGAGGAAGACTGCCGGATGCACGCCGGCGGGCCGAAACAGTACGTGATCACCGGGGAAGCGGAGGGCAAGGAAGCAAAGTGCTATGTTTCCATGGTGGAATACAACTACATGGAGGACTACAGCTTTGAGGAAGGAAGCCCGGCCTGGATCATCACGGACCTGAAAAAGGCGGACGAGCTGTACATCGAGGACAAGAAGACGGACTCGCTGACGGGAAACAAGCATATGCACTTCTGGAGTGCGAAGCAGGACAGCGTGGAATTTACCCTGGAGCAGACGATCCGCGACCTGCCGGAGGGGAAATTCAAATTCCAGGCTTCCATGATGGGCGGCGACTGCGGCGAAACGGATATTTATGCCTATGTCAAAATCGATGGCCAGGAAGTTGCCCGGTCGGAGCAGATTCCCATTACCGTATACAATGACTGGCATGCGGGCGTGATTCCGGAATTTACCCATCCCGCCGGCAGCGAAGTGACGGTCGGCCTTTACGTAAAATGCCAGGGAGAGGGGAACGGAGCCTGGGGAAAAATTGACGATATTCTGCTGAATTCCGTGCAGTAAAAGGCTTCCGGACCACAAGATGTTGAAAACGATACCAATTACGTAAAATAAAGGGTTTCCGGAAAATTCTCTGTTGACAAAACCAGGAAACCGAAATACAATATATCCGAATTTGAACGGAATGAATCGGACAAAAAAACTGTCCGGTCCTGATTCCGGCAAAACAAAATATAAAAAAGGAGAAAAGAGTATGAAAAAGTTCCTTGCTATCGTTCTGGCTGTAATGATGGCGCTGTCCATGATGTCCTTCGCGACGGCGGAGAGCATGACCTATGATGTGAAGATCTGGGTTGCGGAAGCGGCGAAAGAGCTGACGCAGAAACAGGTTGAAGCCTTCAATGCCGAAAATAACGGTGTGATCACCTTCAACGCCACCATCGAGGCTGTTTCCGAATCGGACGCTGCCACCCAGATGATCACCGACGTTGAAGCCGGCGGCGACATCTTCTGCTTCGCGCAGGACCAGTTCGCCCGTCTGGTGCAGGCCGGCGCCCTGTCCCGCCTTGGCACGAAAGCCACCGAGACCGTGATCGCCAACAACGACGCCGGTACCGTTGCAGCTGCCACCTCCGGTGACGCGCTGTATGCCTATCCGCTGACTGCGGACAACGGCTACTTCATGTACTACGACAAGAGCGTCATCCCGGAAGAGGATGTGGACTCCCTGGAAAAACTGATCGCGGACTGCGAAAAGGCCCAGAAGTACTTTGCTTTCGAGCAGCAGTCTTCCGCCTGGTATCTGGCTTCCTTCTTCTTCGCCACCGGTTGTGTGTCTGAGTGGACCACCGATGATGAAGGCAACTTCATTTCCGTGCACGATACATTCAACAGCCCCGAAGGCCTGATCGCTGTCAAGGGCATGAAGAAGCTGGTTGATTCTCCCTATCACCTGAGCGCCGGCGGCGCCGACCAGTTCCAGCAGAATGCTGCGATCCTGGTCAGCGGTACCTGGGATTTCGCCAAGGTTCAGGAATACCTGGGCGACAACATGGGCGTAACTGACCTGCCCTCCTTCGAAGTGGACGGAAAAGAATATCACCTCGGTTCCTTCAACGGCTGCAAGCTGATGGGCGTGAAGCCCCAGGTGGACGAGGTAAAGGGCGCCGCCATCCATAAGCTGGCCCAGTACCTGACTGGTGCAAAGTGCCAGATGGAACGGTTCGAAGCCCTGGCCTGGGGTCCCTCCAACAAGGAAGACCAGGCTTCTGAAAAGGTTCAGGCCAACGCCGGCCTGGCGGCCCTGATTGCCCAGGCTCCCTACTCTGTGCCGCAGGGCCAGATTCACGGTTCCTGGTGGGATATCGCGAAGGTTATCGGTGACGACGTGAAGGCGGCCAAGGATGATGCCGGCCTGCAGGCGGCCCTGGATAACTACTACGACAAGATTGCCAGCCTGTTCAAGCTGGACAACAATGCGCTGCTGTTCGTGGGCGCCTGGAACGGCTGGAACAACGCGGACGAAGCGGATACCTACTACCTGAAGGACGGCGTTGTGACCCTGGAAGTTCCGGAAAGCGACTACATGGGCGGCCGGATCGTGAAGCCCGGCGACTGGGGAACCGACAAAGGCTTTGCCCAGGTCACGGAGGGCAAGGAACTGGTGAAGGATCTCGGCGAAGAGAATCCCGACAACAACATCGTGTTTGCGGAAGCCGGCAACTACACCGTAACCTGGGACGGCACCGCGATCACCATCAAGAAGAACTAAAGTTTGGCAACAAAGACTGAAACAGTACCTTACGGCCGGAGCTGAAGACCCTTTCGGCTCCGGCCTTTTTCGGGAAAACACGGACGGAAAACCCCTTCAGGTCGTTGCGTTCCCGGGAAAAAGCCAGGTCAGGCGGATGTGCCGCCTGCATACGGGAGAGGAGAGGATCACGGATTATGGCACAGCTCAGTGATCTGGAGTATCTGAAACTGTCCAAAGGGAAAAAGTTCGGATACAGGCTGGGACATTTCTTCACCGGGATTCCCAAAGGAATCGGCCGGTTCTTCCTGAAAATCTGGGAAGGGCTGAAGAAGTGCGGAGCAGCGGTGGGCAGGGAAGCTGCCGATATTGTGAATACCTTTGTTCACGGGGACTGGAAAACAAAGCTCAGCTATCTGGTGATGGGATTCGGATGCCTGGCCAGGGGGCAGATCCTGCGCGGGATCCTGTTCCTGCTGTTTGAAGTGGTATTCATCGGATATATGATCCTGTCCGGCGGATACTGGCTGAGCATGCTGCCCTCCCTAGGAAAGACCGGTCCGAGCAAGGAATATAACGAGCTGCTGGATGTGTATGTTACCAAGTACAATGATAACTCCTTCCAGATTCTGCTCTACGGCGTGCTCACGATTTTCTTTATCATTGCGTTCATTTATACCTGGCGGCTGAACATCAGGCAAAACAAGATTGCAGAAAAAATCCTTGCTTCCGGAAAGAAACTGAAAAGCGGCAAGGAAGACCTCCGCAGTATTGTGGATGACCAGTTCCATAAGACGCTGCTGGCGCTGCCCATGACCGGCATTATCGTCTTTACGCTGCTGCCGATTCTCTTTATGGTGCTGGTGGCTTTCACCAATTATGACGGAACCCATAACGGCTATACAAACAGCCTGTTTACATGGGTCGGACTGGATAACTTCAACACCATGCTCTCCTGGAGCGGCGGGGCAGGCGGAACGCAAAGCTATGCCGCCACCTTTGGAGAGGTGCTGCTGTGGACGCTGATCTGGGCTTTCTTCGCCACCTTTACGAACTATTTCCTGGGGATGTTTGTGGCAATGGCCATCAACAAGAAGGGAATCCGCTTCAAAAAGGGCTGGCGGACCATCCTGGTGCTGACGATCGCGATTCCCCAGTTTATCTCCCTGTTGTATGTTTCCAAAATGTTCGCCAAGAACGGAATCATCAACGGGTTCCTGATGGATATGGGCTGGATTACGCAGGCCATTGACTTTTTCGGAGATGCCAGCCGGCCCTGGCTGGCCCGGATTACGGTGATTGTGATCAACATCTGGATCGGAATTCCGTACCTGATGCTGATTACCACCGGTATTCTGATGAATATTCCCGCGGATCTGTATGAATCTGCAAAGATCGACGGAGCCAGCGGCTGGAAGCAATACACAAAAATCACCCTGCCTTATATGCTGTTTGTTACGGGACCGTACCTTCTGACAAGCTTTACGGGCAATATGAACAACTTCAACGTCATTTACCTGCTGACAGGCGGTGCGCCCACAAATGCCGCAGCCTCTTCAGCATCCGGATCCGTGGGCTATACGGACCTGCTGATTACCTGGTTGTTCAAGATCACAACCGGCGCAGAATCCCAGTATTACATGGCGTCCGTCATCGGTATCCTGGTGTTCGTCGTTGTGGCGCTGGTTTCCCTGATTGTGTACAACGTGATGCCGAGTACGAGAAATGAGGAGGATTTCCGGTGATGAGTGAAGCAACAGCAAAACGTCACATGGGACTGAAAGCCTCCCGTGCAGTGACGAACACAGCCATTCATATCCTGCTGATCGTTATCAGCATTATCTGGCTGATTCCCTTTGTCTGCATCGTGCTCCAGTCCTTCCGGGTGGAAAACAGCGGCCAGGTCGGATATGTGCTTCCCAAGGTGTGGGGTACCGATAATTACAGCAACCTGTTCCAGACGGATTTTCCGCGGTGGTATACCAATACTTTTGTCGCCGCGCTGATTACGGCGGTCCTGCAGACCGTTATTGTGCTGTGCATGAGCTATACCCTGTCCCGTTTCCGCTTTAAAATGCGGCAGCCATTGATGCGGTTTATGCTGATTCTCGGCATGTTCCCGGGAATGCTGACCATGATTATTCTGTACCGGGTGCTGAAAGACCTTGGCATGACGCAGGCCAATGCAACGCCGGGCCTGATCCTGGTTTATATTGCGTCTTCAGGCATGGGATATTACGTCTCCAAAGGGTTCTTCGATACGATCCCCACATCCCTGGACGAAGCGGCCAGGATTGACGGAGCGACCCGCGCGCAGATCCTGTACAAGATCATTCTTCCCTTGTCCAAACCGATCGTGATTTATACGATCCTGACCGCTTTCATGGGTCCATGGGGAGACTATGTTTTTGCCCGCTATATTGCCTTCGGTGCATCCGCCGGCAAGAACGTAGCTGTCGGCCTGTACGATTGGCTGAGCAAGGACCAGATTTCCAACAACTACACCATGTTCTGCGCCGGCGGCGTACTGGTGGCGCTTCCCGTAACCGTTCTGTTTATGTTCCTGCAGAAGTATTACGTGGAAGGCGTTACCGGCGGCGCGGTAAAAGGCTGAGGATAAGGGAGGACGAATCAGATGGCAAGCGTAAAACTGACGGATGTCAAAAAAATATATGACAATAAAGTAACAGCGGTTCATGATTTCAATCTCGAAATCAAGGACAAGGAATTCGTAGTATTCGTCGGGCCTTCCGGCTGCGGCAAATCCACAACGCTGCGGATGATCGCGGGACTGGAGGATATCTCCGGAGGCACGCTGGAAATCGACGGCGAGGTGGTGAACGACCTGCAGCCCAAGGACCGGGACATCGCCATGGTTTTCCAGAACTACGCGCTGTATCCCCACATGACGGTTTATGACAACATTGCTTTCAGCCTGCGGCTGAAGAAGGTGCCGGAAGATGAGGTTTATGAGAGGGTAACCAATGCCGCCCAGATCCTCGGCATCACGGAATACCTGACCCGGAAGCCCCGGGCGCTGTCCGGCGGCCAGCGCCAGCGGGTGGCCATCGGCCGCGCCATGGTGCGGAACGCGAAGGTATTCCTGATGGACGAGCCGCTGAGCAACCTGGACGCGAAGCTGCGCAACCAGATGCGGGCGGAAATCATCCTGCTGCGGCAGAAGCTGGATACGACGTTTATCTACGTGACCCACGACCAGACGGAAGCCATGACGCTGGGCGACCGGATCGTCATCATGAAGGACGGCTTCATCGAACAGGTGGGCACGCCGCAGGAAGTCTTTGACACCCCGGTGAACCTGTTTGTGGCCGGATTCATCGGCAGCCCCCAGATGAACTTCCTGAAGGCGAAGCTGGTGCAGGAGGGCAGCGGCTACACCGTGGAAATCCTGGGAGCGAGGATTCCGCTGAACGAGGACCAGAACGCTGTGCTGGCAAAGAAAAAAGTGAAGAGCATGGAGATCATCCTGGGCGTGCGGCCGGAGCATACCACCGTGCTGTTTGACAAGACGGAAAATGCCATCGAATGCGCCATCGATGTGAACGAAATGATGGGCAGCGAGCTGCACCTGCACCTGTCGAGCGCAAACGACGACAAGATCATTGTCCGGCTGCCTACGGTGGACCTGACAAAGGAGCAGCGGAATTCCCTGGCTTACGGCGGAAAAATGTACATTACCTTCCCGGCGAAGGTCATGCACCTGTTCGATCCGGAGACGGAGAGAAGCCTGATCGACGGCTGAGCGGACGGATTCATCCATGCGGGCTGACGGCAAAACGTCAGTCCGCATTTTGTATCCGGCTTTTGATTCAACCCTTCCGGGTGGGTTCGCCTTCCTTCAGGCCGGGCCTGAAGGCATAAATGATCCGGCGCAGCAAACGCTTCCCGTTCGCCGCGCCATTTGATTATTTTACGCGGCGCATATATAATGGTGCTCATTCAGAAAACGCAATTAACCGGCGCCTGTTTACCGGGACCGGACTGACGGAGGTTCATTCATGCGCAATCCTGCCAGACAGTTTCTGATCCTGCTTCTTTGTATCGTGCTGACCGGCACCTGTACCATTTCCTTCGCGGAAGGGACGGAAGATGCCGGAACCCTGCCCGAAACCTTCGACCTGAGACAAGTCGATACGGACGGCGACGGGGTGGGAGACCGGTGCTATGTTCCCCCGGTGCGGCAGCAGAATCCCTTCATGACCTGCTGGGGTTTTGCAGCGACCGCGGCATCGGAGATCAGCATCCTGGGCTCCATCCTGGATTATGATCCGGATGCGTGGAAGACCATCGATCTTTCGGAAAAACAGCTGGCCTATTTTGCCCATATGCCGCTGGAAGATGCAAACAACCCGCAGAACGGCGAAGGCATCTCCGTCAGTAGAAAAGACGCGCTTTCCGTTTACAATACCGGCGGAAGCCTGTTCCTTGCCGCCTCCGCCTATGCGCAGGGAATCGGGCCCTCGAAGGAGGACAACGGGGAATACGGCGATCTTTTCAGATACTACGGCAGGGAAAAGAATACCCTGCAGCGATATATCGGCGGCGCATACCGCAACTTCAGCTACAGCGACATGGACGACTGGTCGATTCCCGAGGAATACCGCTTTGCCAGGGATTATTACCTGACGGAATCCGTCCTGCTGCCGAGTCCCGCTCAGCATTCCTTGACAGTCCCATATGAATATAACCCCGACGCGAACCGGATGATCAAGGAGCAGCTGCTGCTGAAACGCGGCGTCAGCATCGGATTCCTGGCGGATGTTTCTCGCCCCGACCAGGATCTTGCAGAAAACGGCGTCTACCTGAACAATGTGACGTGGGCGCACTATACCTGGGAAAACCTGCAGGCCAACCATGGGGTCACCATCATCGGATGGGATGACAATTACCCGAAGGAGAACTTCCTGCCGGAGCATCAGCCGCCGGAGAACGGCGCGTGGCTCGTGCGCAACAGCTGGGGTTCCGGGGAGGAGGAATTCCCGAACTGCGGCGAAATGAACTGGGGCATCCCCGTGCAGAAAAAGGACGCAGACGGCAACCCGGTCTTTGATGAAAACGGTGAACCGGTCATGGTGGGATCCGGCTATTTCTGGCTGTCCTACTTCGATCAGACCCTGACAAATCCTGAATCCTTTGTGTTCGAGGATTCATTCGCCCCGGAATATATTGACCAGCATGACTACCTGCCGGTGGGGGAAGTGGTGTGCGAAAAATATGAGAAACCCGTAAAAATGGCCAATGTCTTTATCGGGGGGCATTCCCGGGTCCTGACGGAGATCTCCTGCATGACGGGGAGCGCGAACACGGAGGCAAATTACTCGATTTACCTGCTGTGCAACGATTTTACTTCGCCGGAAGAGGGCCTGTGCGTGTGCAGCGGAAGTGCCCGGTTTGAGTACGCCGGTTATCACCGGATCCGGCTGGAGAACGAGGTGTTTATCCAGAACGGACAGGCGTATGCCATCGTGCTGGAGATGACGGATCCGGAGGGATGCTATCTGACCAATGAAGCCGTTCTCTGCAGTATTCCGGGTGTTCTTCCGACAAATCCTGTGGCGGTGATCAACAAAAATGAAAGCTTTCTTTTCCGGGACGGCGCCTGGGAGGACTACCGGGAAACAGCCCTGAGAAATGCGGAGAACAACATGGAAATCAAGGCGATTCCCGGGGGACAGGCGGTATGCGACAATTTTGCCATCAAAGGCTACTGCAATTATATTGCCGGGGATATCGCGATGGTTCCTTCCGTTCTGGCCGAAAAAGCGCTGGTGGCGATGGAAGGCTATAACACCACCAAGATCAAGCTGTTTTTCCGGGGATCCTCCTGGATGGAAATGGGCAACCCGGATATCGAGTGGACGTTGCTGAACGGATCAGAGGAGATCGCTGATTTTGTGACACAGAAAGAAGGATCCCAGATCCTGCTGACCGCCCGGAAGGAAGGGAAGATTTACCTGGCGATCCGAATCCGGGGCCAGGAATCGATGGGAACGACCATCCTGCGCCTGGCGGTGGAAAAGGCGGTTCCCTCCTCTGTGTTTGCGGAAACCTATGAGAATGTATATACGGGAGAACCGATTACGCCCCGGTGCATTGTGCGATCCAGCCAGGGGGTAATCCTGACAGAGGGTACGGATTATGCCGTGGAATACGGCAATAACATTCGCTGCGGTGACGCGGACATCGTGGTACGCCCCGCCGGCAGGGAGGACGGGGCAATCTCCGGGCACTTCATGATCGTTCCCGGGAAAGCGGAAATCAGCGGGGTGAATGAGGGAGACGGCATGGTCCGGGTTACGGTGGCGGACCAGTGGGCCACCGGGATCAGCGGATATGAAATCGAATACCGGAAAGCGGGCGAAGGAAAGTGGCAGACCGTGATCCTGGCGGACGGAAAGACGGAAGCCGTGCTGTCCGGGCTGGAGGCCGGCGCCGCCTGTGAAGTACGGGCCCGGGCAACGGTGGAAGGCCTCAACGCAATCATCGCGGTTCCGATGACATACTACGGCGAATACAGCGAACCGGTGGCCTTCACCGCTCCGTAATTCTCCGGTTTTGTCCGGATCCGCAGGAGGACGACAGAAAAGGAATGGGCAAATCAAGCGTCCCGGCTGCAGGATGGTGAATTCATCCACGCGGCATTCCGGTGAATTGTTTTTCTGATGTATCAGAAGGAAGATTCACTTGACACCTGCGGGCGGTGTTGTTAAAATTCACTCAATTTCATAGGAAACCGTTGAAGCGGAGATCAAAGCGGCCATGCCCTTACAGAGAGTCCGGGAAGGTGAAAGCCGGGCAGGAAACAAACCGCCAAATGGACCGCGGAGGGCGCAGTCAAAGGCTTCGGCCGAGTATTCTGCGACGTGGGGCATACGTCAGTTGCCGGGAATATGTGAACGTATTCCGCAGAGCGCACGGGAAACCGTGAAACAGGGTGGCACCGCGAAGAAGATTCGTCCCTGACAGAGCAAAAATCTGTCAGGGATTTTTTATTGGCTGAGGATTGCATACCCGGGGAGGCAGCCGGGATATCCGTTTGGCGGAGGGGGAAAAAGCATGAAAATTACGCCGAGTGCAGAGGAACTGACCCGATACAGGGAAGCGGGGTATAAGGTGGCGCCGGTCACCAGCGAGCTGCTGGCGGATCTGTGTACCCCGATCCAGGTCATCCGAAAGCTGAAGAACGTCTCTTCACATTGCTTCCTGCTGGAATCCGCGGAGGCACAGGAGAACTGGGGACGTTACACGTTCCTGGGATTTGACCCGAAGCTGAGCATTACCTGTTCGGACGGGGAGATGCAGGTCGGGGAACTGAAACTGAAAACGGACAATCCGTCCGCGGTGCTCCGGCAGATCCTGGCGGAATACAGAAGCCCGCGGATCCCAGGGTTGCCGCCTTTCACCGGTGGCCTGACCGGATACTTCTCTTACGATTACCTGAATTATTCCGAACCGTCCGTCAGAAGGGAAACGGAGGATACGGAACACTTCCAGGATGTGGATCTGATGCTCTTTGACAAGGTGATTGCCTTTGACAATTTTCGCCAGAAGATGATCCTGATTGTCAATGTGAAGCTGGCGGAAGGAGAGGCCGGCTACCACAGGGCAGAGATGCAGCTGGCGGAGCTGAAACAGCTTATCCTGGACGGGGCGGAGGCCAGGGACGAGCCCGGGCGGCTCACCGGCGAGGTTACGCCGCTGTTCAGCAAGGCGGAATACTGCGCCATGGTGGAGAAGGCACGTTCCTATATCCGGGAGGGAGATATCTTTCAGATTGTCCTGTCCAACCGGCTCAGCGCACCGTATGAAGGCAGTTTGCTGAATATGTATCGGAGACTGCGGACGGTGAACCCTTCCCCCTATATGTTCTATTTTTCAGGCACGGACGTGGAGGTTGCCGGGGCAAGCCCTGAAACGCTGGTAAAACTGGAAAACGGTATTCTGCACACATTCCCGCTGGCAGGAACACGTCCCCGGGGGAAAACCCCGGAGGAGGACCGGCAGCTGGAGGAGGAACTCCTGGGGGATGAAAAGGAGCTGGCGGAGCACAACATGCTTGTGGACCTGGGCAGGAACGATCTTGGACGCATCTCCGCGTTCGGAACCGTACAGGTTGAAAAGTTCCACGAAGTTCTTCGGTTTTCCCATGTGATGCATATCGGATCCACAGTGCGCGGGGAAATCCGGGAAGACAAGGACGCGCTGGACGCTGTGGAAGCGGTGCTTCCGGCAGGCACGCTGTCCGGAGCACCGAAAATCCGGGCCTGCCAGCTGATCGGTGAGATGGAGAACAATAAGCGGGGGATTTACGGGGGCGCGATCGGCTATATCGACTTTTCGGGGAACATGGACACCTGCATCGCGATCCGGATCGCATGGAAAAAGAACGGAAAAGTATTCATCCGTTCCGGAGCCGGTATCGTTTATGATTCAGTGCCGGAGAAGGAACATGAGGAATGCCTGAACAAGGCCCGTGCGGTGCTCCATTCACTGGAACAGGACGGGGAGGAGATCGGATGATGACGCTGCTGATTGACAACTATGACAGCTTTTCCTATAACCTGTATCAGCTCATCGGGGAACTGAATCCGGATATCCGTGTGATCCGGAATGACGAAATGACAGTGGATGAAATCCGGGCCCTGAAGCCCGGCCGGATCATCCTGTCGCCCGGCCCGGGACGGCCGGAGGACGCGGGCATCATCATCCGGGCAGCCGGGGAGCTTGGAAGGGAGATCCCGCTGCTGGGGGTATGCCTGGGGCATCAGGCGATCTGCGCCGCTTTCGGCGCGACGGTGACCTACGCCAAAGCCCTGATGCACGGAAAACAGTCCGAGGTGAAACAGGAAGGATACAGTATTCTTTTTGACGGGCTGCCGGAACGATTTCCGGTGGCGCGGTATCATTCCCTGGCAGCCGACCCTGAGACCCTTCCGGACTGCCTGCAGGTGACAGCCCGGACGGCGGACGGCGAGGTGATGGCGGTGCAGCACAGGGAGTATCCGGTTTACGGCGTGCAGTTTCATCCGGAAAGCATCCTGACGCCGGACGGAAAGCAGATGCTGAAAAATTTCATGAAGCTCAATGATCACGCATCATCCGAAGAAAAGTGAAGGAGGGAAAGACAATGATCAAGGAAGCGATCGTCAAAATCGTAAACAAGGAAGACCTGACCTATGAGGAAGCCTATACCGTAATGAACGAGATTATGAGCGGTGAAACCACGCCAACCCAGAACGCCGCGTTTCTGTCCGCCCTGAGCACCAAAAGCGCACGGGCGGAAACCACGGACGAGATTGCAGGCTGCGCCGCCGCCATGCGGGAAAAGGCTACAGGCGTGGATGCGGGAAACGATCTCTTCGAGATTGTCGGTACCGGCGGGGATAACGCGCACAGCTTCAACATCTCCACGACGTCGGCGCTGGTTGCGGCGGCGGGCGGAATGCGGGTGGCCAAGCACGGAAACCGGGCGGCCTCCAGCCGGAGCGGAACGGCGGACTGCCTGGAAGCGCTGGGCGTGAATATTGACCAGAGCCCGGAAAAGTGCAAAGAGCTGCTGGACAAGGCCGGCATGTGCTTCTTCTTTGCGCAGAAGTATCACACGTCCATGAGGTATGTGGGCGCGATCCGGAAGGAACTGGGCTTCCGCACCGTGTTCAACATTCTCGGACCGCTGACGAATCCCGGCCATCCGGCGATGCAGCTTCTGGGCGTGTATGACGAATACCTGGTGCAGCCGCTGGCACAGGTGCTGATGAACCTGGGCGTAAAAAAAGGCATGGTGGTCTACGGACAGGACAAGCTGGATGAGATTTCCCTGAGCGCGCCTACCACGGTGTGCGAGTTCCGGGACGGCTGGATGAAGAATTATGTTATTACACCGGAAAAGTTCGGCCTGAAACGCTGTGTGAAAACGGACCTGGCGGGCGGAACCCCCGAGGAAAACGCCGGGATCACCCGGGCGATTCTTGCGGGGGAAAAGGGCCCCAAGCGGGACGCTGTGCTGATGAATGCCGGTGCGGCCCTGTATATCGGCGGAAAGACGGAAAGCATGGCAGACGGCATAAAGCTGGCGGCGGAACTGATTGACAGCGGCAAGGCCGCGGAAACGCTGGAAAAGCTGATCAGCATTTCCAATGCATGACGGGGATACATCATCAATACGGAATGGAACGCGGTGGCATATGAATATACTTGAAAAACTTGCGGATCTTTCCCGGCGACGGGTTCTGGAGGACCGGACGAGAGTTCCGGAGGCGGAGATGCGGGCGCGGGCGGACGCCCTGGGAAAAGGAAACGGCGACGGCTTTCTTGCGGCGCTGAAAAAGCCGGGGATCTCATTCATCTGTGAAATCAAGAAGGCGTCGCCTTCCAAGGGGCTGATTTGCCCGGAATTTCCCTATCTGCGCATCGCCGAGGCTTATGAACAGGCCGGGGCAGACTGCATCTCCTGCCTGACGGAGCCGGAATATTTCCTTGGATCGGATCGGATTTTCCGGGAGATCCGGGAAAAGGTACGCCTGCCGATGCTGCGCAAAGACTTCACCGTCAGTCCTTATCAGCTGGACCAGGCGCGGGTGATGGGGGCGGACGCGGCGCTGCTGATTGTGTCCCTGCTGGACCGGCAAACGCTGGAAAGCTACCTGGAACGCTGCGAATTGCGTGGAATCGCGGCGCTCACGGAGACACATAACGAAGAGGAAATCCGCACGGCAGTTGCGGCCGGTGCGAAGGTGATCGGGGTGAACAACCGGAACCTGAAGGATTTCACCGTGGATTTTGAGAACGCGGCGCGGCTGCGGGACCGGATCCCGGCAGGTTGCATCTATGTGGCGGAAAGCGGCGTGAAGACCCCGGAAGATGTACAGCGGCTGGAGAAAATCGGCGCAGATGCCGCCCTGATCGGCGAAACGCTGATGCGGGCGGAGGATCCCGCGGCGAAACTGCGGGAACTGAAGCAGGACAAGGAAAGAACCGGAGAAAGATCACAGAATGACGAAGATTAAGATGTGCGGCCTGCGGCGGCCGGAGGATATCCGGGCTGTCAACGAACTGAAACCGGAATATATCGGCTTTGTGTTTTTCCCGGGCAGCAGGAGGTTTATTGCGCCGGAGGCGGCAAAGGCCCTGAAGGAGAACCTGGATCCGGGCATTGAGGCAGTAGGCGTGTTTGTGGATGAAAACCCGGAAACCGTGGCGGAACTGCTTGCGGACCGAACGATCGATGCTGCCCAACTGCACGGCCGGGAGGATGAAGCTTATCTGGCACACCTGCGGAAACTGACGAACCGGCCGCTGATCCGGGCTTTCCGGATCCGCAATGCGGAGGATGCACTGCTGGCGCAGGCTTCTTCGGCGGAACGGATTCTGCTGGATGCAGGCGCCGGCGACGGGAAGACTTTTGACTGGAACTGGCTTCGGGCGGTGAAGCGGCCTTACTTCCTGGCCGGAGGACTGAATCCGGAAAACGCTGCCGGGGCGGTACGGAAGCTGAAGCCCTATGCGGTGGATGTATCCTCCGGGATTGAAACGGACGGATTCAAGGACATTCAAAAAATGCGCGCCTTTATTCAGGCGGTGAGAACGGAGGATGGGAAATGAGCAACCGGAACGGACGATTCGGGATTCACGGCGGGCAGTATATCCCGGAAACACTGATGAATGCCGTGATCGAGCTGGAAGAAGCCTATAACCGATACAAGGCAGACCCGGAATTCAACCGGGAACTGAACGCCCTGCTGAACGACTATGCCGGGCGGCCTTCCCGGTTATACTACGCCGGGAAGATGACAGAAGACCTGGGCGGCGCGAAGATCTATCTGAAGCGGGAGGACCTGAACCATACCGGCGCGCATAAAATCAACAATGTCCTGGGGCAGGCGCTGCTGGCAAAGAAGATGGGCAAGACCCGCCTGATTGCCGAAACCGGCGCCGGGCAGCACGGGGTGGCGACCGCCACCGCCGCGGCCCTGATGGGGATGGAGTGCGTTGTGTTTATGGGCGAGGAGGATACAGTCCGCCAGGCGCTCAACGTTTACCGGATGCGCCTCCTGGGCGCGGAAGTCATTCCCGTAAAGACCGGCACAGCGACCCTGAAGGATGCTGTGAGTGAGGCGATGCGGGAATGGACCCGCCGGATTGATGATACGCATTACTGCCTGGGATCCGTCATGGGACCGCATCCGTTCCCGACCATTGTGAGGGATTTTCAGGCCGTGATTTCCAAAGAGATCAAGGAACAGCTGGCGGAGAAGGAAGGCCGGCTGCCGGACGCGGTGATTGCCTGCGTCGGCGGCGGCAGCAACGCCATCGGCAGCTTCTACCATTTCCTGGATGACAAATCTGTCCGCCTGATAGGATGCGAGGCGGCGGGCCGCGGAATTGACACCTTTGAAACTGCAGCGACCATCAATACCGGACGGCTGGGAATTTTCCACGGCATGAAAAGCTATTTCTGCCAGGATGAGTATGGACAGATTGCCCCGGTATATTCAATCTCTGCAGGCCTGGACTATCCGGGTATCGGGCCGGAGCACGCGTGGCTGCATGATACCGGCCGGGCTGAATATGTTCCGGTAACAGACGAGGAAGCGGTCTGCGCCTTTGAGTACCTGGCAAAGACGGAAGGCATCATCCCGGCGATCGAATCCGCGCATGCGGTCGCATACGCGCAGAAGATTGCGCCGCAGATGGGGAAGGAACAGATTATCGTGATTACGGTCTCCGGCAGGGGCGACAAGGACTGCGCGGCCATTGCCCGCTACAGGGGGGAGGATCTCCATGAGTAAGATTGCAGCTGCTTTTGACCACGGAAAAGCCTTTATTGCCTTTATCACCTGCGGGGACCCGAACCTGGAGACCACGGCGGAGGCCGTTAAGGCTGCCGTTTCGAACGGGGCGGACCTGATCGAGCTGGGGATTCCCTTTTCCGACCCGACGGCGGAAGGTCCCGTGATCCAGGAGGCGAACCTGCGCGCACTGACCGGGGGCGTCACCACGGATAAGATTTTCGCCTTTGTGCGGGAACTGCGGAAGGAGGTCAGCGTGCCGCTGGTTTTCATGACCTACGCAAACGTTGTTTTCTCCTACGGCGCGGAGAAGTTTATTTCCACCTGCCGGGAAACCGGCATGGACGGACTGATCCTGCCGGACCTGCCCTTTGAGGAAAAAGAAGAATTCCTGCCGCTCTGCCGGCAATATGGGGTGGACCTGATCTCCCTGATTGCCCCGACCTCCGAAAACCGGGTGGCGATGATTGCGCGGGAAGCGGAAGGCTTCATCTACCTGGTATCAAGCCTCGGCGTGACCGGGACGCGGAGCGAGATTACCACGGATCTGCAGCCGATCATCCGGACGATCCGGGAAAACGCAAGGATCCCCGTGGCCATCGGGTTCGGCATTTCCCGGCCGGAGCAGGCGAAGGCCATGGCCGGACTGTCCGACGGCGCCATTGTCGGTTCTGCCATTGAGAAAATCCTTGCGCAGTACGGGAAGGACGCACCGGAGCACATCGGCCGGTATGTCCGGGAGATGAAAAACGCGCTTGAATAATTTCGGGACGGCCCGGCGTGCATACCGGCCGAATCATATTCCGGAGGAGAAAGCACAATGATTCGTCAGCTATCGATTTTTGCGGAGAACAAAAAGGGCGCCATGAACCGGATTACGCAGATCCTGTTTGATGCCGGCATCAATATGAACACCCTGATTACCAACGACAGCGCCGAGTTCGGCATCATCCGCATGCTGGTTTCCGATACGGATGCGGCGTCAGAAGCCCTGCTGGCCGCCGGCTATATGTGCCACAGCGACTATGTGGCCGCAGCGGAGATCGGGGACGAATGCGGCAGCCTGAACGGGCTGCTGAGCGTCATCAGCGACGGGAACATCAACATGGATTATATTTACGTGACATACAATACGCTCAGCCGCCTGCCGGTTGCGATCCTGAAGGCCACCGACCTGATGGAGGTGGAGGAGTTCCTGCAGGCCAGGGGTTATAAGACCCTGGAACGGATTGACTGAAAACCGCACCAAAAAACCTTCCGCGCAATAAAGCTGCGGAAGGGCGCATTTTTTGACAGCGTCAGACAGAATCGGCAAGGCGGAGGATCAGTTCCCGGCTTTTTTCCCAGCCGAGGCAGGGATCTGTGATGGACTGACCGTAGACGCCGCCGCCAACTTTCTGGGATCCATCCACAAGATAGCTTTCCACCATCAGGCCTTTGACCAGCGAAGCCACTTCCGGGTTCAGGCTCCGGCTGTGCATAACATCCTTGCAGATGCGGACCTGCTCCAGGTATTCCTTGCCGGAGTTGTTGTGATTGGTATCCACAATCACGGCGGGATTGGACAGGCCGCTGTCCCGATACAGCTTCAGCAGGTTTTGCAGGTTCTCATAGTGATAGTTGGGGTGGGAACGGCCAAAGCTGTCCACATAGCCCCGCAGGATCGCGTGGGCGAGGGGATTGCCGGAAGTGCGGACTTCCCAGTTCCGGTAGATAAACTCCTGCGGGCTCTGGGCCGCGGCAATGGAGTTCATCATGACGGAGATATCGCCGGCGGTGGGATTCTTCATGCCGGTTGCGATGCCCAGGCCGCTGGCAACCAGCCGGTGTTCCTGGTTTTCCACGGAGCGGGCGCCCACGGCCACGTACCCAAGCAGGTCGGACAGATAGCTGAAGTTGGCAGGATAGAGCATTTCCTCCGCACAGGTGAAGCCGGTTTCCCGGATCACGCGCATATGAAGCTGGCGGATGGCAATAATGCCGGCCAGCAAGTCTTCCTGCTTCTCCGGATCAGGCTGATGCAGCATGCCTTTATACCCCACGCCTTTGGTGCGGGGTTTGTTGGTATAGACCCGGGGAACAATCAGCAGTTTTTCCCTGACCTGCTCGTTGATTTCTGCCAGCCGGCCCATGTAGTCCAGCACCGCGTCCTCACGGTCAGCGGAACACGGGCCGATGATCAGCAGGAGCCGGTGGTCCGTTCCTGTCAGCACGGCGGAGATTTCCCGGTCCCGCGTTTCTTTTGCGGCCTTGGTTCTGCTGTCCCCGGGATAATCCCGCTTAATCTCCTGGGGGAGGGGCATTTTCCGGACAAATTCCATCGATGTGTTCATATTCCTGTCCCCGCAATACGAAATTTCGGTCTATGTTATACCATTTATCGTTGCGGTTTTCAATGACTGTGCGCTCCGTCAGGTCACGGTGAATTCTGTCCAGCGGAAATGTGCGGGTGAAATGCAGAAAAAGCATTTGATTCCGGGGCGGAAATCCGATACAGTATCGGTATCTTCAATACGGTCCGCGGAAAGGAGCCTGCCTATGGAATCCGGCATATCCCGGGAGAACCGGCTGAAAATCTATTTTGCGCCGATGGAAGGCATTACCGACGGGATCCTGCGGCAGACCCATCACAGGATTTTCGGCGGTATTGACGTATATGGCCTGCCGTTCCATAAGCTGACACAGACCCTTTCCCTGCTTACGCGCGAGGAGAGAGACCTGGCGCCGGAGGAGAATGAAGGGCTGTGCGTGCTGCCCCAGGCGCTGACGCGGGATCCGGAACAGTTATCCGCCTGGCTGTACTATGTGAGTGAATGCGGCTATGCCTGCGCAGACCTGAATCTCGGCTGTCCGTCGCCTACGGTAACCAAACGCGGGCGGGGCAGCGGCATGCTTCGCGAACCGGATGCCCTGCGGCAGTTCCTGGACCGTGTGTTTGCGAATACGCTTCCGGTATCGCTTTCCGTGAAGACGCGCATCGGGTACGAGGATCCCGGGGAATGGCCGGAACTCCTGGACCTGCTTTCGGCATACCCTTTTTCCCATATGACAATCCATGTCCGGACCACCCGGGAGCAGTACACCGGCGGAATCCATCCGGAGGCCTTCACCCTCGCTGTCCGGAAGCATGTGCAGCATCCCGTTTACAACGGCGACCTGAGAACGGTGGAGGACATCCGCCGACTGCAGGAGTCATGCCCGGAAACGGAGGCGGTGATGATCGGGCGGGGCCTGCTGGCCGATCCCGCCCTTGCACGCCGGGTCCGGGGCGGGGCGTCGGCCGGCAGGGATGAACTGCAGGCATGGTATATGGCCCTGTATGAAGGCTGGGCGGACAAGTTCCATCCAACCATCGCGCTGGGCAGGATCAAAAAGCTGATGGAATGGCCGGCCGGGGAGGATATCCGGCGGAAACGGCTGCTGCGGAGGGCGGACACCATTGAAGCATGCATTGACGCAATGCTGGATGCATGATTTTCCGAAGCGGTTATTTTATGAGAATCCGGAAAATGTTGACCACCGGCTACAACCGGAATATGATCCGCTTTTCGCAGGCCTGATGTGAACAGGGGGAGAAGATCAGGAAGAAAATTGACACAGGCTGGGAAAGCTATGTGAAAGAGGACTGACAGTTGTACATTATTGTCTTTGACTTCGGAACCGGCAGATGAACGGCTGACGCGGGAGTTTCAGGACGATTTTCCGGTTATTTTGCGATGAACATGCCGTATTCCTTGGGAATGCGCAGGATTCCGCCGGACATATTTTTTGCCAGCACGGCGCGGATTTCATCCCGCGGCAGCTGCCGCAAGGCGGACATGGCGGTCAGGGAACAGATGTAATCCACCATGTCCGCCACATCCGTGACTTCCAGCGCATCCTCATACCGCAGGCATTCCGCAGCCTGGAATACACTGAGCAGTTTGCTTTCCCCGTTCTGCAGGGTGAAGCTGCGGTTTACATCGTTTTTCACGCCATAGGCGCTGAACAGGCCGCAGATATAATCCATCATGCCGTTCTCGCCGAAGGTTGCACAGTAGAAGGCACCGCCCGGCTTCAGCACGCGCCGGACTTCCCGCAGGCCTTTGGAAAGATCCGGCACATGGTAAAGCATCATATTGGCGATGACCGCGTCAAAGCTCCGGTCCGGGAACGGAATTTCCTGGATATCGATGACGCGGTATTCAATTCTGTCTGCTTCGCCCAGGTTTTCCCGGGCTTTTGCCAGCATGCCTTCGGAAAAATCGGACAGCACGAAGCGCGCGCAGCCGCGGATCATTTCCTGCTTTCCAAGCCATATTTCCCCTGTTCCGCAGCCCAGCTCCAGCACCGACATGCCCGGACGGAGATCATAGTGGGAAACAATCCAGTTTCCGAACCCCTGTTTGTTGGTGGAATACTTGCTGTGGATCGAAATCCGGGTGCTCAGGTTCGCCGATGTGCTGTACTGTTTCCGGACCGCCGCGCGGTCATTCAGCGTGCCTTCCATTTCCGGTGCCATGGACAACCCCCTCAGATCTGCTGTTCTTTTCATCCATCATACCATGGAATATAAAAAAACAGAATAAAAAAACAGAATAAAAAAACAGGGGTACGGCCCTGCGGAAAAGAACTACAAAGAAGAAAAAGCGTATGCATTATTCCTGTGACACGGAGGGAAAACCGGATGGAAGCAAACCGAATCACCGCGAATATGATCGCACCCTGCGGCCTGGACTGCAGCCTGTGCAAGCGCGCCCTGGCGGCGGAGAATCCCTGCCCCGGCTGCCTTGGCCCGGATGAAAACAAGCCGGAATTCTGTGCCCGGAAATGCGGCATCATCCTGTGCCGGAAACGGAAGGAAAACGGTTATACTTACTGTGACGAATGCCCGGATTATCCCTGTGAGGACGTCCTGGAAAAAGAAACACGGTACACTTCCCAGTATCCGCTCTATGAATCCCCCGGGAAAAACCTGCGGGACATCCGGGAAGGCGGTATCGAAGTGTTCCTGGAAAACGAGCGGAAGGAATGGACCTGCCCGGACTGCGGCCACATCGTCTCCGTCCATACCGGCCGGTGCAGCGGCTGCGGCAGGCAGTACGGAGCGGTTCCCGTCCGGGTGGATGAGGATACCTGGCGGATTGAAAACGGCATGGTGCGCTTTTTCCTGCTGAAAGGCACGGAAAAAGCCCTGCTGATCGATAACGGCATGACGGTGCACCACGCGAAGCAGATGGCGGAAACGCTGACCGGCCTGCCGGTGGAACTCCTGAACACCCATGCGGACATGGACCATGTCGGCGGCAACGGGCAGTTTGAATCCTTCTATATGCATCCCGCGGATGAAGAACACTACCGGAAAACCGGAAAGCCCGGCCGGGTGATTCCCGTGCGGGATGGGGATGAGATTGACCTGGGGAACCGGAAACTGCGGATGATCCACCTGCCCGGCCATACCCCCGGCAGCATTGCGGTGCTGGACATCAGCCGCCGCGTGCTGATCAGCGGAGACCCCATCCAGGAACACGGACACATCTTCATGTTCGGTGAATACCGGAATATGAAAGACTACATTGCCAGCCTGAAAAAGCTGGAAGGAATGACGGCAGATTTTGATGAAATCTGGCCATCCCATGCAAACCTGCCGATTTACCCGGACTGTATCCGGCGGCTGCGGGAAGGCGCGGAAAAAGTACTGAACAGGGAAATCCCGGGAAAGGAAACCGACTTCCACGGGCAGACGATCTTCGTCTACGACCTCGGCTTCACCGCGCTTCTGTGCAGCGAGTAAACTGCCGGCCGACGGCAAGGGAAGGCGTGCCGTCCTGAAAGAAAAATCACCTGAGCGCAGCACGGAGCACCGCGGCGGTGTGTTCCGCCACGGCTTCAATCCCCGCGGGGGTCAGGTGAATATGGTCTTCGCCGATCATTTCGGCTTTATTCGGTGAAACAACTGCGTACAGGTCGTTGAGCACTGCGTTTTCCGCCGCGGCCACCCTGCGCAGGATATCATTGTACTGCAGGATGTCCCCGTGATCTCCGTGCAGCGTTGGGGTGGTGGTGGCGATGACGATTGGCAGGTCCGGTTTCCCCGTAACCTTGCGGAGGATCCGGCAGATGCGGTGACAGGTTTCCTCATACAGGTCCGGCGGATAGAAATGCCGCCCTTCCTGGTAATCGTCTCCCATATCCCAAAGGCCGCAGTTCCACTGCACCAGGTCCGGGGACGGCAGCTGAGGCAGCCAGAACCGGAGGGAATTCAGCGTATAGCCACTCCAGCGGCCGTTCTCGTCCGGGCCGGAGACCTGCGCGACATCCGCCAGCTTTTCCCCGACCATCGGCTGGACCTGCATCCGGATGGAATCTCCCAGCAAAATAATCTGTTTCAAACTTTTTCCTCCTTTGCCGGCTGTGCGTTATCCGACAATGATCCGGGCGGAAACAGGGGTGCGGACCAGGTCTTCGGACGCGGAAAGGCCAAAATAAGGCGTCCCGTCCGGCCGGAAGTGCACCCGCCTGATTCCGTCGCACCGAAGCGTTTCGGCCAGGCCGGTTTCCGCGTGGTAGGCGATCATCAGCTCACCGTCGCTGCCGGTAAAGAAGGAGTTGTGGCCGGGACCGTACTCTCCGTCCACGGAATAGAATGTAAGAACGGGCGTTATGCTCTTGCTCCAGGAGCGGACGTCCAGCAGGTCGCCGGCGGAATCCGCGGTGAGCAGGCCCAGCGCATAGGTGTAGCGGTTTGCGGAACCGCCGGAGTAGGTCAGGAAGACCTTTCCGTCCCGCTGGAAGGCATATGGCCCTTCGTTGTTGATGGTTCCGGCGACATTTTCCCAGCCCAGCAGCGGGCGGGTCAGCAGCACCGGATCGCTGGTCAGCCGCCAGGGTTCCCGCTCATCGATGGAGGCGATATACAGCATGGACCCGGAATCCAGCGGCGTTCCGATGTGCTCCCGATAGGACCAGACCACATAGGAACCGCTTCGGGCGCCGATATACGTCATATCCAGGGTGATTGCGGTTTCCGCCAGCGGGCTCCCGTCCTTTCTCACGACGCGAACCGGGTTTTCCCAGCCGTCCGGATCGGTGATCCGCCCGGCTTTTTTCTTTTTCATCATATGGCACTGCGGCCCCCATTGATGGCCGCTGACGGCAAACAGGATATACAGTTCATCGCCGATCACATGGAACTCCGGCGCCCAGAAGGTCTGCTCAAAGCCGCGCTCCGGACTGAACGGAAGGATCAGGTGTTCCGTGATTCCCTCCGCAAAGAGCCCTTCGACGGTTTC
Source organism: Clostridia bacterium (assembly GCA_017526525.1). Classification (GTDB taxonomy): domain Bacteria; phylum Bacillota; class Clostridia; order Christensenellales; family Aristaeellaceae; genus Aristaeella. The sequence goes on along the minus strand of JAFXRG010000015.1, from coordinate 15,593 downwards.
AGCTTCCCGGACATAAAGGCCGATATCATCCAGGTTGTCATTGGTGGAGATGTAGTACCAGAGGCCTTCCCAGCGGAAAATCACAGGATCCCCGTACCCTTTGGCCAGCGGAAAGCGGAAGGACTGCTGGGAAACGGTTCCCTGCGCGATGCAGGTACCCGGCCGGTCAAAGCAGGCGGAATCCGGATCCCAGGTGATCTCCTTTTTCCGGACGGAGCCGTCGCTGTACCGGATGAGGGCGGGGATGCGGGCCAGGTCCTGCATGCGATTCGCGCGGATCTCCTCCGGAATGCTGGTTCCGGTATGGACAACGGGCAACCAGTGGCGCAGCGCGGTTTCCGCCAGGGCACGGCTGACGGCCAGGGAGCCGGAGGCATGGCCGGAAGGGAGCTCTTCCGCGTTCACCAGGACGGCCGGTTCAAAATGAACCAGGTCCCGGGTTTTCCACAGGAGCAGTTTTCCGGCGGCGGTTTCATCCGCCTCGCCGTTTTCATAAACCCGTTCACCGCAGATCCCGATGGTTCCGTCCTCCAGGCGGAAGATCCCGGGATTGCGGACGCCCAGCGGGATGATCGTATTGCGGTCGGAAATCCGCCCTTCCGCAAAGAGGATCCCGTAGTTTTTGTTGAAGGGAATGATCCCGGCGTCTTCCGCCTCAAAGGCCAGGTGGATGCTGCGGGCCAGGCCTTCCGGGTAATTTTCGGCACTGACGGGCCGGGTGTACACGCGAATAACGGCCCGGTCGTCCTGCCACGTCTCCCCGGCCAGGCCCTCCAGAATGGAACCGCATGCCCAGGGCATCAGCGCGAACCAGGTGGAGGCCGGGGAACCGTCCGGCATGGTTTCGGTCAGCAGGCCTTCGCTGTGGCAGAAACGCTCAGACATCCATCCGGTTTTCCCGTAGCCGAATTCCCCGTCCCGGGTATTGTGGCACTGGCAGCTCCACAGGACGGTGTCTTCCAGGCGGCTGCGGACATACGCGTCCTCCCTGAAGCGCAGGTAATACCGCATTTCATCCATTACGGAGGAGGACATGGGGTGGATATGCGGATTGGTGACGGAAGTGATGCTGCCGCCGCAGCTGGACCAGCCGACGGTGCTGAGGGGCGGTACCCGGACCGGCGAATTGTAACAGAATTTGAAAAGGAATTCATAGTACAGCGCATCCTGCAGGTGATCCAGCAGTTCCTCCTGTCCGGTACAGCTGCCGGGCTGGTCTTCGCACAGGATTTCGTGCAGGTTCCGGACTGCGCGGATATAGGCCAGGATTCCTTCGGAATCCATGTTTTTATCGATATCCAGCGGGCCGCCATAGCATTCCTCATGCCGGACATAGGTATCATGGTACCATTTTTCGCTTTCCAGCAGTCCGGTAAGGTAAGCCCGTTCCCCGGTCAGGCGGCAATACATGGCAGCCGCGGCCAGGCACCACGCGCCGGAAAAGGAGTCATATTCCAGGCCGGCACCGGTTTCCTCCGAAAAGATATAGGGGTATTCTCCGGCGCTGCGGCTTTGCTCTGTATGGCGGATCACATCCCGGGCGAACGCAAGCCAGCCGGGATGCTCCGAGCCGCATGATTTTTCCAGCTCATATGCCTTCAGCACCAGGTAAACGCTCTGGCCCACCAGGTACGCTGCATGCCCGGGAACCGGCTGCTTGTCATACCACCAGCCGCGGTTGCTCCACCGGCCATCCTGTTCCGCCGTGAAGGGCAGGCCGTTCCGGCTGTTCAGGCAGCTGCGCACAATATGGCAGATGCAATCCAGCGCCTGGACGCGCATCGTTTCATCGCCGAGGCGGCGGGCAGACATCAGCATCGGCACCGCGGCCGAGAGGCCGTTTGTCCAGGCAACGGAGGGGAGAAGGCGGTTTTCATAATGGGTGCCCCGGTCAAACACAAACCCGGAATAGCAGTGTGCATCGGGAATCCAGGCATCCCGGGAGATGGCGGAGGCGATGTCACGAACGGTTTCATAAACGGAGGCGGCCCTGCGCGGCGATTCATGCCAGAGTGCGTAAACCTGCTTCAGGATGCTGTGGATTTCACGCTCGTCCTCTGCCGGGCGGTCGAAACAGTACAGGGTGACGTCAAAGGATTCACCCCGGCGGAGAATGAAACAGTTTTCATCCGGCTGCCTGCGCGGCAGGATTCGGTGGGAATCCACAAACAGCCACGGCGCGTTTTCATAGCCCAGGGTGTACCATACCTCGCCGTCCGCAAGGGAACAGCCGAATCCCGCGTACTGGTCGAATTCCCCGCGGAACCCGGGCTGCCATGCGGTGCGGTTTCCGTTCCGGCGGATATAATACGGCGATGCGGAAAACCCGCGGACCCTTCCGCCCAGGAACAGCAGAGCGCAGGGATGGGAAAGCCGGTCGCTGCGGACCATCCACCAGGGGGAGGCCGGGAAGCTGCCGTCCGGCCGTAGGCGCGGTGTTTTACTGTCGGTTACCAGGGGCGCACTGCCCCGGTTGGTGCCGAACATGAATCCGGGCAGGTAAAAACGGGCGGAAGGATCCGGGCTTTCCGCGCCCATGGCGATCCGGATTACACCGGCAAAGTCGGAATCAGCCGTAACACGGATTTTCACTTCCGCGGGGCTGCCGGATTCCGGCCGGCTCATTTCCCAGCGGAGGGAATGCCGGCTGAGCGGTTCGTAGGTTTCCGGCCCGCCTTTTACGCGGGCAGTCAGTCGGAGATCCATATGCTTTACCCTGCCGGTGCGGCAACGGCAGTTCCGGGGATGAAAGCGGGAGCCGCCTGATTTCCCGCAATCAGCCGGGATCCGTCCCGGCGGTAAAAAAGGAATCCGCTGAATCTCAACGGCTTCCCGGAAAAACGGTGATGATTCCCACGCGATACGGGAAATTGCTTCGTAAATAATCCAGGTGATGTCCTGTATCTCCGGGTATGCTGATTCTGTCCCTTCCGGTTTCCGACGGGCTTCTCCGGAAGGCTTGCGGGCGGGAAACGCTGATTATAAAAACAGCATACACGAATCCCGTGAAACCTGTCAACATCCATCATGAACGCGACTCCCGTTCATATTTCATGCGGATGATAAATCAGAAACGGACGCGCCGACACGCTGGCCGCAGGCGGTCAGCCGGATCAGGCGGGAAGCGAAATATAAGGCAGAAGGATAAAAGAAACGGCGCGAATACACCGATCGCACCGCTTCTTTTTATGATTGCTGACGGAACCGCAAAGGGTCATGTTAACTGCCCGAAATCAATCGGATTTTCAGTTGCCTTTTGTTTATGGGCATTTATCCTCCAGCCGCTTGGAGAAATACCGGTCATTTTCTTGAACTGATGAGAAAAATGAGCGGCAGAAATATACCCTACAGCGGATCCGATTTCAGCAACGGAAAGATTTGTTTCCGACAGCAGTTTTTTGGCGTTTTCACAGCGGATTGCATTATGATACCACAACAGGGTATGGCCTGTTTCATGTTTAAATACACGGGCAAGATAATTGCTGTTCACATAGAGCATTCCGGCGATTGCTGACAATGAAAACTTTTGTTCACTGTGTTCCCGGATATAATGCGCAGCCTGCACGGCAAGGGATTTCCCTGCTGTAGTCTGCTTTTTATTCACCATGCCAGATCCCTCCGATACTGTTTAGCTACCAACGATATTAGCTTAAACTAATAATAAAATAATACATTTTTAAATCCAATACAAACGTTTTTAATATTATTTATTAAATGGTCAATATCAGGCATGGCAAATGGATTAGTTTATGCTAATATAATATCCGCTGTTAGTCGATGCTAATGAAAGAATAACAGCAGAAAGAGGCAAGCGTTGTGAAAAAGGTATTACAACTGGGAACAAGTTTGATACTGAGCTTGTTTTTGATTTTGCAGTGTCTTCCGGTTTTCAGTGAAGCAGTCAGCACACGATGGGCGGATGCGGCAGACGAAATAGACCGGTATCTGGATACGGCTTTTGAGGAATATCTTGCCGGAAACGCTGATGCGGCTTACCGCAATGTCAATGATGCTTATTTCCGGGTATATGAAACGACCGGATTTGAACGCCAGACCATGAGTTATATTTCCGGCGTCCGCAAAAACGCGGTGGAAATGCAGTTTTCCGCCTGTAAAGCGGCAGTTAAGAAAGACAATACAGATCAGGAGACGATCGTTTCTGTACGCAGTTCACTGTTTAAACTGAAAAGCATGATCCGCGAAGACGGAAACAAACTGGCCGCGCAGCAGGGCGGAGCGCAAAGCGGAACAAAGCTTTACAAAGGCGGAGAACCGGTCTCATCTGATCCGTATCCCGACTATTCACCGGATCCGAACGCTGCAGCAAAATATGCCAGCTGGTATGAGGCTGCAAGCCTGGTAAAGGAACTGCTGGACACGGCGTATCTGGCCTATCTGGATAAGGATTTTGAGGCGGCGGAAGACAATCTGAACACAGCATATTACAGTGTTTATGAGGAGTCCGGGCTGGCGCATAAGATTTATGCCGGGCTGGGGTTGTCAGACCGTCAGGAAGCGGAAAGCCAGTTCAGTACGCTGCGCAGCCTGATTCGCAATGGAGCGGAGAAGTTTCAGAAAAATAAATATCGCACGACAAGCGATAAGACAAAACAGGTTTTGCTGAAAAAAGCCAGGGCACTGGACGAACAGACCGCAGCAAAGCAGGACAATACAGCGCGGTCTGAAGTGACTGCCCCGGAAGAGACCGCCGCAGCGGGACAGGCCAGTCCGCAGTGGCTGACATTTCTCGGAGCTTTCGGCATCATCCTCCGTGAAGGACTTGAAGCAATTCTGGTCATTGCCGCAATCATTGCCTATCTTGTCAAGAGCGGGAACGGAAAGAGCCTGAAGAATGTATATATTGGCGCTCTGGCCGGAATCCTGGCAAGCTTTGCAGCGGCTGCGGTTCTGGGACTGGTCAAACAGGCTGTAGCCGGAGCCGGTATGGCGCAGGAACTGATTGAAGGGATCACGGCACTGATTGCTGTATGCGTACTGTTCTACGTTTCCAACTGGATGATCTCAAAGGCGGAAGCAGCAGCATGGACAGGTTACCTTGACAACAAAGTCCGTTCCGGCGTGGAAAAGCGTTCCGCCTTCACGCTGGCGTTCACGGCGTTTCTGTCCGTGTTCAGGGAAGGCGCGGAGGTCGTGCTCTTCTATCAGCCGATGCTGCAGGAAGGAAACGCCGGTATGGTCTGGGCAGGGCTCGGAGCGGGCATTGTGATTCTGGTGTTTGTCTATCTGGCAATCACAAAGCTTTCTGTAAAGCTTCCAATCATAGTATTCTTCACGGCGACATCGATCCTGATGGCGGTGATGTGCGTCAGCTTCCTCGGAAGCGGTATCAAGGAACTGGCAGAAGGCAACCTGTTTGACCTGACGCTGCGGGTGCCGGGAATTCCGGAAAATGATGTGATTCAGGTTCTCGGAATCTATCCTTACCTGGAGACGCTGGTGCCGCAGCTGATCCTGGCGATCATCCTGCTGATTACCTTTATGATTGCCCATTATCGCGGCAAGCTGGCAGCCCAGAAAAAGGAATTGACCGCCATGCATTCATAAGATTTTTCGCATGGTGCCCCCCGCGTGCCGTGCTGAAGAATACCATCCAGGAAATCACTATTGTACTGTAAATCAAAGGAGGAACTTACACATGAAGAAACTGCTTTCACTGGTACTGGCCGCGATGATGCTGTTCAGCATGTCTGCTGTGGCGATGGCTGAGGACGAAGCCGGTTTTGATGAATTCGAACTGGGCGTTGAAGGCGAACAGGAAGTCGGCTTCATGACCATGAGCATGGTCTATTTCCAGCCCGTGGATATGGCGCCCGTTGATCAGGCGACTGCCAAGGAAAATACGGACCTGCACATCGAAGTGGACCTGACTGCCAATGAAAACGGATATGCCTTCCCGGTGGATCAGTGGGTGCCCTATCTGACCATTGATTTTGTGATCAAGGATACCGAGGGCAAGGAAGTGGCTTCCGGTTCCATGATGCCCATGGCGGCTTCTGACGGCCCTCACTATGGCAACAATATCAAGCTGGCTGACGGTGAATACTCCATCACGCTGTACATCAAGAGCCCCGCGGAAAACGGATATCTGCTGCATGTGGACTCTGAAACCGGCGTTGACGCCAAGGATGGTTTCTGGACTGAACCCCTGGAAGCGACCTGGACCGGCTGGAAGTTTGTTAAACAGTGGTAATCGATTCTTGAGCATGAAGGTGTTCTGATCTGCCGGCGCGGTATCCGCGGGGGATGCCGCGCCGGCAGGCTGTATCTGTTCATTCTGTTTGGGGGAAGGCGTTTTGCTGTATTATCTCTGGACTGTTATTCAGGATCTGTTCTTCACGGTCACAATGGTGACATTGATGCATGCGGTACTGGGCCTTTTATGCGGACAAACGGGACGCAGGGGGCATATTGCGGGAATCAGTGCCGGAATTGCGGCAGGTGCTGCGCTGGCCGCGGTAAAACAAACAACAAAACTGATCATTTCCAGTCACTGGAATCATTGGACATATGTTTTCCTGATGATATCCATTGTGGCGTTTTTTGTGTGCTCCCTGATCCGGAGGGGGAAAACAGGGAAACCCGGGAAAAGCGGTTTTGCCCTGATCCTTTGCGGAACGGCAGTTTCCGCGGGGATGATTTTCTTCAGACTGCCGACGGTTTTGCTTTATCCCTTCAGCTTCAATACCATGGGGAACGGTTTCTTTTCCGGGTATTATATGGAACGTTTGGGCGGCTGGGCACTGGCGCTTCTGTTATTGTTCGTATATTCGCGTATCCTGTATGGCTGCGCTGTTCATATCAGAAAAACGGGCGTCTCGCGCGGGATCCTGCGCGCCGGATTGCTGACCTATTTGATCTATTGCCTCGGCCGCTTTTTTGTGCCGTGGATCAGCCGGGCGAAATGGCTGAAATGGCCGGTGAAGTACACTGAGGCAGAATATGGCTGGATTGGATCCTTCAGCATGTGGACTGCGACAAACGCCATGGTATTTATCTGGATCTGCGCGGCCCTGGCCGCATTGCTTGCCTTCCTGTTCCTGCTGGAAAACACGCGGGTGACTGAACCTTATGAACATGCTGCGCAGCTGCGCAAGCTGAGGGCCGGCAATCGGCGCCGGAGACGGCTGGCCATTATCACCCTGGCGATGATTCTCCTGTTTGTGATGATTCTGACAGTTGTCAAAGCCTATGACACAAGAGAGGTGGAGCTGTCCGCTCCGGAGGTTTATACCATAGAGGGAGATACCATCCTGATTCCGACAGAATCAGTAAACGACGGTCACCTGCATCGTTTCGAATATGCTACGGAGCGGAATGTAACGATCCGGTGGATTGTGGTGAAAAAGCCGAATTCGGCCAGCTTTGGTGTTGGCTTTGACGCCTGTGAGGTATGCGGGAATGCCGGTTACTACGAGCGTGGAAGCCAGGTGGTCTGTAAACGCTGTGATGTGGTGATGAATATCAACACCATAGGGTTTAAAGGCGGATGCAATCCGATTCCGTTGAACTATGAAGTGAGCGGCGGCAACCTGGTGTTCCGGCTGGAAGATTTGCTGGAAGGCGAAAAAGAATTCAAATGAGGACGTGCCCAGATCCCGGGTCCGGGCAGCACGTTCCATGCTGCAGCCGATAAAGATCCGGAGCCTGTGCGGACGGAACTATGGCAACGGCCATTGCAAAGGAGGCGCGTACAGATGCTGTTCAGAATGATCCGCGGCGTACTTTTCCATCAGAAGGGAAAGATGCTGCTGATTGCGTTTACGATTGCGCTTGGAGCCAGTCTGGCCACAGGCATGCTGAACGTGATGATGGATGTAGGCGACAAGGTGAATCAGGAACTGAAAAACTATGGTGCAAACATTGTGGTAAAGCCCAAAGATTCTTCTCTTCTGGCAGATATCTATGATGTGGGCGAAAACGGAGAAGAACTGAACACAGCCTGGCTGAATGAGTCGGATCTGGGCAAGATCAAAACCATTTTCTGGGCGTTCAATATTGTGGATTTTGCACCACTTCTGGATACACAGGCTGAGCTTCCGGACGGCAGCGCTGTGAAACTGAATGGCAGCTGGTTCAATCATCATCTTTCGCTTCCCACGGGTGAAGAACTGGATGCCGGCGTGGTGGGCATGCGTTCCTGGTGGGATATCACAGAAGGCCGCTGGCTGGACGAGAAGGATGAGAATGCAGACGGGGAAATCATGATCGGGACTGCGATCGCCCAGGAACAGGGATGGAAAACAGGAGACAGTATAAAGCTGAAAGCTGCAAAGGCTGCAAAGACGGTGACGGTGGTCGGCATTTATGATGCAGGCGGTGATGAAGATGAGCAGATCTTTGGCACCCTGGCGCTGGTACAGGAACTGACAGGCCGTGAAGGAAAAGTGGCTTCTGTGGAAGTATCCGCCATTACCACGCCGGATAACGAACTGGCGCGCAGGGCGGCAAAGAACCCTGCAGCGCTTTCTGGCCGGGATTATGAAACCTGGTATTGTACGGCATATGTAAGCGCGATCTGCTATCAGATCCAGGAAGCCATCCCCGGGTCTGTAGCTTCTGCCGTTCGGAAGGTGGCGGAAGGAGAAGGCGCGATCCTTGAAAAAACGCAGCTCCTTATGATTCTGATCACAGCACTGAGCCTGATTGGTTCAGCATTGGGCATCAGCAATCTGGTGACGGCCAGTGTCATGGAGCGGGCGAAAGAAATCGGCCTGCTCAAGGCCATCGGTGCACGGGATTATTCGATCACCGGAGTGATTATGACAGAAATCATGGTAACGGCGCTGCTGGGCGGAGTCGCCGGGTATTTCCTGGGATTTGGTTTTGCTCAGCTGATTGGCCGCAGTGTATTCAGCGCCGCAGTTGAAATGAAACCTGCGGTTATACCCATCGTAGCAGGCCTTGTCGCTGCAGTGACGCTTGCCGGCAGCCTGCCTGCAATCCGGACAGTACTGAGGCTGCGTCCGGCTGAAGTGTTGCATGGGGGTCATTGAAATGACAAAAAGAAGAATGTTTCTGCGGATGATTACCGCATCATTGCTCAGGCGCCGGAGCCGGATGCTGATTGCTCTGCTGTCAATCGGGATCGGAGCAACGATTCTGGCAGGGCTTGTAACGATCTATGTGGATGTGCCCCGGCAAATGGGAGCTCAATTCAGATCCTTTGGTGCAAATATGCTGGTATTGTCTGATGGCGAAGAAGGCATGACCAAAGATCAGATGGATAAAGCACTGGAAAGTATTCCGACGGATCAGCTGGTTGGCGCTGCACCGTATCGTTATATCCGGGTTGACATGACCACACGGCAGCAATCCTTTACTGCTGCCGGGACGGATTTTGCCCAGATTACCAGGACCAGCCCTTATTTCAGCGTTGAAGGCCGGTATCCGGAGAAATCCAGAGAGATTCTGGTCGGAAAAGAAATTGCGGAAACAATCGGTATACGGGAAGGCTCCGGGATGGAACTGACCTGGCAGCCGACAGCAGGGAACACGGAAGGGGATCCTTCAAAGGACAGACAGCCGGGAGCCGTATTGAGCGGAAGTGCGGAAGGATGGAGCGGCGGAGCGGTATATGTCACTGTAAAACTGGATGATTCTGCAAAGATCGCTTCCCTGACAATTGATGCGGGCACCCAGACTCCGGAGATCGGCGGGCTGGCACAAACAGACGAAGCATTTACCCGTCAGTTTATCGGAAAGGCTCTTCCGATGACACTGGGAGAAGATGTGGATGCGCTGAGCGGAGCAACCGTCACATCCACAGCTGTCGTGGAAGCTTTGAATACCGCGCGCAATACTCAAAGCACTGCGGCAGCTAAAACAATGAAATATACAGTGACCGGGATTCTGACAACCGGCGGCGAAGAGGAATCCTACGTGTTTATGGGCCTGGAAGACATGGCCGGTCTGACCGGAAGTGATGCCGTGGACGTGGCGGAACTGAGTGTCAGCGCGTCTGCCGAAGAGCTTGAAGCTTATGCAGAGCAGATTACCGAAAATGCTGACGGCGTCCGGGCGCGCCTGGTGAAACGGGTTACCCGATCTGAAACAGCGGTTCTTGGAAAACTGCAAAGCCTTGTGTTTTTGGTGACGGCTGTTGTACTGATTCTGACAATGATCTGTGTTTCAACGACCATGATGGCAGTAGTTTCTGAACGCCGACGGGAAATCGGATTGCGAAAAGCGCTGGGCGCGTCCGATGGGAGCATCCGGGCGGAATTTTTGGGTGAAGGGATGTTCCTGGGCCTGCTGGGCGGCGTTCTGGGAGCGATCCTGGGCTTTGTATTTGCCCAGATTGTCAGCGTCAATGTGTTTGGCTCCTCGATCACTTTCCAGCCGTTGCTGCTGCCGGCGGCAGTGCTTGTATCCATGGGTGTGGCAGCGCTCAGCTGCCTGCAGCCGATTAAACGCGCGGTCGCTATTGACCCCGCAATCGTGCTCAAAGACGAGTGAGAAGGATAAGGAGAAGTGAACGATGAGTCTGCTTGAATTGAAGAATGTATCGAAGATCTATGGAGATCTGAAAGCCCTGGACAATGTGAATGTTCATGTGGATAAAGGCGAATGGGTTGCGATCATGGGCCCGTCCGGCTCCGGCAAGAGCACCATGATGAATATCATCGGCTGCATGGATAAACCGACACTTGGCGAAGTTTTGCTCGACGGCGTGGATATTGCAAAGGAAAGCAGTAAAAAGCTTACAGATATCCGCCGGGATAAAATCGGCCTGATTTTCCAGCAGTTTCATATGGTGAACTATCTGACTGCTGTTGAAAACGTCATGGTCAGCCAGTATTACCATTCAATGCCGGATGAACAGGAAGCGCTGGAAGCGCTTGGACGGGTTGGACTGCGGGAACGGGCACATCATTTGCCCAGCCAGCTGTCCGGTGGGGAACAGCAACGTGTCTGTGTTGCACGCGCTTTGATTAACCATCCGGAACTGATTCTGGCTGACGAGCCTACAGGAAACCTGGACGAGGCAAATGAGAATATTGTTCTGGACCTGTTTGCCCAGCTGCATGCGGAAGGCACCACGCTGATTGTGGTTACCCATGACCCGGAAGTTGCGGAAGCTGCGCAGAGGACGATTGTGCTGGAACACGGCAAGGTGGCCCGGGAAGTGATCAATGAAAATTTTGAGGAACAGCAGAAAAAATGGCTTGCCAGACTGATTCCGGGGAGCAAGAGGTAACGGGATATGAAAAAGAATGCTTTTTGTGGAATCCTGCTGATCCTGGCGGCCGTGATTGCGCTTGGCTCTGTTACCGTGCTGGGTCCGTGCGTTCATGAAGACGGAAGCGAAGCCCTGTGCACGGGTGCAGGGAGGGCTGTTTTCTGGAGCGGATGTGCACTGGCGGCATTGGCAATATTGATTCTGTTCATTCGCAAGCATTCTGCCCGTATCGTTCTGTTCTTTCTCTCACTGTGTTCTGCGGCTGCCGGAATGATGTTTCCCGGAATTGTTTTCCCGCTTTGCAGGATGAATACCATGCACTGCCGCGCGGTGATGCAACCGGCGATGATCATTCTTTTTGCCTTTGCACTGATCGTTTCCGCGGGAGGAATCATCGTTGAAAGGAACCGAATCAGGAGAGAAAGCGTATGAAGCATTTTTCGCTGATGATCCGGAATTTATCCCGGAGGCCGGGAAGAACGACTTCCCTGATTCTTCTGACTGCTTTTCTGGCAATATCAGTTTTCTGCGGAACCATTGTTGTTTCGTCATTGCGGCGGGGACTGAGCAGCATGGAAAACCGCCTTGGAGCCGATATCATTGTGGTGCCGGCCGAGGCAGAGTCAAAGGTCAGCATGAAAAACCTTCTTCTGCAGGGAACAATCGGAACTTTTTATATGGATGCTTCTGCGCTGGAAAAGGTTCGGGAAACGGAAGGCGTTGAAAAAGCTTCTGCCCAGATCTTTCTTTCCTCCATGAAGGCCGACTGCTGTTCTGTGAAGGTTCAGGTGATCGGCTTTGATCCGGAGAATGATTTTGTGGTGCAGCCCTGGATCGCCGAGAGCCTGAATCATCCTCTGGGAGATATGGAGGTCGTTGTTGGCTGCAGGGTTGAAACAGATGTGGGAAACTCCTTCCGTATTTATGACAAAAGCTGCCGGGTTGCGGCTAAACTGGCATCCACCGGGACAGGCCTTGATACGGCGGTTTATTGCAACATGAATACGATTCATGTATTGCTTCAGGCAGCGGAAGAGAAAGAAATCTCCCATAAAATCGATTCGGGAAATGATTCGGAAGTTGTATCCGCTGTTTATGTCAAGGTTCTTCCCGAAACAGATCCCGCTCTGGTAAACAACAGACTGAACGGGCATGTGCGGAAAGCAACAGCAATCCGAACTGCCGGAATGATGACGGAGGTGGCGGACAGCCTGAGCGGCGTATCCCGGACAATTGCCGTCCTGATCTGTGCGGTTTGGATATTGGCACTGATTATCCTGTTTATTGTTTTTTCGATGATGGTCAATGAACGGCGGCGGGAACTGGCAGTATACCGGCTGCTGGGAATGAGCCGAAAAATGATGTCCGGAATGATCCTGAAGGAAACCGCATTGTGCAGTTTTACCGGTGCGTTGTGCGGGACAGCATTGGGTGCAATCCTGGTATTTCCCTTTACTGCGCTGATTGAAACCAGCCTGAAGCTGCCGTATCTGACACCTGACCCAGGGAGCATTGTCTTCTATGCCTGCTTTGCAATTGCGGTTACCATTCTGGTTGGATGCGCGGCGGCGGCCAGAACCGCATTCCGGTTGAGCCGGGTGGATCCGGGAACAACGCTGAGGGAGGGCGCATAGGATGCAACTGAGAGCAGAAAACATTTCCCGGCGCTATTTCCGGAAACACGGAGAAGCCAACTTCTTTGAGGCAGTCCGTTCGGTTTCGCTGACACTGGAAAGCGGAAAGCTTACGGTGCTGAATGGAAAAAGCGGTTCGGGCAAAACGACATTGCTGAACATGATTGGCGGACTGCTGAATCCATCGGAAGGAAAGGTTTTTCTGGACGAAACCGATCTCTATGCTTTGGAGGACAAGGATTTATCCAGGCTGCGCAGTAAAAGAATAGGCGTTATTCCCCAGGGACGAAGTGCTGTTGATACACTGTCAGTATATGAAAATATTCTGCTGCCGGGAATGCTGTATGGAGGAACACTGCGCACCGAAGAAGCAGAAAACTGGATGACAGTGCTCGGCATCTCCGACTTGCGGAATGCAATGCCGGCGGAACTGTCCGGAGGGGAACTTCGACGGATGGCGATTGCCCGTACACTGACAGCAAGTCCCGAAGTGATTCTGGCGGATGAACCGACAGGAGACCTGGACAATGAAAACACAAGGACTGTTTTAACTGCATTTCAGCAGGCTGCAAAAGCGGGAAAAGCAGTGCTGGTAGTCAGCCATGAAACGGATGCGGAGGCATATGCGGATCAAATCCTTCATATGAGCCATGGGACGATCGAATAAGGAGTGAGCAGAAGATGGGCGAATGCGAGTCGCTTGAAAACTACCTCAAACAAATACTCATTCTTCTGGAAACAAAAGGATATGCCCGCTCAAAGGATATTGCCGACAGCATGGGAGTATCAAAGCCTTCGGTATGTGTGGCAATGAAAAAACTGAAGGAAAACGGCTGCATCATGATGAGCAACCGGAGCCCTGTCTGTTTAACGGATAAAGGATATGCGATTGCCAGGCAATTTTATGAGCGGCATAAAACCCTGACACGTATTCTGATTCAGTTAGGGGTCGACAAAAAAGTAGCAGAAAAAGACGCCTGCAAAATCGAACATGATCTTTCTGACGAAAGTTATGCTGCAATTTCCGGACTGCTTGCAAAAGAAACATAAGCCGAAGATTGTTTCGATGCAGATGCTGACCGGACGCATGGATGAGAAGAAAGCCCATTCTTTGGCAACGGTTGCGGAAGAAACAGGCAGTCATCCGTTTGCAGGGGCGATGTGCTCCTGAAATAAAACAAATCCCCTGCAGCTTTTTGATTAAGGAGCCTGCAGGGGATTTTTGCGTGCATTGGGGCGGGATCCGGGAGATTCTGTCACACGAGCCGGCAAGGCCTGATGCATCCCGGCCGCATCAATGCAAAGAAAAATTCAGGTATTGACTTAAAGTAAACTTTAATGAATATGATAGAGAAAAAGAAAGCATAAAAGGAGAAACCCGTATGAATGATATCCCGAAAGACAAGAGGAATACGACCGCATGAAACGGCACGACTGGACGGTCGTGCCGGACAACAGATAAATCAGCAGCAGGCCTTTCTGAACAGAAAAAGGAGGACCGGACGATGTTTCAGTGCACTGATGAGCTGGCGGACCTGAAATCCTATCCCTACCATATCCGGGACGTTCATATCAGCGACCCGTTTATTCTTCCGGACGCAGCAAGCGGACGGTATTATACCTATGTCCAGTTTGTGGATTCAGAACGTTTTCCGGATGTGCCTGCCGGCCCCGGACACTTCTATGTGCTGGAAAGCCCGGACCTGATTCACTGGTCCGCGCCGCAGGTGTGCTTTGAGAAAGGCAGTTTCTGGGCGGACCTGGATTACTGGGCTCCGGAATGCCATATCTGGCGGGGAAAGTACTATCTGATCAGCTCGTTCCGGGCGGAAGGAACCTACCGCCGCTGCCAGTGCCTGGTGTCGGAGAGCCCGAAAGGGCCGTTCCGCCCGGTACGGGAAGAGCCGCTGACGCCGGAGGGCTGGCACTGCCTGGACGGAACGCTGTATACGGACCGGAAAGGCGAGCCCTGGCTGGTGTTCTGCCATGAATGGCTGCAGGTGGACGATGGACAGATCTGCGCCGTTCCGCTGTCCGAAGACCTGGGGGAGGCAACGGGAGAGCCGGTCATTCTTTTCCGCGCTTCCGACGGCCCGTGGACGGGGGCAAGCGGGGTGACGGACGGTCCGTTCCTGCACAGGCTTCCGGACGGGAATCTGCTGATGCTCTGGTCCGGGTTTACCTCCGGCGGCAGTTACGCTATCTCCTATGCGGTCAGCATGAGCGGAGAGATCACAGGCCCCTGGAAACAAAGGGAAGAGCCGCTCTATTCCCTGGACGGAGGGCACGGAATGCTCTTCCATGCTTTTTCAGGGCAGTTGATGATGGCCTGCCATTGCCCGAACGACCATCCCCGCAAACGCATCCTGCTGTTTGAAATGGAGGAGACCGCCGATGCGCTTCACATCGTAAACGAGGTGACGGGGAACTGGTATCACGCCATCGGCGGTCGCGGCGAACGGTACGCCTACAGGACGCCGTGCAAAGAGATTCCCTGTTTCCGCAGCGATACAAGAAAAGGTTCATTTCCCGGTTGTTCTGTGACATGATGAATATTGAACTGCCGGACGGCTGTCCGGCCGCGGATGTGTTTCGGTTACCTGAAAATATGGATTCTCCAGGGCGGTCTCATTTAAAATCAACGCCAAAATGTAAAGGATGGTAGCCAAAATTACCAATTAGCCAAAAGGAATCGAAGTGCCTCAAAGCGAATAAAATCAACGAGGTGAGGCACATTGGAGAAGGTAAAAGTACTGTCG
>JAFXRG010000014.1 GCA_017526525.1 Clostridia bacterium | reverse complement strand
GAAGGGGTCCCACCTGTTCCCATACCGAACACAGAAGTTAAGCCCTTCAGTGCCGATGGTACTTGACTGGTAACGGTCCGGGAGAGTAGGTCGCCGCCGGATTCCATACAGCTCCGCTGAAAAGCGGAGTTTTTCTTTTGCCAGGAAATGAAAAAATCAGGGGCTTTCTTCCATCCGGCCGGGAAGCCCCTGCGTTTGCGCGTTCAGTTTTTACAGCCGAAGGCAGGCCATTCCGAAAAGGAGAACCGATGCGTAATAGGTGATCATGACGGCCCAGTCCAGATTGACGGCAGAAGGGAACAAAAGGCGGCGGAGAAGGATCAGATCACTGATGAAGAAGAAAACGCCGCCGAGGGCAATCAGAATTCCGGCGATGCCGAAGGATGTAAAGCAACCGATGGCGCAGACTCCCATCAGCGCCAGGGAAAGTCCGTAGACAATAAATACCGGCATCTGTTTGCCGATGGGTTTCCGCCAGACGTAAAAAATCCAGGCGGTCATTCCGCCGAAGACCAGAAATGCGATCAGATGCAGGACGGAAACCGGAACCAGATTCAGGAAGAAGGCGACGGAGCAGATATGGCCTGCCAGGAAAAAGCCGGCACCCAGCATAAACTGAAACTCCAGCAGATAATCCGCCGCCGCGTAAAGGAATATGGCGGCGGCGAGGACCGCACAGCGTGGATCCAGCCGGATTGCTGCGATGAGCGCCATGGAAAACGCACAGAGGGTTCCGGCAGATTTGAAACAGCATGCCAGATGCAGGCGGGAAGGCTTAAAGCAGATATAAAGCGGGAGACAGAGAAGCAAAGCAACTGCACAGAGCGCATAGGACCAATACATCAGCGTTGCCTCCTTAAATGATTACAGTCCGAAGGTATCAAAGAGCGGAGCCTGGGAAGGAACGGGGGTTATTTCCGCAGGGACGCCGGAATCCGAAGGCGAAAGGTCCGGCTGCGGCAGGGGCGCCCATGGATCCTGCGGCAGGGAAGCCGGGTCCGGTGTTGTGGTCCAGGGGTCCGGGGAAGCGGGAAGAGAAGGAGAAACAGAGGGGGAAACCGACGAATTTTCCGGGGAGAGGGGAAAAACTGCCAGATCCGGGAAAAAAAGCGCCCGGGCACACCACAGCATGACCCCGAGAATCGCGATCACCAGTACCAGCGCGATGACGCGGATCCTGTAACGCATGGTTTTCAAAAGCTCCGCGCCTCCTTTCAGCGTGCCAGCATGGAAAGCCGGACATCTTCCGACAGATCCGCTTCATTGCGGGCGGAAATACCGGACAGAATGCCCAGGAAAAACATATCCGTACACAGGGTTTCCGGGGAAAGGGAAAGGAAAGGAAAGGAACCGGCGGGAAGCGGAAGAAGATCCGCCAGGTTCAGCAGGAAAGCCAGGGCGCGTATTCCCAGCAGCAGAAGTACCCCGAGGGCGGCTGAAGCATAGAACTGTTTACGGCTTTGCAGTGCAAGGGAGGCGCCGCGAATCAGCAGCAGAACCGCCAGCAGCACAGCGGACAGCAGGAACAGAAGCCCATACTGCTCTCCCAGGAGAAGAAACAGGGAATCCTCCGGCAGAATGCTTTCCGGCACAGATTCCGGAAGGACAACGGACATGGCGGAAAGACGGGAAAAGACAGAAGCACCCGCGGAATCCGGCAGCGGCGTCAATAGAATCCAGAAGATGAAAAGTCCTCCGGCGGAACACAGGGAGATGCCTGTCCAGAGGGAGGAACCGGAAGATGCCCAAAAAAGCAGGATAAAGGCGAGGGTCCAGATTCCTCCCGAGACCGGATCCGAACGCAGCAGAAAAAGAAACAGACCGCACAGAGCGCAAAGCAGAGCCGGCAGACGAAGCCGAAGGGAAAGAAACGAGACAACTCCAAGCAGGAGAATGGCGGACGCTCCGTCCCCGGGAGAAAGGGGAATACCGGGAAGCCAGAGGGGCAGGGAAAGGAGCCCCAGCGCCAGCGCAGACAGCAGAACGGAGCCCGGCAGAGACGGGCGGTAAATTCGCAGGAGGACAGCGCCGGCAAAGAGGAAAAAGAGTGCTGCAGCGCAGCGCAGTGCCTGGGACAGGGCTTCTTCAGGCCCAAAGGAAACCGGGGCCAGAATGCTGAGCCCGCAAAGCGTCAGACCCGCCGCAAGGGAAGGTCGGTCCAGGGGAAAAAGCCCCGACGGCAGCAGCAGGAGAAACAGAATGACACCGGGAACCGCCGCGGTGAGCAGCCAGAGGGACGCGCTTCCGCTTCGGGAAGCGGAAAGCGCAAAGCTTCCCGCAAAGAAAAGCAGGAGGAGCGCCAGGACCCGGAACCGAAAGGAGACGTGTTTTCTCATTCTCCCAGATCCTCCTTCCAGCGGTCTGACCGACGCGGACGCGGAACGGCCTCAGGCCGGGGTTCCGGCTCCGGCTGCGGGAAGGTTTCGGGCAGTGGAGCGGAATCCGGAGGCTGAACAGGTTCGGGCTGAGCTGCAAAAATCTGTTCCGGCGGGAACGGCGGATCCGAAGGGAAGGGATTCTGTTCTGCCGGGAAGGAGAAAGGAGCCTGGGAAAAAGGCGGCTGTTCCGGCTGGAACGGCTCCTGATCCGGCAGGGGGACCGGGGGCACAAAATCCGGCGGAGACTGCGGAGCAGGCGCGGCCGTGTTGTCCAGGGCGGCAAAAAGATGGAGCCGGAGCACGGCAGAACCCACCTGCAGCAGGGAACCATGGGTCAGCGGAGCCGAAGCCGCTTTCGTACGGCAGGTCAGGGGAATTCCGTTCACAAGGGCTTCACAGCCGGAACGCGGATGAATGAGAAGACCGACTCCATCTTCCCAGGAAAAATCCAGGTGCTTCGGCTGAACACCCGGACAGGGAATGACCAGGTCACAGGAACGGACCGAGCCGAGAATACCTTCCCGAGGAACAGGAAACCAGGTGTTCGGATCCAGATCCCGGCTGCCGGAAAGGACCACCAGTTCGCCGACGGTGCCGGATCCGGGCAGGGAACGGAGAGACTCGTGCCGGGAACGGGAATCAGAGAGCAGCCAGAAAAGAATAAAAAGAACGGAAAGAGCTGCCAGGGCCGGAAGAATCCAGCGGGCAACGGAATAAAGGATGGTCCAGAGCTGCGATGAAGCCTGCGGCATGGTCAGGACCCCCTTTTTTTCAGTGGATTAAGATCGAAGAGAGAAGGAAGAAGAAAAAACGGATCAGTCTGAAAGCGCTTCGATCAGGGTTTGCATATTGCTGCGCATGACCTGCTCATAATAATCGAGAGGCGGGTTTTCGGCGGGACCGGTGACGATCGGGTCCAGGGACCAGACCCGGGATCCGGTTTCATCGGCCAGCACCCGGGCAGAAAGATCTTCATACTGCGGTTCCACAAAGAGAGGCGGGTTGCCGAGCTTTTTGATTTCTTCGGCCAGAACCCCCAGCTGATAGGTGGTCAGGGTTTCCCCCGGTTCCCTGTTGACCACGGCAACCACATGAAGGCCGTAGGCAGCGGCAAAATAGGGGAAGGCTTCATGGAAAGTAACGATATCCTTTCTCGGAAGCGGGGAAAGACCGGCGGATAATTCTTCATTCAGGGCACGCAGGCGGTCGGTGAGGCTGTTCAGGTTCCGGGTGATCACAGGCTCATCCGCCGGGAAGGTTTGGATTAATCCTTCCGCAAGGTTTTCGGCCATCTGCACGGCACGGAGGGGATCCAGCCAGATGTGGGAATTGGTTTCCCCTTCCGAAGAAGCGCCCGAAGCATCATCCTCCGGGGATTCCTCCAAAAGGCCGAGGGCATCGTTTTCCTGCAGCAGGGGAATACCGGCAGAAGCCTCCACCACCGGGAGAGACGGGAAGGTTTCACCGATCACGGAGAGGAAGGTTTCCATGCCGGCTCCGTTGATCAGGAACAGGTCCGCACGGGAGAGGGCTTTCATATCCGCCGGCTGCAGCTGATAATCATGCAGACAGCCTACGGAAGGCGCCGCCAGGTTCCGGACGTCGATATGATCCAGACCGTCTGTCAGGTTCAGGGTCATGAGCCAGACCGGATAAAAACTGGTGATCACGGTTTCCGCGCCGGCGAAAACCGGAAGAAGAATCATCAGCAGCAGAAACGAGATCCAACGGGTGGTTTTCTTCATCTTCATTCAAATACAGCCTCCGGTTGATCAGATCCATGATTCCCATTCGGAACGGGGACGGGCGCCGCGGATGACCCGGGCGAGGACCTGCTTGTCCTCCGGTGAAAGGAAACTGCCATAACGGGTATAGAGGGTACGCATGGCGGAAAAGGAGCCCGACTCCAGCGCGTAGGCCTGCAATGCCTCCAGATTGACGGAATATACTTTCAGGGATTCAAACAAAACGCCCATGACATCGTCCGCCGCGTCCTTCAGTTCTGCGGTCCGGACCCGGCGGAGCGTTCCGTCATTCATCTGTACGGTCATGCCGGATCCCAGCCGGTTGTACAGCATATTGAAGAGCGTATCTTCCACCCGGACGGCCATGGAACGGAAAGTATCCTTATAACCGGCATAGGAACGAAGCAGATCCGCCAGCGGATCGGCAAAGCCAGGTTCATCCACCAGGGCGGAGCCGAGGCGGCCGCGAAGAACTTCGCGGATATGCCAGGATTCAATCATACGCATTTCCTCCGAAACAATGCCTGCTAAATCAGGAAACAAGAGAAGTATACCATATTTATAAACTATATGTTAATTCTTTTGACGAAAAATTCAAAAAGACGCGAAAACAGAAAAAAAACGGATCCACCGGAAAGCGGGATTCATAAATCTTGTGGAAAACTTCCTGACAAAATACAAAACCTTGACAAAACTGAAGGGGAACATTTTACGAAAGTACTAAATTATCCACAGGAGGGCAGCTGGTCGGACAGGTTGAAATTCAAGGATTTATCTGTTAAGATACCAAGGCCGGCGATTATGGATCAAGTTATCCACAGGCAGTTATCCACAGCCGGAACGGAACAGGCGAGCGATCTTTGATCGTGCGCTTTTTTACGCCCGGTCATGCAGAAATTGATTGGAACAGGGGGAGTAGGGATGGATTTTGGATCTCTGTGGGAAGAAACCTGTTCTCTCCTGAAGGCCCAGATGAACTATGTATCCTATACGACGTGGGTGGAGGATAATATGATTCCCACGGCGGAGGAAAACGATACGCTGATTATCGGAGCCAAGATGGACGGGATGATTCCCATGATCCAGAAAAAATACCTTCCGCTGATTGAAAAATGCCTGAGTGAAAGCGCGGGCCGGCCGATGAAGGCCATGATCCTTTCAAAGAGTGAAGCGGAGAAGCGTATTTCCGGCACGGATCCGGACGGGAACGATCCGCGGCTGAATACAAAGTATACATTTGAGCGGTTTGTGGTGGGCGACAGCAACCGGTTTGCCAACGCGGCAGCCCTGGCCGCCGCGGAAAGCCCAGGGGAAGCCTATAATCCGCTGTTTATCTACGGCGGCGTGGGCCTGGGGAAAACCCATCTGATGCAGGCCATCGGAAACAGGATTCACCAGGAATATCCGGACAAACGGATTCTGTACCTGACCAGCGAAACCTTTACCAATGAGCTGGTGGATGCCATTCAGCAGAAAAAAACCTTCGAATACAGGGCCAAGCTGCGGCGGATGGATGTGCTGCTGGTGGATGACGTGCAGTTTATCGCCGGCCGGGACGCCACCCAGCAGGAATTTTTCAACACGTTCAACGAGCTGTACAACGAAAACAAACAGATTGTGCTGACCAGCGACAGGCCGCCCAAGGATATCCAGCGGCTGGAGGAACGGCTCTGTTCCAGGTTTGAATGGGGCCTGGTGGTGGATATCAAGCCGCCGGATGAGGAAACCCGCCTGGCGATTCTGCGGACCAAGGTGGAACAGGAAAACATGCAGATTCCCGGAGACGTGCTGCAGGAAATTGCACATCGGGTGGAAGGAAACGTGCGGGAGCTGGAAGGCTGCCTGACACGGCTGACGGCCTACAGTTCCATGACGAGGACTCCGGTTTCCATGGAAATGTGCAACCTGGCGCTGCGGGAAATCTTTGACCAGCGGAAGATCAAACAGATTACGGCGGAGCTGGTGATGCGGACCGTTTGCGACTTCTACACCGTTTCCATGCGGGACCTGATCGGCCCCACGCGGAAGCGGGAAATCACCGTGCCGCGGCAGATTGCCATGTACCTGACCCGGGAACTGACCGGAATGAGCCTGCCCCAGATCGGCGAGGTATTCGGCGGCAGGGACCACACAACGGTGATGCACAGCTGCAAGACCATTGAGGCCGCCCTGCAGACGGATTCATCCAGGTCCAAACTGGTGGACCAGCTGAAGAAAATGGTTCAGCAGGCACAGTGAGCTGAAATCCGGAAAAAGCATATCCAGGGAAGCGGAAACGCTTCCTTTTTTCTTTGCAATCAAAGGAAGAGCGTGGTATAATCGATGGCGATATTTTCTGGCAGGAGTGAAGGAACATGGAAGAAAAGATCAGGGCGCTTCGCGAACGGATGGAGGAGCGGATCGGGCAGATCAGCAGCAAGGAGAACCTGGCTGCATTCTGGCAGGATTTCCTGGGCAAAAAGGGAAGCATTGCCGAGCTGATGAAAGGCCTCGGCGCGGTCAGCAAGGAAGACCGGCCGGCCATGGGCAAGGTGATCAACGACTTTAAAGTTCAGGTTGAAGCACAGTACAAGGCCCTGAGCGAAAAAATGGAACAGATGGAGCTGGCAGCCCGGAACCGGCAGGAAGCGGTGGATATTACCCTGCCGGCGAAAAAACGGGAACTGGGCAGCATGCATCCCCTGACCCTGGTGAAAAACGAGATTATCAATGTTTTTGCAGGAATGGGCTTCGCGGTCTTTGAAGGACCGGAAATCGAGGACGACGCCCATAACTTTACCCGGCTGAACGTGCCAAAGGACCATCCCAGCCGGGATATGCAGGACACATTTTACCTGGACAGCGAATACCTGCTGCGGACCCAGACCAGCGGCGGCCAGATCCGCGTGATGGACAGCCAGAAACCGCCGATCAAGGTGCTGGTGCCCGGCCGGGTTTTCCGGAGCGACAGCGACGCAACCCATTCCCCCATGTTCCACCAGATGGAAGGCCTGGTGGTGGACAAGGGGATCACGCTGTGCGATCTGCAGGGCATGCTGGACAAGTTTGTCCAGCAGCTGTTCGACGCCAGCGTACGGACCCGGCTGCGCCCCAGTTATTTCCCATTTACCGAGCCCAGCGTGGAAGTGGACGTGAGCTGCTTTGAATGCGCCGGAAAGGGATGCTCCCTGTGCAAGCACACGGGATGGATCGAAGTGCTGGGCGGCGGCGTCGTACATCCGAAGGTGCTGGAGAACTGCGGAATCGACTCCAGGGAGTATTCCGGAATTGCCTTCGGCATCGGCATCGAACGGATTACCATGCTGAAATACGGCATCAATAATATCGGCCTGCTGTTTGAAAACGATCTTCGTTTCCTAAAACAGTTTTAAGGATTGAAAGGAGAGGGAACATGAAAGTACCGTACAGCTGGCTGAAAGAATACGTGGATATTGACATTACCGCAGAAGAACTGCAGGAAAAGCTGTTCAGCTGCGGGTTTGAGGTTGAGGAACTGATTGACCTGGGTGCGGAAATCAGCAAGGTTGTTGTGGCCGAGGTCAAAAGCTGTGAAAAGGTGGAAGGCACCCATCTGCAGATTTGCCGGGTGAACTGCGGCGAATACGGAGAGGACATCCAGATCGTGACCGGCGCGCCGAACGTATACGTCGGCATGCATACCCCGGCGGCACTGGACGGGGCCACACTGCCCGGCGGCGTGAAGATTGCCGCCAAACCGCTGAAGGGAATTCCCTCCAACGGGATGATGTGTTCCGGGGAGGAGCTGGGACTGAATGAGGACCTGTATCCCGGCGCGGAAGTGTACGGCCTGCTGGACCTGCCGAAGGACACCGTGCCCGGAACGGATATCCGGGAAATCACGGGACTGAATGATTATATTTTCGATATTTCCGTGACAGCCAACCGGCCGGACTGCCAGAGCGTTCTGGGAATTGCCCGGGAAGTGGCGGCTGTGCTGGGCAAGGAACTGAAAATGCCGGCAACGGATTACAAAACGACCGACACGACGGTTCCGGGACTTGAGATCCGCGTGGATGCACCGGACCTGTGCCCCCGTTATCTGGGACACGCGGTGCGCAACATTACGGTGGGGGAAAGCCCCCGCTGGATGCGGCGAAACCTGGCGCTGTGCGGACTGCGGAGTATCAGCAACGTGGTGGACATCACCAACTACGTCCTGCTGGAAATCGGCCAGCCCATGCATGCGTTTGACATGGAACAGCTGCAGGAGATGAAAATCATCGTGCGGCGGGCCCATGAGGGAGAAAAAATCCAGACGCTGGACGAGAAGGAATTTACGCTGACGACGGAAAACCTGGTGATCTGCGACGGAAACCGGCCTGTAGCCCTGGCGGGGATCATGGGCGGACTCAACAGCGAAATCACCGAAAAAACGACGCAGCTGCTGTTTGAAGCGGCGAAATTTGCCCGGGACAACGTCCGCCGGACGTCCCGTGCGCTCGGGCAGAGCAGCGACTCTTCCGCGCGGTTTGAAAAAGGAATCAGCGAATACATTACGGAACTGGGTATGGCCCGGGCCCTGCACCTGATTGAGGAACTGCATTGCGGCGAAATTACCGCAAGCGCTTTTGACTGCAGTGCCGGCGCCCCCCGGGAGGGAAAGCATTTTACGGCCAGTCTGAAGCGGATCAACGGAATCCTCGGAATTGAAGTTCCCGCAGAAGAAGTTCTGAAGATCCTGAAGCGGCTGAACTTTGACGTTAAGCAGGACGGGGATACGCTTGAGGTTACCGCTCCCAGATACCGGGAGGATATTGAAGTGGGTGAACCGGATCTGGCGGAGGAGGTTATCCGTGAATACGGATATGACCACGTGATTCCGACCTTCCTTCAGCGGGCGACTGTGACCAGCGGCGGAAAGACCCCCGCCCAGCAGCGGAAAGACCGGGCCATTCAGGTCATGTGCGCCCAGGGGTACAACGAAATCTATACCCTGAGCTTCTATGCGGAAAGTGACCTGGACACCCTGAAGATTCCGGCGGACGCACCGGAGAGAAACCTGCTCCGGATTCAGAATCCCATCAGCGAAAAGCTGTCCGTTATGCGTCCGCTGCTGGCTCCCAGCCTGCTGAATATTGTGGTGGAAAACCTGAAGAAGGGCAATAATGAGGGGCGGCTGTTCGAAATCAGCAATGTATACGCTCCCGCAGGCCCGGGCGAACGTCCGTCGGAGATTCCCCACCTGGGCTTTGCCGCATTCGGCGATGCGGAGGATTTCTTCACGGTGAAGGGCTCCGTCGAGGCACTGGGCGAAGCGTTCAGACTGAAGTTTGAAGTTGAACGCGCGGAGGATGTCAGCTATCTGCATCCCGGAATTGCGGCCTACATCCTGTGCGAAGGGGAACGGATCGGCGTGTTCGGAAAGCTGGCCAACGAAGTGACCGGCGAATTGAAGCTGCACAAGGACAGCAAGGCGAATCATAAAATTTTCCTGGCCGAAATCGACTACGACAGGATGATGAGCCATGCGGCAGCCGGAATCCGCTACAAGCCGGTAAGCGTTTTCCCCGCTGTGGTGCGGGATCTGGCGCTTACGGTCAGCGAAGAGACGGAATGCGGCAGCCTGATGAAGGAAATCATCCGGGCCTGCCCCCACGTGACGGATGTGGAGCTGTTTGATATTTACAGGGGCGAGCAGATCGGCGAGGGCAAGAAGAGCATGGCCTTCAAGATCACCTTCTCGCCGGAGGACAAGGCTTTTACACCGGAGGATGTGGACCGGTTCATCAAGAAAATCCTGGGCAACCTGAAATTCAAACTCGGCGCGGAAATCCGCTAAGCAGCAGCCGGACAGGTATCCTGTCCGGCTTTTCAGACGAAACGGAAGAAAAGAGTATGATGAAAAAAAAGATCTGGAGATCGGTGGCTGCGGTGATGGCAGGAATCCTGTTTGCCGGATCCGCCGGGGCATCGGAATTTGAAACTTATCTGGCGGAGAGAACCGCTCCCTCCCTGAAAAGCTTTTACGCCGGAAGGCTGGAAACCGGTCTTTCAGCAAAACAGGTTTTTGCTGAAAAAGAGGAGCGGATTACAGCCCAGTTCAGCCTGATCGCGCTGGAAGACACCGCCGGAGGCAAGGAGACGCTGGACCGGGGAGCCAGCAAGAAAAAGAAGGATCCGGAAAGGGCAAAGGTCAAAAGCGGAAGAGCCGGCGAGGCCGTTGAATTTGCCGTAAAGCACGGGATGAACGTCCGCGGCGCTACGGTGGTTCAGCCGGGACATACACCGGAATGGTTTTTCCTGGAAGACTGGGCTACCGTTTCCGGGACGCCGAAGGTGGACCGGGAAACCATGAAACGCCGGATGGAAAACGCGCTGACAGACCAGATTCAGCTGATGAACGAAAAATACCCCGGGGCCGTTTCCTCCTGGGAAGTGGTGCGGGGAAACATTTTCGGAAAGGAAGACCTTTACCGGGAAATCATCGGCGATGAATATCTCCGGATTGCGCTGGAGACAGCCCGTAAAGCTTCAGCCGGGGGGCAGAAACTCCTGATCGGCTTTGACCGGATTCCGGAAGCGGAGGACCTTGCACTGGCCGGAGCCCTTTATGAGGAAGGCCTGCTGGACGGCATTGTGGCAGAGGTCAGGCAGGAAACCGGAGAAGACCGCGAAAAGGTGCAGAATGCTTTGCGCACGGCAGCGGAAACCGGTATGGAAATCCACCTGAGCGGTGTGGAAATTGCCGGCACCCTCCGAACCGCGGAGGGAATGATCCGGCTGGCGGCGGAGTACAAATGGCTGTTTTCCGAAACGGAGAGACTGGGCGGGAAAAGCATTTCCCTGCCGGCTCTTTCGGAACCGGAGGACGGGACGGAAAAGACATCGGTTCCCCGGCTGATGGATGCAAAGGGAAGATGTACGGCGGCTTTTTTCGGCGCGCTGCAGGATGAAATGATCCCTGAGCCCGGAGACGATGCGGCCGCCGCTGCCGCCGCGGATCGGCTGAAGCTGCGGGAATTACTGAAGAAGGAGGCAGGACCTGTGATTCGATACAAAAAAGCAGAACACCACAATCCGGTGATGACCCAGCGGTTTGGCGCGGATCCCTGGGCGATGGAATACAACGGAAGGATTTACCTGTATATGACCGGAGACGATCCGGCCACAACGGAGGACCGGAAGCCGAAGAATAACGACTATGCGAACATCACCACCCTGCGGGTGCTGTCCTCCGATGATCTGGTGAACTGGGAGGACCACGGCAGCATCCGGGCGGCCGGCGGAACCGGCGCGGCAAAATGGGCCCGGAATTCCTGGGCCCCCTGCGCAGCCTGGAAAAAAATCGACGGAAAGGATCGTTTTTTCCTTTATTTTGCCAATTCCGGCGGCGGAATCGGGGTGCTGACGGCGGACAGTCCCACGGGGCCTTTTACCGATCCCATCGGGAAAGCCCTGATCAGTCCGGCGACGCCCACGTGCAGTTCGGTGACCTGGCTTTTTGACCCGGCTGTGCTCATTGATGACGACGGAAGCGCTTACCTTTATTTCGGCGGCGGGATTCCGGAAGGGAAAAGCGCGGATCCCGGAACGGCGCGGGTGGTAAAGCTGCAGGAGGACATGATTTCCCTGGACGGGGATCCTGTTGCAATTCGTCCGCCGTGGCTGTTTGAGGATTCCGGGATCAACAAGTTCGGAAGCACCTACGTTTACAGCTACTGTACCAATTTCCAGGTACCGGCCGCCGGCAGCAAGGAGGGCTTCGGCGGGGGCGAAATTGTATACATGACCAGTGACCGTCCCATGGGGCCTTTCACCTATGCCGGCAGGGTCCTGAAAAATCCGGGAACCTTCTTCGGGGTGGGCGGAAACAATCATCACTGCATGTTCAGCTTCCAGGGCGGGTGGTACATCACCTACCATGCGGCGACCATCGACCATGCCATGGGATGGAACGCAGGATACCGCAGCACGTTTGTGGATCGGCTGGATCTGAACGCGGAAGGCCTGCCGGCTCCCAGCAAGGGAACCCATGAGGGAGTGGCGCAGCTGAAGGCCTTTGATCCGTACCGCACCGTGCCGGCTGCTACCGCAGTCTGCATGGCCGGAATGAGCACGGAGATTGCGGATCCTGAAAACGTACGGTACGGAACGGGCCGGACGGCGGCCGTCAGCCAAAGACCGGACGGCTGGGTTGCGGTGGCCGGCGTGGATTTCGGAAAGACAGGAGCCATTTCCGTCCGCGTGAAGGCAAAGACTGAAGTTGCGGGAAAAATCGAAGTGATCACAGACCGTGAAAATGACACGCCCATTGCTTCCGTCAGCATTCCGGAAGGGGAGAAAGAAGCAGAATTCACGGCACAGCTGACAACACGGCTGACAGGCGTACACGATCTTTATTTCCGGTTTACGGAAAGCGGAATGAGCCTGACGGAATGGGAGTTTATACCGTAAAGCAAAACCGGCCTGCGGCCGGAAAGGAAAACGGGGAAGAGCGGAAAGCTCTTCCCCGTTTTTTGAAGCAAAGGGTTTATTCGCGGTTGTAAAGGCAATTCCGGGTCATGGCCAGGGCAATATCCGGATACTTCCATTCACCGGTGACGCGGCTGATGATGCCGAAACGTTCTCCGTCGCCGCTGAAGGAGTGATTGTCCCACCAGCAGCAGGTCATTCCCCGGGCACTGGCGCAGGCAATGTAGAACGCAGCAAAATTCACCCGGCTCTGAAGATCGTCCTTTGTTTTCTGCAGGACGCCGAACTCATCGATGATGACAGGAATGCCTTTGGACACATAAGTTTTATACAGATCCGTCATGAAGCTCCGGATCTCTCTCATCTTCGTATTCTTGTCCTTTTCATAATCAAAACGGGTATTTATTTCATCCTTTTTCGTTTTGTCCAGCGCGTAGCTGTACGGCCTGTAGGCATGGACTTCCAGGATGATTTTGTTGTCCGCGGAGTCCTTCGGGATTTCAAAGAATTTTGAGAGAACTCCTTCCGGGCTGGCGCAATAGCCGGGAACGAGAAGATAGCGCTCCGCGTTGTTGCCGCCTTTGGACCGTACCAGATCCACAAAGGCCTGATTCAGCTGGTTGATTACAGCGACGGAATCCCTGCACAGCGCAGAGGACGAATCCAGCCACCATTCCACCGAGGTACCCACGAGACGGGGCTCGTTCATGGATTCCAGAATGCAGTGGTTGTCAAAATCCGCAAAAGCATCCGCAATCTGCCCCCAGACGGCGGTCAGATATTTCAGACTTTGGTCTAAATTATTCGAATCCGGATAGAAGAACTTTTTGTTTTCATCGTGATGGACGTTGATGATAAAATACATGCCTTCGTCATAGGCCCACTGGGCAACCTCATGCACCCGGTTCATCCACACAGGATCTACCGTGTAGTTTTCATCCATGACATGATTGTGCCAGGAGACCGGAATACGGATCAGGTTGAAGCCGGCTTCCTTCAGCGTGTGGATGAGTTCCTTTGTGGCCGCGGCATGGCACCAGTAGGTTTCCAGCCCCAGACCTGACTTATAGGAAGTTCCGTCCCAGGCATCAAAGGAATTGCCCAGATTCCAGCCGACTTTCAGTTCTCTGACAAAGTTCAGGGCTTCATTGTCCGGAATTTCAAGCTTTTCAAACTTGTCTTCCGTCATGACCGGGATTTCGATGCCCTCCGTCTGCACGGGAACATCGGCAAAACCGGCTCCGCACAGGCCGGTCAGAAGGGAAAGAACCAGCAGCAGAATCAACAGACGAAGCTTACGCATTTCAGGTCACCTTCCATGTTTTATTTCTGTATTCCGGATTATATCGGAGGACGCTGAAAACCGCAAGAGGGAAGTTGAATGCGAAGTGCAAAACATGTACAGACAACCGGCCCGGAGAGGACTATATTTCGTTGACAAAAAAAATCCGGAATTGTATAATCAAACAGGTTATCAATATAGTTTTTTCAGGGTGCTCAGAACAGAATAACCGAATAAAACGAAGCGAACGTTTTACGTTCTTCCTTTGTTTTATGAGGTGCAACGGGAGATGAACTCATGTCAAGAAAATGGCGGAACATTCTCATCGGAGTTCTTGCAGTTGCCGCTGTTGTGCTCCTGGTGGTCCTGCTGAGCAGGGACACAGGGGACTTCAGCAGCAAGTATGCCGGCGTTGATCTGTCCACAGACGTCACCGGCATCGGCCGCAGCAATACCTATGAGGCGTACGTGGCTTCCCATGCTTCTGATAAGGAAGTAACGGCGGAAGTCCCTGTTGACGTGCTTTCCTTTGAGGGGGAGGCGACGTCCCAGGCGGAAGGACTGCTGACACCGGACGGATCCGAGGTGACCTGGAAGGTCGAAGTTCCCAAGGCCGGACTTTACAACATCCGGCTGGAATACCTGACCACGCAGAGCCGCGGTATCGACATTGAACGCGAACTGCTGATCAACGGAGAGGTGCCCTTTTCCGGAGCCAGCAAGCTGATTTTCAGCCGCCTGTGGACCGATGCAGGCGAGGTGCGGAAGGACAACCAGGGGAATGATATCCGGCCCAGCCAGACGGAAGTATTTGACCGGCAGACTGCCTATTTCCGGGATGACATGGGATATCAGACCGAGCCCTATGCCTTCTATTTTAATGAAGGAGAGAATACGCTGACCCTGCGGGCGGTCAACGAGCCCATGGTGATCTGCGGGATGACGCTGACGCCGATCATGAAATTCCCCACCTATGAGGAATACACGGCAGAGCAGCCCAAGAATGAGATGACGGATGCGGGAAAGAACTATTCCCAGACCGTACAGGGCGAAGAAGCCCGGCTGCGGAGCGCCCCGAGCCTTTATGCCCGCTATGACCGCAGCAGCGCCAAGACGGAACCCTATTCTGTTACCAATACCATTCTGAACTACATCGGCGGCGATCCGTGGACCCATGCCGGCGAGTGGATTCAGTGGGATTTTGAAGTGCCCGAAGACGGATACTACAACATTTCCATCAAAGCCCGGCAGATGTATCAGCGCGGCGCGCTGAGCGGCCGGACCATTTACATTGACGGCGAGGTACCTTTCAGGGAGCTGGAAGCAGTGACATTTGCCTACAGTACCAGCTGGCAGATGAGAACGCTGGCAGACGAGAAAGGAACCCCGTTCCGCTTCTACCTGAAAAAAGGTGCCCACACCCTCCGCATGGAAGTCACACTGGGCGAGATGGGTCCGGTGCTCAAACGGGTAGAGGACAGCATTTTCCGGCTGAACCAGATTTACCGGAAACTGCTGGTGCTGACCGGCGCGAACCCGGACCGGTTCCGGGACTACCGGCTGGCGCAGGTTTATCCGGAAGCCATCGAGGCGATGGACCTGGAGAGCAAGAGGCTGTACAAGATCGTGGACGATATCGTGGCAACCACCGGTGAGAAAAGCGACCGGGCCGCCACCGCGCAGACCCTGGCTGTGCAGCTGGAACAGTTCATGGAAATGAACGAAAGGATTACCGAAAGCTTTACCAGCTTCAAGGACAACATCACGTCCCTGGGCTCCGCCATGCAGAACATGTCCGAAAGCAAGCTGGATGTGGACCTGATTATGGTTACGGGCGAGAACGCAAAGGTACCGGATGTGCGCGAAAACTTCTTTGAAAGCTTCGCCCACGAGGTTCGCAGCTGCGTAAGCTCCTTCTTTGTTGACTATAACTCCCTGGGCAACAAGTACGACGCCAAGGATGACGTGCTGAACATCTGGATCACCACCGGCCGCGACCAGAGCACTGTGCTGAAGACCATGGTGGATGACACATTTACCGCCAAGAGCGGAATCAAGGTCAATATCAAACTGGTGCAGGCGGACGCCATCCTGACCGCTGTGGTGGCCGGCAACGGACCGGATATCGTTCTGAGCGTCAGCGGATGGTTTGCTGTAAACTACGCCATGCGGAACGCCGTGGAAGACCTGACCCAGTTCCCGGATTTCGCGGAGGTGACAAAACCGTTCTACCAGAGCATCATCGATCCGCTGAGCTATAACAACGGAACCAAGACCGGCGTGTTCGGACTTCCGGAAACCCAGGACTTCCCGCTGCTGTTCTACCGGGAGGATATCCTGGAGGAAATGGGACTGAAGGTTCCGGAAACCTGGGAGGAACTGATTGCCGAGCTGCCCACCATTCAGGGCGACAGCCTGGAAGTGGGTATTCCGTTCCCGGACATCGCCGTGGCGGACACCTCCGTGTTCAACACGATGATTTACCAGAACGGCGGTGAAATCTACGAGAAGGATGCCAGACGCACGCTGATTGACAGCGAAGCCGGCGTGGCAGCTTTCAAACAGTATGTCAGCCTGTACAACGATTACGGATTGCCTACGGTGTACGATTTTGCAAGCCGCTTCCGCAGCGGACTGATGCCCATGGGCATTGCCTCCTATGCGACTTACAACACCCTGATGGTTTCCGCTCCTGAAATCCGCGGGCTGTGGGACTTCGCCATGGTTCCCGGCACCCGGCGGGAGGACGGCACCATCGACCGGACCTGCCATACGGGCGGCCTTTGCTGCATGATGATCAAGACCGATGACGAGAAGGTCAGGCAGAACGCCTGGGAGTTCATGAAGTGGTGGGTCAGCGCGGACGCACAGGTGCGTTTCGGCCGCGAAATGGAAAGCGTGCTGGGCGCCAGCGCCCGGTATCAGACCGCGAACCGGGATGCGCTTCGGCAGCTGGCCTGGAGCAACAGCCAACTGGAAGTTCTGCAGAACCAGATGAGCCAGACCCACGGGTTCCCTGAAATCGCCGGCGGCTACTCCACCACGCGCCATATGACCAACGCCATCCGCCGCGTGATCACCACCAAGGAAGATCCGCGGGAGACGCTGCTGACCTACGCGCGTACCATCAACGAAGAAATCAAGATCAAACGGCAGGAATTCAACCTGCCGGTCGACTAAGAAGGAAGGAGGCCCGTAAAGCATGCAAACTCAGTCTTTCGGTTCACGCTATCTGACCATGAGACGTGAAAAGATGCAGCACGGTATACAGCTGGCCAAACGGAACAAGGTCTGCTATCTGTTCCTGGCGCCCTATGCCATCCTGTTTTTCACATTCTTCATTCTGCCGATTGCAACTTCCATTTTCTACAGCTTTACGTACTACAACATCCTGGAGCCGGCCCGGTTTATCGGTTTCCAGAACTACATCAACCTGATCCTGCAGGACGAGGTATTCCTGACGTCAGTCAAGAACACCTTCGTGATTGCCGTAATCACAGGTCCTGTGGGATACATTCTCTCCTTCCTTTTCGCGTGGTTCATCAACGAGCTGCCGAAGTGGCTGCGGGCGATCGCTGTGGTGGTGTTCTACGCCCCGTCCATTTCTGCCAACGCCTACACCGTTTTTTCCATCATCTTCCGGGGAGACGCCTACGGATGGTTCAATGCGATCCTGATGGAGTTCGGCCTGATTGATGCCCCGAAGCTGTGGCTGCTGGATCCCACCTACATGATGACGATCCTGATCATCATCATCCTGTGGATGAGCATGGGCACAGGGTTCCTGAGCTTTGTGGCCGGTTTCCAGGGAATTGACAAGAGCATGTATGAAGCCGGCTATGTGGACGGCGTACGGAACCGCTGGCAGGAACTGTATCACATCACCCTGCCGAGCATGAAACCCATGCTGCTCTTCGGCGCGGTGATGAGCATCACTTCCGCTTTCAATGTCAGCGACGTTCCGAGAATCCTGTGCGGATATCCTTCTACGGACTACGCGGCACGCACGGTGGTTACGCATCTGTTTGACTACGGTTTCAGCCGGTTTGAGATGGGCTATGCCAGCGCCATTGCGACCATTCTGTTCCTGGTCATGATTCTGTGCAAAAAAGCAATTGCCGGATTGCTGGGAAGGGTGGGTACCTGAGATGAGCGAACAGAACACTGTTAAATCCATAGGTACGATGAAAACCATTTCCGGCAGGAAATACAGGGGAACTCTTGTGGCCGGAGAGACCGGGGCTGCCTTCTATGAGAAAGGGAAGGACGCACCGCTGGTTGAATGGAAATATACCCGCCTGCACCGGCTGGACAATATCCGCCGGGGCGGCACCAGCAGCCAGGTGACCGTCATCCTGAAGGATGACAGCCGGTACATTTTTGATCTGGATTACGGTCTGAAGGTCTATAACCAGATGGATAAAAACTGGGCGGACAAGCCGGTGACGACAAAGACCCGCGGCGATGAACTGCACCGCCTGGCAGAGCTGCGGGGCGAGAAGATTCAGGTCAAAAAGCATCTGATTACCCGCCGCCATCCGAACCGTTCCATTGCCGGCGACATCGGCATTTACCTGCTGCTGATCCTCATGGGCCTGGCGATGGCATTCCCGCTGATTTTCCAGATCGGCGCTTCCCTGAAACCACTGGATGAATTTTTCCGGTTCCCGCCGCCCGTGTGGCCGGCCCATCCCACGACAGACAACTTTGCCGATCTGTTTGTGACCATGGGCCAGAGCTGGGTTCCCTTCAGCCGGTATCTGGTGAATACCATCTTCATCACCTTCGCAGGTACTTTCGGACACCTGATTATTGCCAGCATGGCAGCGTTCGTGCTTGCGAAGTATCAGTTCCCCGGCGGACGTGCTTTCTTCGCTGTGGTTACAACCTGCCTGATGTTCTCCGGTTATGTGACCGGTATTCCAAACTATCTGATCATGAGCAGACTGGGAATGATCGATACCTACTGGGCACTGATCCTTCCTGCTTTTGCGGCTCCCATCGGCCTGTTCCTGATGAAACAGTTCATGGAGGGACTGCCGACGGCGCTGATTGAAGCAGCGACCATCGACGGCGCCTCCACCTTCGGAGTGTTCTGGCACATTGTGATGCCGAATGTGAAGCCTGCATGGCTGACCATGATCATCTTCAGTGTGCAGAGCCTGTGGAACAACAGCGCCGCTACGGTGATTTACTCTGAGGCCAAGAAGACGCTGGTTTACGCCCTGGGACAGATCCAGGCCGGCGGTATTGCCCGTACCGGCCAGGTAGCTGCGGCACAGGTCATCATTACTGCGGTTCCCATTATCATCTTCACGCTCAGTGAGAGCCGGATTCTGGAAACCATGGCTTCTTCCGGCATCAAGGATTGATGAGCGGATTTCCGAATCAGGACATAATGACGAAACGGGAGGGAAAACACAGTGAGAGCCATGATGAAAGTGCTGGCGGTTCTGAGCTGCCTGGCGCTTCTGATGACAGCAGTGCCCGCTGCAGCGGACGACAGCTTCAATCTGGAACGCGACGGATTCAGCACTTCCTATACATATAACTATGATTACTGGGGAGACGCGCAGGCTTCTCCGGACGCATACCGGGTAAGCAAGGTGATTGACAGCGTATCCCTGGGACTGGACAACCTGGGAGGCACGCGAATCAGGAAAGCCCAGAGCCTTTTTGTAAAAGGGCAGGAGCTGTATGTGGCGGATACGGGCAACAACCGGATTATCCAGATCCGGATGAAGGGTGACGACTTCCGGGTGGAACGGGTCATCAGCGAAGCCGCCGGCACTATTGAAGACTATACGCACGCGGAAAACTATTACAACAAAACCAAGGAATACGAGGCAAAAATCGCGCAGACACTGAACGCGGAAAAAGCGCTGGCTGCACTGCAGGATCCGTCCCGCGACCAGCTGGCTTCCGATGAGGAAATCGCCAAGGCTACGACGGACCTGGAAGAAGCCAGGGCAGCGGAAGAGACAGCCCATGACGAGGCTATGACTGCGGAGGAGAACGCCAAAGCCGCCGGATGCCGTATCTGGCAATATGAGGCGTGGAAAAAGAACGATGAAGGCGCTGTTTCCACCTTCTTTAACGCGCCGAATGACATTGCGGTGGATGAGGCCGGCAACATCTATGTTGCGGACACAAACAACAACCGGGTTCTGAAAATGGACAAGGACCTGAATGTGATCTGGGAATTCACCAAACCCCTGGACGCCACATTCGATCAAAGCATTTCCTTCCTTCCGAACAAACTGGTGGTTGATGTGGCCAGCCGCGTTTATGTGCTGTGTGTGAATGTCAACAAGGGACTTGCCAAATTCGAGGAAGACGGTACTTTCTCCGGATTCATCGGGGCCAACGCGGTTTCCATCAACATGGCTGAATACATCTGGAAAAGATATTTCCAGACGAAGGAACAGCGCGCTGCATCCGAAAGCTTTGTGCCGACCGAATATGAGAATATCTGCATTGACAAGGACGGGTTCATTTACGCCACGAACACGATTTTCAGCGAATACGATCTGAAGTCTGACTCGGCCAAACCGATCCGCCGCCTGAACAGCCTGGGAAACGACATCCTGATCAAAAACGACCGGTATCCTCCCATCGGCGATCAGTGGTGGATTCAGGAAAGCACCCAGAACGGACCCAGCAGATTCACGGATATCACGGTACTTGACAATGATATCTACGTGGCGGTTGACAGGACGAGGGGGCGTCTTTTCGGTTATGACAGCCAGGGCGTTCTTCTGTGGGCTTTCGGAACCAAAGGGAATGTGGACGGCGCCTTTACAGGCGCGGTCAGTGTGGAGCATGTCGGATACAGTCTGCTGGTGCTGGACCAGCTGAAAAACAATATTACCGTGTTTACCCCCACGGAATACGGAAGCATGATCTTTGACGCCATCAACAGTTACCTGCAGGGGCAGTACGATCAGAGCGCTGAACTGTGGGATGCTGTCCTGCGGATGAACGCCAATTATCCGCTTGCTTTCCGCGGAATCGGCCGGGCTGTTCTCCGCCAGAATGACTTCCAGGGAGCCATGAAATACTTTGAGATGGCCCACGACCGGGAAAACTACGGCAGAGCCTTCAAACTCTACAGGAAAGAATGGGTTGAAAAGAATATCTGGTGGATCATCCTGATCGTTGCGCTTCTGCTGATTGTTCCGCTGGTCATCGGCAGAATGAAGAGAATGAAGTGGGAGGTGGTCATGCATGAGCATAGCAAAGTCCGTAAGTAAGCCCGCAAAGGCAATCAAAGCGGAAAGCCGCAAGGCCTGGTGGAAAAATTACGCCAGCTCGCTGCGCTATTCCCTGTATGTTATCACGCATCCATTTGACGGTTTCTGGGACCTGGTGCATGAAAAAAAAGGCAGTATTGCCGCAGCCCATACCTTTCTTTTCCTCTTCCTGCTGACGCGGGTCCTGAAATTGATGCTGACCAGCTTCCAGTTTATTTCGGCTCCGATACAGCACCTGAACATCTTTGAACAAGCGCTGTCTTTGCTGCTGCCTTTCCTGGTGCTGTGTCTGGCCAACTGGGCGATGACCACCCTGTTTGACGGAAAAGGACGGTTCAAGGATATTTATATGGCCATGTGCTACGCACTGGTGCCGTATGTCCTGCTTCAGCTTCCCATGATCCTGGTCAGCAATATGCTGACATTCGAAGAGGGAAGCTTCTACAGCGTGTTCCTGTCCGTTTCGGTGATCTGGTGCGTATTCCTGGTGTTTGTCGGCCTGATGGAAATACACGATTACGGCCCCGGTAAAACGTTTATTTTCCTGATTGTAACCGTAGTCGGCGCTTTGGTGATCATTTTCCTGGTACTGGTATTCTTCAGCCTGCTGAGTGATGCGATTGCATACTTCATCAGTCTGTATCGGGAAATTGTTTACCGCTTGTATTAAAAAGGAGGGATCACGGATATGAGAAGAAAGAAGTCCCTCGTCCTGAGGCTGCTGCCCTGGGTCATCGTGCTGGCAGCTCTGGCTGCGCTGGTATGGTTTGTGTTTGTGCCGATTTATTCCCAGAAGGAGGATTCCTTCGGCAGACCGCCGGAGGTGGTCAGCTCTGAGGGAATCAGCGGGAAGCTTACCATGGAGAACGATGCCCTCTTGTTTGAAATGGATCAGGCGACCACCCAGTTTACGGTAAAAGACAAAAAATCAGACAAGGTGTGGTATTCCAACCCCGAAAAACGGGACAGCGATCCCATTGCCATGGGGTCCAACAAGGAAGCACTTTCCTCCACCCTGAATGTGACCTATACCTTCAGCGGCGGTGAAATCGAATTCAACAATTACACCTATTCCATTCAGAACCAGACGTACAAGCTGGCCCAGCAGGCGGACGGTTCCATCCGGGTCGATTACGCCATCGGTAAAATTGAAAAGAACTATTTGATTCCGAGCGCGATCACGGTTGAACGGTACAAGCAGTTCACGGACGCCATGTCCAAGAAAGGCAAAAAGCAAGTCAGCTCCGTTTACACGCTGGTGGAGCCGGACAAGCTGGACAAGAAGGAAAACAAGGATGAAATCCTGGAACTGTATCCTTCCGCCGCCGAGCAGGCCCTTTATATCATCAAGTCCGATACAAAAGCCACCAACAAGGAAAAAATCCAGGTGTTCTTTGAAGAAGCCGGATATACGCAGGAAGAATTCGATATCGACCAGCAGAACGTGGCCGGAACGAAGAGCAACAACGGTCCTGTTTTCAATGTTTCCGTGATTTACCGGCTGGACGGGGACGACCTGGTGGTTGAGGTTCCGTACAGCGAAGTGCGCTGCGACGGCGGAAGCCCGCTGACCTATATCAGCATTTTACCGATGTTCGGCGCGGCAGGAGCGGACCAGGAAGGCTTCATCATGCTGCCGGAAGGCGGCGGAGCGCTGATCAATTACAACAACGGCAAACTTTCCCAGTCCCCTTACTACGCAAACCTGTACGGCTGGGACTACGCAACGGAACGGACGGAAGTTGTCAGCGAGACCCGGAACGCGTTCCCCGTTTTCGGAATGGGCCAGGAGGACGGTTCCTTCATCTGCATGATTGAAGGCGGAAGCTCCTATGCCGGTATCAACGCAGATATCGCCGGCCGCTTCAACAGCTACAATTTCGTTTACAGCAAGTACAACGTACTGCATTACGACCGGTTCAATGTTTCCGGCCGGACGGCACAGCTGCTTTACATGTATGAAAAGCAGATACCGGATGACACCCTGGTTCAGCGGTATCGTTTTGTGAGCGGCGGCAACTATGTGGATATGGCGGCGGCTTACGGCGAGTACCTGAGAAGCAACAAGGAGATGAGAGGGGATCTGGCCAGCCAGGAAATCCCGGTGAATGTGGAACTGGTCGGCGCGGTGAACAAAATTATCCCGAAAGCCGGTTTCCCGGTTGATTCCATCATTGCCACCACTACCTTCGAAGACTCCGGCAGGATCATGAACGAGCTGCTGGATGGCGGAGTGAAGGACCTTCACATCCGGATGACCGGATGGTGCAACGGCGGCGTCCGCCAGAAGGTACTGACCGGAATCCACGTTCTGGGCGACCTGGGCGGGGAGAACGGCATGAAAAAGCTGATTGCCGACGCGAAGAACCGGAATGTGATGCTTTCCTTTGACGGAATCAGCTGCTTTGCCTATGACAGCGGAGTCATGGACGGATTTACGGCCTTCTCCAATGCGGCCCGCTTTACGACAAGAGAACAGGTACGGCTTTACAATTACGACATCGTTACCTATCAGCAGTCCGACTGGCAGGAATCCTATTATCTGGTGCGGCCTGATTTTGCAAAGCGGTGCGCCACCAACCTGATCAACGGTCTTGCGGACAGAGGCGCCGCGGGCGTGGCTTTCCGGGACATCGGAAACCTGCTGAGTGCCGACTATTATGTTCAGAACACCGTTACCCGCGAGAAAGTGAAGGAGATGGACATTCAGACCCTGAAAGAGGCGAATGCGAAAGAGCTTTTCGTCACGATCAAGGAAGGGAATGACTATGCGATTCCGTATGCGGATATGATTACGGACATGAACCTGACCGGTAACGCTTACGCGCTGATTGACCAGCGGATTCCTTTCTATCAGATTGCGATTCACGGAATGAAGAACTATACCGGCGAGGCGATCAACCTTTCCGGAGACTACCAGACAGCGCTGCTGGAATGTGCGGAATACGGCGCGGGACTGAACTTCTGCTTCATGAATGCCGATACCACCATTCTGCGGGATTCCATGTACAGCTGCTACACCGCTTCCGGATACAACCGCTGGAAGACCACCGCACTGGAGATGATCAACCGCTATCAGAAGGAAATGTCCGGCCTGAACCAGCAGCGGATTACCGATCACAAGCAGCTGACGGAACTGGTTTCCGTAACATCCTATGAAGACGGAACAAAGGTTTACGTGAATTACGGAAACGAAGAGTACAAGGGAGAAAACGGAAAGATTCCGGCCCGGGATTATCTGGTCATAAGGGGGAACGGTAAATGAGCAAGAAACAGCGAAAACACCGGGAACACTGGTATTCCGGGATTACCGAGTCGGTTCAGATGTATGTGCCCGGAAACAAGATTTACCATACCATGCCGGCCCGCAGAGCAAGAATCGGGACCCTGTTTATCCTTCCTTTCATCATCGGCTTCCTTTTCTTCATGGTCAGGCCGTTGATTCTTTCCCTGCAGATGAGCCTGAGCGAAGTCAAGCTGGTTCCCGGCGCCGGATTTACCATGACCCACGTGATGAGGGAGTACTCCATCTTCGGAACACGAATCTCCCTGCCTCTGGGGAATTACCATTACGCACTGGCGACGGACCCGAACTATAACCAGCTGCTGGTTCAGGAAATCGGCCGCATGGCCATCAACACCATCGCAACCATCGTAATGAGCTTTGTGATCGCGGTGATTCTGAATCAGAAGTTCAAGGGAAGAATTTTCTGCCGGATTATCTTCTTCCTGCCGGTGATTCTTTCTTCCGGCGTGCTGCCCGGAATTGAAAGCTCCAACGAGTTTTACAACATGATGAGCGATATCGGGAATTCTGTTCAGAACTCCTCCGGGATCAATATTTCCGAATCCCTGCAGAATCTGATTTCCGTATCCGGTGTGGCAGGGGATGTGTTTGACGTTGTTTTCCAGATGATTGATGCGATCTATGACATTGTTATGGCGAGCGGCATACAGATCATCATTTTCCTGAGCGGCCTGCAGAGCATTTCGCCTTCCCTGTATGAGGCGGCGGATGTGGAAGGCTGTTCCGCATGGGAATCCTTCTGGAAGATTACCTTCCCGATGGTCAGCCCGCTGCTGCTGGTGAACACGATCTACACGATCATCGACTTCTTCATGAAGAACGACAACCGGGTTATGGAACGGATCAACACCGTCATGTACGGCGTACAGCTGAACTTCGGCGTCGCATCTGCAATGAGCTGGATCTATTTCGGGGTTGCGCTGGCCTTCATCGCAATCAGCACCCTGATTATTACAAGGACGGTGAAGTCATATGAGTAAGGACAATACAGTCTTTATCGGCGAAAACAAAAACTTCTGGGTCCGTAACCGCCGAAGCGAAGGCTATCTGTTGAAGCGCCGGGTCAAGCAGATTACAATTTCGGTGGTCCGTGCGCTGCTGATGTTCGGCCTGTGCTTCATGATTATCCAGCCGATGGTTACCCGTTTTGCCATGAGCCTGATGAAGGAACAGGACCTGTACGATTCCACCATTATCCTGCTGCCGCGGCACGTGACGCTGGAGAACTTCAAGATTGTTTATGACCTGACGGACATGCCCACGTCCATGCTGAATACGCTGTGGATTTCCATTGTGGTTTCCATCTGCCAGGTTGTGGCGGCCACGCTGGTTTCCTACGGATTTGCGCGTTTCGAGTTCCCGCTGAAAAAGTTCTGGTTTGCATGTGTCGTGATGCTGATCATCATTCCGCCACAGACGATCCAGACGGCTCTGTACGTGACTTTCTCCAATTTCGATGTGTTCGGTATCTTCCAGGCAACCACCGGATCCGCACTGAATCTGCGGTCCTCGCTGCTGCCGTATATCATGATGAGCCTGACCTGTATGGGCCTGAAAAACGGACTCTTCATTTATATGCTGAGGCAATATTTCAAGAGCGTGCCGGAAAGCCTGGAAGAGGCGGCCTATGTGGACGGCTGCGGAACCATGCATACCTTTGTGAAGATTATGCTTCCCGATGCTGTACCGACTATCGCCAGCTGCTTCCTTTTCAGCTTTGTCTGGCAGTGGACAGATCTTTTCTACACGCGTAATTTCCTGTCCGGCTATAATATGCTTTCGGTCCGGATGAGCACAATGGCCAGCCGGATGGGACGCTATTTCTCCAGCGACGCAACACAGGCCGTGGTGGTGCCGAACGGACGCCAGCTGCAGCTGATTTCCATTGCCGTGCTGATGTGCTGCATTCCGCTGATCATCCTGTACTGCTTCACGCAGCGGACTTTCGTGGAAAGCCTTGCCATGACGGGATCAAAAGAATGACATAATTTGTATGTACTTTCTCTGCACGAAACATAAAATAATTTAATCCAATACTTGAATATTTGTGCAATCTGGGATATAATCCCATTGCAAATGACAAAGGAACGTCATTCATCCATTCGTTACTATACGGCAGCCTGAAGGGGTGCTGTATGGAAATAAAAAAGGAGGTTTTCTCGGTATGAAGAAAATCATGGCTCTGGTTCTGGCTGCTCTGATGATGCTCGGATGCTTCAGCTTTGCGGCCGCGGAAACTGTTCCCGAAGGTTACCCGGCAATCATCGAAGGTCTTGACTTCGGTGGCGCTACTGTTTACATCTATGACTGGTGGAGCAACGATGATGAAAATCACAGTGCCCGCACCGCCGAACCCGATGAAGAAACCCAGCTGCTGTATGACTACCGTGACTGGCTGGAAGCCACCTACAACGTGAAAATCGTTGAGACCGCTCTGAGCGACTGGGCCGGCAACCCCTCTGAACTGGCCAACATGGTTATGAACAAGGACAACAGCAAGCTGTGCCTGGTTGCCGTGGCTGCCGACTTCGCCGGCACTCCTCTGGCCAACAACCTGTACATGCCCTGGACGATTGACCTTTCCGCCGAGAAGTGGAACAAGGCCGACCTGGACTTCATGACCAAGGACGGAAAAGTTTACGGCGTGCACGCCGGCAAGACCGAGCCCCGCAGCTGCATGTTCTTCAACAAGCGGGTGCTGAAGGAAGCCGGTATCGAGCCCGACTCCATCTATGACGCTCAGGCTAACGGCACCTGGACCTGGGACATGATGATTGAAATCATGGACAAGGTACAGCGCGACCTGGACAACGACGGCGTGTATGACATCTATGGCATGGTCGGTTCCGGCGACGAGCTGGCGATCGGTCTGATGTTCAGCAACAATGCTGCGTTCTTCGATTATGACGAAAACGGCAAGCTGGCTATCGCCTGCAACTCTCAGCCCGCTCTGGACGCTCTGCAGATGCGGAAGACCATGGCTGAAAACTACATGGCTCCTCAGCCCGCCGATTCCAACTGGGACTGGTTCAAAGATTACTGGAAGCAGGGCACCGTTGCCTTCTATCCCGGACAGACCTGGCAGGGATTCAATGACGGCGCTGAAATGGCTGACATGGAAGACGAGTGGGGCGCTGTTATGTTCCCCAAGGGACCCAATGCGGAAACCTACGTTGCCATGGCTTGCGACAACATCTACGGCATCCCGAACGTTTATGACGAAGAGACCAGCAAGAAGATTCAGCTGATCTATGACCTGTACACCAACGATACCCCCGGTGTTGACAACGAGACCGGCTGGATCGGCAACAAGTACAACTACACCGACGAGCGCGCTGTGGACGAAACCTACGCCATGATGCGTGAAGCCGAGCACAGTGTTGCCAACAAGACCTACCTGCTGGGCTCCACCAACGACGTGCTGGGCAGCGCCCTGCTGTGGGGACCGATCAGCAGCATGAGCCCCGCTGAAGCAGTTGAATCCGCCACCCCCGTCTGGACGGATATGCTGGCTGTGTTCAACGGCGACATGACCAAGGAAGAATATGACGCCAAGAAGGCTGCCGAAGCTGAAGCTGCTGCTGCCGCTGAAGAAGAAGCTGCGGAAACTCCCGCTGAATAATTCTTCTGATTAGGTTAACTCCGGACCGCTCGAAAGAGCGGTCCTTTTCTGTTGCCGGAAAGCAGGATGGACAGGCCGGACAACTCCATGCTATAATACGGCGAA
This sequence comes from Clostridia bacterium, assembly GCA_017526525.1. GTDB lineage: Bacteria > Bacillota > Clostridia > Christensenellales > Aristaeellaceae > Aristaeella. The sequence continues at coordinate 73,427 of JAFXRG010000014.1, read as the reverse complement.
ACAGACGGTCCGGGACGGAAAGCCATGAAAAAGCGGAACACCGCTGATCCGGAGGACTGCTGATTCAGGAAAACGATTCTTCCGCCGGACAGGAAGTACGGAGGTTTTATGAAGAGGAAAATTACTCCGGTGACATTTCACTATATCCTGATTACCGGCGGTTTCTGGATGGCTTTCTGCGTGGTGACCGCCTATGCGGCGGTTTTCCTTCACGGCGCGGGATATGATGACGAAAAGATCGGGATCATTCTCGCACTGGGAAATGTGGGCGGTGCCCTGCTGGGCCCGGCGCTGGGAGCATGGATTGACCGGAACCGGAAAATACGGCACGCCTGGGTGATTTATACTTTGCTTGGAATCCAGCTGGTACTGCTTGCCGAGCTTTGGCTGAACCCCCGGGAGAGCCTGATTACCTCGGCCTGCTACATTCTTTATCTTGCCTTCATGATGCCGGTGAACGCACTGAACCTGGATCTCTGCGTCCGTCTGGAACATGCCCGGGCTCCGCTGAATTTCGGCCTTTCCCGGTCCATGGGAAGCTTTGCTTTCATGATTCTGAGCACGCTGCTGGGGATCCTGACGGAGAACCTTGGATACCGGATTCTGCCGCTGGCGGGAATCGGAGTGATTTTGTTGCAGGGTTTCGGGAACCGGATGGTGGACCGGGATCTCCAGGATGCGGAAAGCCGGATACCGGCAGAGACTGCCGCGGTTCAGGAAAGATCCTCCTCGCTGACCGCCTTTGTACGGGACAACCGGGCGTTCTGCCTGATGCTGTTTGGAACCATCCTGATTTATATTGCCCATAACACCGACGGAAACTTCCTGATCAACCTGGTGGAAAATGTAGGCGGCGGGCCTGCGGTTATGGGTTATCTGGCTGCCTTTACAGCCATTACGGAAATTCCGGTAATGATCTTTGCGTACAAGCTTCCGAAACGATGGAGTCGGGTTCAGTATATCCGTTTGTCCTTTGTGTTCTTTGTACTGAAAACACTGGCTTACGCGCTGGCTCCGAACATTCCGCTGCTGTTTGCCAGCCGTATGCTGCAGGCTCCCAGCTATGCGCTGTACACGGTACTGATTGTCGGATACGCAGACGAGGTTGTTGCGAGAAAGGATTCTGCGAAGGCCCAGAGCCTGGCCTTCAGCATGACAACCATCGGATCGGTTCTGGCGAGCCTGATCGGCGGAAGTATGTTCAAAAACGCGGGGGTGCAGCCCACCATGCTGACTGCCACCGGATTCGCGCTGGCTGGTGCTGCGGTGGCCATCGGAGCCACCTTTATGAAAAAGAAACACAGCTGACCCAACGAAGAGATAAAAAAAAGGATCTGCAGAAATTGCAGGTCCTTTTTTCAGGGGAAACCGGGTCAGCGGAGCATTTCCTCCGCCAGGGCTTCGATTTGCGCTTTGTTCTCCTCGGAAAGGGAGGAGAGAATCCGAACCTGGGTTTCGGCAAAGGCGGTATCCTTACAGCCTTCCAGGAGGGCTTTCATTCCTTTCGCAGCGGTGGGCGCCCAGGAACCGTTCTCCATGAGGCCGACTTTCCGGCCGCGCCAGCCATGCTCAGCAAGGGTTTCAAGGAAGGTACGCATAAAGGGGAAAATATCGGCATTATAGGTGGTGGTGGCCAGGACGATCTTTCCGTAACGAAAGGCATCCTCCACACACTCAGCCATATCGTCCCGGGCCAGATCGCTGACCGCAACCTTGGGGCAGCCCTTTTCCTTCAGCTTTTCTTCCAGAAGATGAACGGCTTTTTCCGTATTGCCATAAACGGAGGTATAAAATACGGCAACGCCTTCCGTTTCCACGCCGTAGGTGGTCCAGGTGTTGTAAAGATTCAGATAGTAGGGAAGGTTTTCCTGCAGAACGGGGCCATGGAGGGGGCAGATCACCTGAATATCCAGCGCGGATGCTTTTTTCAGAACAGCCTGGGCCTGGGCGCCGTATTTGCCGACAATGCCGAAATAGTAGCGGCGGGCTTCGCAGGCCCAGCCCTCCGGATCTTCCGTATCCAGGGCACCGAACTTGCCGAACGCATCGGCGGAGAAAAGCACCCGGTCCGCGCGGTCATAGGTCATGATGACTTCCGGCCAGTGCACCATGGGAGCGCCGATGAACTGCAGCGTATGGGCGCCCAGGGAAAGCTCAGCCCCCTCCGCCACCACCAGGCGGCGGTCAGCAAAATCCTCCCCGTAGAAATTTTTCATCATGGTGAAGGCTTTGGCGGAGGAAACCACCACAGCCGCCGGATATTTTTCCATGAAAAGGGCAATGTTGGCGGAATGATCCGGTTCCATATGCTGCACAATGAGGTAATCCGGAGTACGGCCGGAGAGCGCTTCCTCCAGGTTTTTCAGCCAGGGTTCCCCGAACCGGCGGTCCACGGAATCCATTACGGCAATTTTCTGATCCAGGATCACATAGGAATTATAGGCCATACCGAGAGGCACAATGTACTGTCCTTCGAAAAGATCCAGATCATGGTCGTTTACACCGATGTAGCAGATGTCCTTTGTAACATGATTCATGATTGATACGCTCCTGTTTTAATATGAAAGAGATGATTCCCCGCCGCGGGGAGAATAAGGATTTCCGACAGCGAATATTTTATCACAGGAGGGATCACCGGTGCAAGGCCGGAAAGCTTGTCTCAGAGTTGTATTAAGGCTTGTTTCCGGGAAATAAAAGTGGTACAATGGCCGCCGTGAAACGATAAGGAAAGGAAGCCTGACTCCTTTATGCAAACGCTCCTGCTGATTGCAATCGCCCTGTTCGCAGGACTGCTGATGACCCGGTTATTTGTTAAATTTCACCTGCCTGACGTCACAGCGTACCTGGTTGCCGGCGTACTGATTGGCCCCTGTGTGCTGGGACGGCTCGGCATCGGTTTTACGACGTTTGAGAAAGTGGATTCCCTTTCTCTGATCAGTGATGTAGCCCTGGGATTCATTGCTTTTGCCATCGGCCACGAGTTCCGCCTTTCCGCCCTGAAGCAGACCGGAAAGCAGGCGACGATCATCGGCATTCTGCAGGCGGTGATCGCCTCGGCCTGCGTGGATATTGCGCTGATTGTGTTCCATTTCATCCGGCCGGATCTGCTGAGCCTTCCGGTTGCCATTACTCTGGGCGCCATTGCGGCAGCCACGGCTCCCGCAGCGACCCTGATGGTGGTACGCCAGTACAAAGCCAAAGGCCCGGTGACGGATGTCCTGCTGCCGGTGGTTGCGCTGGATGACGCGGTGGGTCTGGTCATCTTCGCGGTTTCCTTCGGGATCGCCCAGGCTATGAAAAACGGGACCACTCAGGTTGCGGCGCTGATTCTTGAACCGCTGATGGAAGTGATTCTGTCCCTGGGTTTCGGTGGGCTGACGGGTGTGGTGCTGACTTATCTGGAACGCTACTTCCATTCCCACCGGAACCGGAACGCACTGATTGTCGGCAGCGTTATTCTTACGGTGGCGGTCAGTCAGCTGAAGATTCCGGTCGGATCCTTTACGTTCGGGTTTTCCTCACTGCTGGTGTGCATGATGCTGGGAACCGTATTCTGCAATTTCTGTCCCCTGAGCGAGGATCTGATGCTGCAGGCGGACCGCTGGAGCGGACCGGCCATTACCCTGTTCTTTGTGCTGAGCGGATCGGCGCTGGAGTTTGACGTTTTCAAGGATCCGTCCGTTGTGCTGATCGGCGTGATCTATATTATTGCCCGGTCGCTGGGCAAATACTTCGGAGCCCACTGGTCAGCGGTGCTGGCCAAAAGTCCGGAAACCGTGCGGAAATACCTGGGCATTACCCTGCTGCCCCAGGCCGGTGTGGCTTTAGGAATGTGTTCAACAGCCTACCGGGTGCTGGGCGGCCAGGATGGAACCATGATCCGGAATATCGTGCTGTTCGGCGTATTGGTCTACGAACTGCTGGGTCCGAGCCTGACCAAGATGGCGCTGACAAAAGCCGGAGATATTCAGGCGGTGCCAAGCGAGGTCAAGGGACGGCGGAAAAAAGCGCTGGAAAAGGTTACGAAGCCGGTTCCCAAGCCGTTTGACAAATAAGCTCAGAATAAAATCAGGAGACTGAATAACATGATTATTGCACTGAAGAAAGGTATCCGGGCGGAGGAACAGGAACGGCTGATTCAATGGCTGGAGAGCCAGGGTGTACGGACGCATATTTCCGTGGGCGAGTTTCAGACGATTGTGGGTCTGGTCGGCGATACCACGCGGATTGATACGGACCTGATCCGCGGACTGGAGTTTGTGGAAGGCGTTACCCGGATTTCGGAACCTTTCAAAAAAGCCAACCGGAAATTTCATCCGGACGACACCGTTGTGCGGGTGGAAGGAACGGATGCCGCTTTCGGCGGCGGGGCGTTTCAGCTGATTGCCGGCCCCTGCTCCGTTGAATCCGAAGCCCAGGTGGAAACCATTGCCCGGTCCGTGAAAGCCAGCGGAGCCGGCGTGCTGCGGGGCGGAGCTTTCAAACCGCGGACCTCGCCCTATGATTTCCAGGGACTTCACGAGGAAGGAATCCGGATTCTTTCGGAAGTAAAAAAACTGACGGGGCTGCCGATTATTACGGAGATCATGGATATCGCACATCTCCCGCTGTTTGAGGATGTGGACATCATTCAGGTGGGAGCCCGGAACATGCAGAATTTTGAGCTGCTGAAGGAACTGGGCCGGATCCGGAAGCCGATCCTGCTGAAACGGGGCCTGGCCAACAATATCAAGGAACTGCTGATGAGTGCCGAATATATCATGGCCGGCGGGAACGAGCAGGTGATCCTTTGCGAGCGGGGAGTCCGGACCTTTGAGACCTACACCCGGAACACACTGGACCTGTCTGCGGTGGCAGTGCTGCACGAACTGAGCCATCTGCCGGTAGTGGTGGATCCCAGTCATGCCACCGGCGCGGCGCGGTATGTGAAACCCATGGCGCTGGCCGCCGCTGCATGCGGTGCGGACGGCCTGATGATTGAGGTGCACAACGATCCGCCCCGGGCCCTGTGCGACGGACCTCAGTCGCTGACCCCGGAACAGTTTGACGACGTGGCGAAGGCAGTCCGGAAGGTGCGGGATGCGATCCTCAATGACTGAAGCCGGGAACATCTGAATTACATGAAACAAAAAAAGAAGGCACTGCTGAAAGAATCCGGCAGTGCCTTCTTTCTGTAAACGATCATCTTCTCATGCGGTTGATATCGACCAGTTCCGTGTTTTCCAGGGAGAAACGGGAACCCAGGATATCTGCCAGCGCATTGGCCGTATCCAGGGAGGTCATGCAGGGAATGCCCAGGATCATGGCTTTGCGGTGGAGAACCCGGTAGTCTCCCACCGTGTCATCCTTCACAGCGCCGGTATAAATAATATAGTTTACCTCACCGTTTTCCATGAGGGAAATGATATCATCGCTGTGGGAAGGATCCGCCACAGTGCGGACATGAATGCCCACGGAGGAAATGGCCCGGGCGGTATCCTTGGTGGCGAAGACATGGATGCCCAGATCGTAACAGCGCTTTGCCATGGCGATGGCATCGGGGAAATCCTCGTCCTCCACGGACAGAAGCACGCCCATATGGGAACGGTCTCTGGCGGTGGGAAGGGAGAAACCCGCCGCGGAAAGCCCCTTGAACAGGGCTTCCGCCTTGGTGATGCCAATGCCGAGCACTTCACCGGTGGATTTCATTTCCGGACCGAGAATGGAGTCAGCATCGTTCAGCTTCTCAAAGGAGAAGACCGGAACCTTGATGGCGCAATAGGGCGGGGCCGGATAGAGGCCGGAACCGAAGCCCATTTCCTTCAGGGGTTCGCCCAGCATCACCCGGGAGGCAAGATCCACCATGGGAACCCCGGTGACCTTGGAAATATAAGGCACGGTACGGGATGCCCGGGGATTTACTTCGATGACATACAGTTCGTTTTCATAAATCAGGTACTGGATATTCACCAGGCCGCGGGTTCCCAGTGCAAGGGCCAGCTTTATGGAAATATCGCAGATTTTTTCCTGGAACTTCTCCGTCAGGTTAAAGGGCGGGTAGACGGCAATGGAATCGCCGCTGTGGACGCCGGCCCGTTCGATATGTTCCATGATACCGGGAATCAGCACATCCTGACCGTCTGAAATCACATCCACTTCCAGTTCGATCCCCGGAAGGTACTGATCCACCAGCACCGGATTTTCAATGCCGCCGGACAGAATCCGGGTCATGTAATCCACCGTCTGGGCTTTGGAACGGGAGATGGTCATATTCTGGCCGCCAATGACATAGGACGGACGCAGCAGCACGGGATATCCCAGCTCATCCGCGGCGGAAACGGCTTCCTCCATTGTACGGACGCCCATGCCCCTGGGACGGCGGATGCCGAACTGCTCCAGCAGACGGTCAAAGCGTTCCCGATCCTCGGCAATATCGATGGATTCCGCACTGGTGCCCAGGATTTTTATGCCCTGCCGGTCCAGGAACTGGGTCAGCTTGATGGCTGTCTGGCCGCCGAAGGCGACCACGACGCCCACGGGCTTTTCCACCTCGATGACATTCATGACGTCTTCGGGCGTCAGAGGTTCAAAATAAAGCCGGTCCGCGGTGTCATAGTCGGTAGAGACGGTTTCCGGGTTGTTGTTGATGATGACCACATCATACCCAATGCGCCGGAGGGTCCAGACGCAGTGAACAGAGGAATAATCGAATTCAATTCCCTGGCCGATCCGGATGGGGCCGGAACCCAGCACGATAACCACGGGGCGTCCGGAACGCTTCAGGCTTCGGGATTCACAGGCTTTATCCGTGCAGGAATAAAAGTAAGGGGTTTCTGCGGCGAACTCCGCGCCGCAGGTATCCACCATTTTATAGCTCATTTTCCAGCCGGGCAGATCCTGCACACCGGAAATCCGACGGATGGCGGAATCCGGATACCCCATTTTTTTGAAGGCCGCGTAATCGCCGGGCTGCAGGCCGTTCTTTTCCGCCTTCATCTCCGCTTCCGCCATGGCCTGAAGCCGGTAGAGGAAGAAACGGTCTATTTTGGTTACTTCAAAGATTTCATCCACGGAGATTCCCTGCTTCAGGGCCTCGAAAACCGTGAAAAGACGCCGGTCATCCTGACGGCCCAGCCGCGCCAGCACAGGATCCTGTGACAGGGACGGAGCGTTGAGGGTATCCATGGAGATTTCCGCTCCCCGGACGGCTTTCATCAGCGCCTCCTCGAAGGACTGACCGATTGCCATGACTTCCCCGGTGGCTTTCATCTGCGTACCGAGACGGCGGGAAGAACCATAGAACTTGTCAAAGGGCCATTTCGGGAACTTCACCACCACGTAATCCACGGTCGGTTCGAAACAGGCACAGGTTTTTCCGGTGATATCGTTGGGAATTTCATCCAGCGTATACCCCAATGCCAGCCGGGTTGTGATTTTCGCAATCGGGTATCCGGTGGCCTTGCTGGCCAGGGCAGAAGAACGGCTGACGCGGGGATTTACTTCGATGACCGCATATTCAAAGGAATCAGGATTCAGGGCGAACTGGCAGTTACAGCCGCCGACAATTCCGATGGCGCTGATAATGTCCAGGGAAGCAGTACGGAGCATCTGATATTCCTTGTCGGAAAGGGTCAGGGCCGGAGCGACCACCACGCTGTCGCCGGTATGGATTCCGACCGGATCCACATTTTCCATGGAGCAGACGGCGATGACGTTGCCCACGGCATCCCGCATGGTTTCAAACTCGATTTCTTTCCAGCCGGAGATGCATTTTTCAACCAGAATCTGGGTAATGGGCGAAGCATCCAGCCCGGTGCGCGCAATCTCCCGCATTTCCGCTTCATCGGCGGCAATTCCGCCGCCGCTGCCGCCCAGCGTATAGGCAGGGCGTACGATGACCGGATATCCGATTTCCCGCGCAGCTTCCAGGGCTTCCTCCAGCGTTTCGGCGATGCCGGAGGGAACGCATGGCTGGCCGGCTTTCAGCATGGTTTCCCGGAACTTTTCCCGGTCTTCCGCTTTCTCGATGGCAGAAATAGGGGAGCCCAGGAGCCGGACCCCAAACTCATCCAGCGTTCCGTCCCGGCTGAGCTGCATAGCCAGCGTCAGCCCGGTCTGGCCGCCCAGACCGGCGATGAGACCGTCCGGACGCTCTTTTTCAATCACACGCCGAATCGTGGCGGCGTTCAGCGGCTCCAGGTAGATTTCATCCGCAAGGTGAGAATCAGTCATGATGGTGGCCGGGTTGGAGTTTACCAGTACCACATTGATGCCTTCTGCTTTCAGGACGCGGCAGGCCTGGGCACCGGCATAGTCAAATTCCGCCGCCTGACCGATGACAATGGGGCCTGAACCGATGACCAGCACCTTCCGGATTGATTGATCTTTAGGCATGTTTCATTTCCTCCATCCTTTGCACGAAACGGTCAAAGAGAATTGCGGTATCCCGGGGACCGGAGGCAGCTTCGGGATGGAACTGCACGGTAAAACAGTTTTTGTCCGGATAATCCATGCCTTCGCAGCTGCCGTCGTTGACATTGCGGAAGGATTCGCGGCCGACCCCCTTCAGGGAATCGGACAGAACGGCATAGCCGTGATTCTGGGAAGTAATATAGGTGCGTCCTGCGTACAGGTCACGGACCGGCTGATTGCCGCCGCGATGCCCGTATTTCAACTTGACAGTACGGCCGCCCAGCGCCAGGGCCGCCAGCTGGTGCCCCAGGCAGATGCCGAACACCGGCTTGTGTCCGATGATTTTTCGAAGCTGTTCAATGCAGAAAGTGTTCTCCGCCGGATCTCCGGGACCGTTGGAAAGCATGATGCCGTCCGGATCGGAAGCCAGGATTTCCTCCGCGGCGGAGAAAGCGGTCCAGACCCGCACTTCACAGCCCCTTTTCTGCAGGCTGCGAATGATATTATGCTTGGCGCCGTAGTCGATCATTGCAACCCTGCAGCGGGTGCTGCCGACGGCGGGATACACCCCGGTATCCCTGCCGGAAACGGAAGCAACCGCGTTTTCAACCCGGAAGGCACGGATTGCGCTGAGATCGGAAGGAATTTCATCACAGATCATTGCGTTCATAACCCCTTCTTCCCGGGTAATCCGGACGATTTCCCGGGTATCCACACCGCACAGCCCCGGAATTCCCCGGGCTACCAGATAGTCGTTCAGCGGATAGGCTGAACGGAAATTGGAGGGCGTGTCGCACAGATTCCGGACGATATAACCGAAAAGCGTACTGGGGCCTTCAAAATCCTCTTCAATCACTCCGTAATTCCCGATCAGCGGGAAGGTCTGGGTTACAATCTGTCCGTAATAGCTCGGATCCGTGAGGGTCTCCAGATAGCCTTCCATTCCGGTGGTAAACACCAGTTCCCCGATCCGGTCCACCGGGGCGCCGATCCGGGTCCCTTCAAATACTGATCCGTTGCCGAGCACCAGATATGCCATAGTAATATTCCTCCGGTAAAAACAGTTCTGCAGACAGGGAAGGGAGCCCGGCGGAACGCAGCGGACTGCGTCGGAAAGACTCCTGGACTGCGCGGTCAGGAAAGCGCAGCGCGAAGGACGGAGACCGCTTTTTCCAGCAACTCCATGGGAATATTGAGCGCCGGAAGGAGGCGAACCCTGTCTTTGGCGGTGAGGCAGAGGACGCCGTTTTCCATGCAGGCGGAAACGACTTCAACGGCAGGCTTCACGGTTTTCAGCCCCAGCATGAGGCCGAGACCGGAAACGGACAGGACGCCCGGTGTATTTTCCAGTTCCCGGCGAAGGAAGGCAGCCTTGGCTTCGACTTCCGCCAGGAAAGGATCCGTCAGGCGATTCAGTACTGACAGGGCAGCCGCCGAAGCCACAGGATTGCCGCCGAAAGTTGAACCGTGATCTCCGAAAGACAGCACGTGAGCGACCTTTTCGCTCATCAGGCAGGCCCCCAGGGGAAGCCCGCCGGCGAGACCCTTGGCCGTGGTGACCACATCCGGATGCAGTCCGTAATGCATATAGGCATACAGTTTTCCGGTGCGGCCGTTGCCGGTTTGTACTTCATCCACCATGAGAAGGATATCCTGCTCATGCAGGAAATTTTCCAGGGCGGAAGCAAAGGCAGGATCCAGCGGAATGACGCCGCCCTCCCCCTGGACGCATTCAATCAGCACAGCGGCGACAGTGCCGGTTTCACACAGGGCTTTCAGTGCATCCAGGTCGCCGGCCCGGATATGGGCAAAGCCGGGGGTCAGGGGCTGGAAAAGCTCATGATAATGAGCCTGGCCGGTGGCGGCCAGCGTGGTCAGGGTGCGTCCGTGGAAGCTGTTTTCCAGCGTCACGATTACATTGCAGGCCGGACTTTTGTGTTCGGCGGCCCATTTTCGGGCTACTTTAATTGCGCATTCATTGGCTTCGGCACCGGAGTTTCCGAAAAAGACTTTGGACATACCGGTGCGGAGACACAGGGCTTCCGCCAGACGGGCGCAGGGAGCGGTATAGTAGAGATTTGACATGTGCTGCACTTTGTGAATCTGTTCCTCCACAGCGGCAATCCACTCTTCGTCCGCCACGCCGAAGGAGGTGACGGCAATTCCGGAGCCCATGTCAATATATTCCCGGCCGCCCGCATCCGTGACAAGGGATCCTTTTCCCGAAACGATTTCAACGGGAAAACGTTTATAGGTACCGGCAACATAACTCTGATCAAGAGAAATCGTATTCATGTGAACCTCCGTTATTCCCAGCCGGACTGGCGATCTTCATATTTGCTGACGGAAGCGGAGAACCGGGTGCCGGCACCTTCATCGGTCAGCAGCTCCATGAGAATGGAATGCGGGACGCGTCCGTCCATAATGACAACATTCCGGACGCCGCGGGCAATGGCTGTGGCGCAGCATTCCACTTTGGGGATCATTCCCCCGGATATAACGCCGTTCTCCCGGAGCGCGGGAAGTTCATCCAGGGAGATTTCCGGAATCAGGGTGGAAGGATCCTCCCGGTTCCGCAGAACGCCGGCAATATCCGTCATCATGATCAGGGTACGGGCCTCCAGGGCACCGGCAATAAAGGCCGCGGCCGTATCGCCGTTGATGTTGTATGCGTTTCCGGATTTGTCACAGCCTACGGTGGAAATGACCGGAATGTATCCGTTGTTCAGCAGATCCGTCACCGGATCGATATGTACCTTCTGGATTTCTCCCACATAGCCCAGGCGTTCGTCCTTGACGGTGCACTGCAGGAGACGGCCGTCCATGCCGGAGAGCCCGACCGCCTTGCCGCCTTTCATTTCCAGCAGGTTTACCAGGGTTTTGTTGATTTTTCCCGCCAGAACCATCTGAACGATATCCATGGTTTCCTTGTCGGTAACCCGAAGGCCGTTTACAAATTCCGGTTTTTTTCCAAGCCGGTCCATGAGATCGTTGATTTCCGGACCGCCTCCGTGGACCAGCACGACACGAACCCCGATGAGCCAGAGGAGAACCAGGTCTTCCATGACCTGCTGCTTCAGCTGCTCGTTGATCATGGCGTTTCCGCCGTATTTGACGACCACCGTCTGGCCTGTATATTTCCGGATATAGGGAAGCGCGGCAGTGAGGACTTCCGCCCGCTCCATATTGGTAAGATTGTACTGCATTAACGGACTCCTTTTTCAGCTCCGGTAGTCACCGTTGATTTTCACATAGTCATAGGTAAGATCGCAGCCCCAGGCAACCGCTTCTTCACTGCCGGCTTTCATATCACAGGAGAAACGAACTTCCTTTTCGGCAAGGATGGCGGCAGCCTTTTCCTCATCAAAGGCCTGGACGCAACCGTCCCGGTAAAAGCAGAGAGTTTCATTTTCCCCATGAAGGTACAGCTCGATAACGGCAGGATCAAAGTCCGGACCGGCATAGCCGAGAGCGCAGAGGATCCGGCCGCAGTTGGCATCCCGGCCGAAAATCATGGCTTTGACAAGGCTTGAACCTACCACCGAACGGGCAAGGGTGCGGGCGTTTTCTTTTGTATCCGCGTTGAAAACGCGCATCTCCACCAGATGAGTGGCACCTTCCCCGTCTGAAGCCATCAGGACGGCCAGATCCCGGCAGACGCTGAAAACTGCCTCTGAGAAAACAGCAAAGCTTTCATCCTCTTCCGTAATGGGTTTGTTGCCCGCCAGACCGTTGGCCATCAGCAGAAGTGTATCATTGGTGCTGGTATCTCCGTCCACGGTGATCATGTTGAAGGTATCCGGCACCGTCTTTTTCAGAGCCTTTTCCAGCAGCTCCCGGGAGATGGCACAATCCGTGGTCAGATATCCCAGCATTGTGCACATATCCGGATGAATCATCCCGGAGCCTTTGCTCATTCCCCCCAGGCGGACCGGAACCGTTCCTTCGCCGCCGGCGGCGGGAAGGTAAAACTCCACCGCAAACTCCTTGTTGACGGTATCGGTCGTCATGATCGCTTTACTGGCCAGGGTGCCGGCTTCCTCCGAGTCGGAAAGGGCAGACGCCATAGTCCGGATTCCGGCGGAAAGCCGGTCCAGGGGCAGATTTGGGCCGATGACCCCGGTGGAACCCAGCAAAACGGAAGAGGCCGGAATTCCCAGGGCATCGGAAGCTGCCAATGCACTGGAATGGCACAGCTCCAGGCCGGTTTTTCCGGTGGCGGCGTTGGCAATACCGGCATTTACTACCACAGCCTGCACAGGGGCACCGGCGTTCACAATGTCCATGTCCCAGAGAACGGGAGCAGCTTTGACCCGGTTGGAAGTGAAGGTGCCGGCGACGGCACAGGGCGCCTGACTGAAAAGCATAGCCATATCCGTGCGCCCCTGATATCGGATGCCGGCGGCGCAGCAGGCAGCACTGAATCCGCGCGGGGCGGTGACTCCGCCTGAAATTCTACTGATCATCTGCATCCTCTCCTATAAAGTGCGTAATATTTTCCTGATTCAGAATCAGCTCATAGTAATTGACGTCCGTTTTGCGGGTCCAGCCGATCTGCTTCCAGAAGGCGTTGCCGGCATCATTGGCAGTGAAGGCGATCAGGGAAACCTTGTTGATGCCCATCAGCTTCAGCTGCTGCATACAATAGCCCACCATCTTTGTGCCGATGCCCCGGCGCCGGAATTCGCGGGCAACGCAAACATGGTAGAGAGCCCCCTGGCGTCCGTCCGATCCGCAGAGAATGGAACCGACAATCCGGCTGCCGACCCGCGCGACGACGCTGGTGGTCGGATTGCGGAGAATGAAGCGCCGGATATCCGCGGGACCGTCGTCCAGGGCACGGATTCCGAAACCGCGGATGGTCATCCACAGGGCGCGGACGTCATCATAATCCTCGACAGTCATCGGCTGAATACGTACTTCGTCCATGCTATCCTCTGATCAGGCCGAGGGATTCATCCGCCCCCAGCACAAGATTCATATTCTGAATCGCGGCACCGGAGGCGCCTTTTCCCAGATTGTCAAAGCGGGAAACGAGGAGAATCCGCTCCGGAACACCGAAAACGGATATTTCCATGTCATCCCTTCCGGCCAGCGCGCAGGCAGACAGGAAGCCTTCCTCGCCGGCGCCTTCGGAGAAATGAACCAGCCCGTTCCGGTAATAATCCCGATAAACCTGGCGGATTTCATCCGGGGAGGCGGAGGTTTCCGCCGGGGTCAGCGAAACCACCACTTCCATGCCGGAGTAATACGGAGCCACAACGGGACAGAAAACAGGTTCATGCTGCAGGCCGCAGACCGCAGACATTTCGGGAAGATGCTTATGGGTCTGGCCCAGGCCGTACTGACGCGGAGCGTCCAGCAGGGGAGAACGGCCTTCTGCTTCATAAGCCGCGATCATTTTCTTTCCGCCGCCGGAATAACCGGTCAGGGAAAAGCAGGAAAGCCGGGCGCCCGGGAGGAGCAGTCCGGCCTGAACCAGCGGCGCAGCCAGCGAGATAAAACCGCTGGCGTGGCAGCCTGGATTGGCAATCCGGCGGGAGGAGCGGATCTTTTCCCGCTGGCCTTTCAGTTCGGGGAAACCGTAGGTCCAGCCTTCCGCCGTGCGATGGGCGGTGCTGGTATCGATGATAACAGCATCCGGAGAGGTAACCAGGGAAACGGCTTCCCTGGCTGCATCATCCGGCAGGCAAAGAAAGGATACCGCTGCCGTGTTCAGCGCATCGGCCCGGGCGGAGGAATCCTTGCGGAGTTCCTCCGGCAGGGTCAGCAGTTCCAGATCCTTTCGGCCGGAGAGCCGTTCCCGGATCCGCAGGCCGGTGGTTCCGGCGCTGCCGTCAATGAAGACTTTCGTCATGATGACTCCTTACTTTTTTTCGTTGGCAGCATCCACCAGGGCCTGAACCTTCGTCGGGAGACCGAAGAGGGTGATGAAGCCCGCGGAATCTTTCTGGTTGTAATCAGAGGCACCGAAGGTGGCGATATCCTCGGAATAGAGAGAATAATCACTCCAGACGCCGGCTTTGATGATGTTGCCCTTGTACAGCTTGAGCTTCACTTTGCCGGTTACTTTTTCCTGTGTCTTGTCCACGAAGGCGGAAAGCGCTTCCCGCAGGGGAGAGAACCAGAGGCCGTTGTAGACGAGTTCGGCGAACGTGATGGACAGTTTCTGCTTTTCATGCATCGTCAGTTTGTCCAGGCACACAGATTCCAGCGCCTCATGGGCTTTATACAGGATCGTTCCGCCGGGGGTTTCGTAGACGCCGCGGCATTTCATTCCCACCAGCCGGTTTTCAACGATATCGATGATGCCGATGCCGTTCTTGCCGCCCAGCTCGTTAAGCTTCAGAATGATCTGCTTGGCGGTCATCTTTTCCCCGTCCAGCGCCACCGGAATGCCCTGCTCAAAATCCAGGGTCACATAGGTGGGTTCGTCCGGTGCGTCGATGGGAGAGACACCCATTTCCAGGAATCCGGGCTTTTCGTACATCGGTTCGTTTCCGGTGTCTTCCAGATCCAGGCCTTCATGGCTCAGGTGCCAAAGGTTCTTGTCCTTGGAGTAATTGGTTTCCCGGGTGATTTTCAGCGGGATGTTGTGGGCTTCGGCGTAGTCGATCTCCTCATCCCTGGACTGAATGCTCCACTCACGCCAGGGAGCAATGATGGGCATATCCGGAGCGAAATGCTTCACAGCCAGCTCGAAACGAACCTGGTCGTTGCCCTTGCCGGTGCAGCCGTGGCAGATGGCGTCCGCACCCTCTTTTTTGGCGATTTCGACCAGCCCTTTGGCAATACAGGGACGCGCGTGGCTGGTGCCGAGCAGATAATCCTCATAGACTGCGCCGGCTTTCATGGTGGGGATGATGTAATCGTCCACGTATTCTTCGGTGAGGTCCAGAATGTAAAGCTTGGAAGCGCCGGTTTTGAGGGCTTTCTCCTCCAGACCGTCCAGCTCCGTTCCCTGGCCCACGTCACCGGAGACGGCAATAATTTCGGGGTTGTTATAGTTCTCTTTCAGCCAGGGGATGATAATGGAAGTATCCAGACCGCCTGAGTAGGCGAGAACTACCTTTTTGATATCCTGTTTATTCATGGGAAAACCTCCTTCATGCATGATTATGCACGAAATATACACCTGCAGATCCTTCGTGTCAAGCTTTTTCTGCAAACAAAACGCTGAAAAAACATAAAAACATACAGAAAAAACGGGCGTCCGGGAACCTTGGATCGCCTAGATGCATAATATGCAAAGATGATGTATAAAAATATGCATAATCCTACCGGATAAACGTGAACAAAGGGAAGTCCCGGTCCGGGAAAGTGCATAAGATTGCAAGAAAGCGGATTTCAGAGTATTATTATATGTTAGTATTTGCTGCGGAAGGGGGAGAGAAGAGTGCTGGAAGTCTGCACGCTGGGAACCGGCGGGACCCTGCCGCTGGCGGACCGGGCGCTTTCCTCCCTGTATGTACGGGTGAACGGCCGGAGCATGCTGATTGACTGCGGAGAGGGAACCCAGGTGGGGATCCGGAAGCTGGGATGGGGATTCCGGTGCATTGAGGATGTGCTGCTGACTCATTTCCACGGGGATCACTGCACAGGGCTGGCAGGGCTCCTGCTGAGCCTTGAGAAAGCCGGAAAAACGGAAACGCTCCATATCTGGGGGCCCCGGGGACTGAAACGCGTTGTGGAAGGCCTGTGCGTAATTGTTCCTCCGCTGAGTTTTCCGGTCTTGCTGCACGAGCTTCCGCCGGAGGGAAAGGAACTGGAGTCGGTGGGACTGCAGATCCGGGCGTTTCCGGTGGATCACGGCGGAATTCCCTGCTACGGATACCGGATGACACTGCCCCGGAAACCGGAGTTTTCGCCGGAAAAAGCCCGGGCGCTGGACATTCCGGTCACCGAATGGAAGAGGCTTCAGGAGGGCGAAACAGTCAGGATTCACGGAAGAAAGATTCTTCCTGAGGAGGTTGCAGGAAAGCCCAGGAAAGGCATCACAGCTGTGTTTTCTACGGACACGCGGCCCTGCGAAACCCTGGACCGATATACCCGGGACGCGGACCTGCTGATTCTGGAAGGAATGTACGCTGACGAGGAAAAAATGCCCCAGGCGCTGAAAAACCATCACATGATGTTCCGGGAAGCTGCGGAAACGGCCCGCCGGGCGGAAGCTGGCGCACTGCTGCTGACCCACTTCAGCACCAGCCTGGAGGATCCGGAAAGCCATCTGGAAGAGACGAGAAAAATATTTGATAAAACCTGGACAGCCAAAGACGGGGAGACTGTTACGCTCCGCTATCCCCGGGAAGAGGAGAAAGCATGGATAAGTTTGTGCTGAAGGCACCGTACACCGCATCCGGTGATCAGCCCCAGGCGATTGAAGCACTGGCCGCCGGAGTCAAGGCGGGGCTGAAGGAACAGATTTTGCTGGGTGTTACAGGAAGCGGAAAAACGTTCACCATGGCTTCCGTGATTGAAAAGGTTCAGAAACCGACGCTGGTCATTGCTCACAACAAGACCCTGGCGGCACAGCTGTGCAGCGAACTGAAAGCTTTTTTTCCGGACAGCCGGGTGGAATACTTTGTTTCCTACTATGATTATTATCAGCCGGAGGCTTATATTGCTTCCTCCGATACCTACATTGAAAAGGATGCGTCCGTCAACGACGAAATCGACCGGCTGCGCCACTCCGCCACCGCGGCTCTGCGGGAGCGGAAGGACGTGATTATTGTGGCTTCGGTAAGCTGCATTTATTCCATGGGGGATCCCAGTGAATACGAGGGCCAGATGATCAGCCTGCGGCCCGGAATGACCTATCCGCGCCGGAAACTGCTTCTGGATCTTGTGGACATCCAGTATGAACGAAATGACACGGACTTTGAACGGGGATCCTTCCGGGTGCGGGGAGATACGGTGGAGATTATTCCCGCAGGAGAAAAGGAACGGGCGCTGAGAGTTGAAATGTTCGGGGACGAGATTGAACGGATTTCACAGATCGACGCGGTGAGCGGGCATGTTCTCGCCACCCTGGAGCATGCGGCGCTGTTTCCGGCCACGCATTATGCAACGGATCCCGCACATATGGAGGAACATATTGCCGAGATCGAAGAAGACCTGAAAAAACGGATTGCCGAGTTTGAAGAAGAGGGAAAGCTCCTGGAGGCGCAGCGGATTGCCCAGCGTACCCGGTATGACATTGAAATGATGCGGGAAATCGGATACTGCCAGGGAATTGAAAACTACTCCCGCTATTTTGACGGACGGAAACCGGGGGACGCGCCTTACACCCTGCTGGATTATTTTCCGGAAGAGTTTCTTGTCATGATTGATGAGAGCCATGTTACCGTGCCGCAGATCCGGGCGATGTACAACGGAGACCGGGCCCGGAAGGATACGTTGGTGAAATACGGTTTCCGGCTGCCTTCCGCATATGACAACCGTCCGCTGCTGTTCAACGAGTTTGAAAGCCGTATCGGCCAGACCATCTACGTTTCAGCTACTCCCGGGCCTTATGAACGGGAACGGGCGGAGCAGACCGTGGAACAGATTATCCGGCCGACGGGACTGCTGGATCCCCAGGTGATCCTGCGCAAAGCCACCGGCCAGGTGGATGACCTGGTGGGCGAGATCCGGGCGGTGACCGCGAAAGGCGAGCGGGTTCTTGTGACCACTCTGACCAAGCGTATGGCGGAAAGCCTGACGGATTACCTGAAAGAGATGGAAATCAGGGTACGCTACCTGCACAGCGATATTCAGACCATGGAACGAATGGAACTGCTGCGGGATCTGCGGCTGGGCGAATATGACGTCCTGGTCGGCATCAATCTGCTGCGGGAAGGCCTGGATCTTCCGGAGGTGGCGCTGGTGGCTATTCTGGATGCCGACAAGGAGGGATTCCTGCGCAGCGAGACTTCCCTGGTGCAAACGATCGGCCGCGCAGCCCGGAACGTGGACGGGCGGGTAATCCTGTACGGAGACAGCCTGACGGAGAGCATGGCAAAAGCCATGTCGGAAACGAACCGCCGCAGGGCGCTGCAGGAGGCTTACAACAAAGAACACGGCATTACGCCGGAATCGGTGCGGAATGCGATTCGTTCGGTGCTGGAGGTTACCCGGAAGATTGAGGAAACCGCGCCGGAGGCACTGACGGAAGACGAACGGGATGCGCTGATGCGCCGGATTGAGGAGGAAATGATCGGCGCTGCAAAGGATCTGGAATTTGAACGGGCTGCGGAACTGCGGGATCAGCTTCTGAAGCTGCGGGGAGAAGCGCCCATGAAGGACGATATGCAGCAGCGGAGGCACAGAAGAAGGGAGCGGACCAGGAAAAGTGAGCATTAAAACGAAACGGAAACCCGGCCCGGGACTGTACCTGATGCCCATGGCGGCGGCGCTTCCCATTGTGGCAGTCGTGGCACTGGCCGTGTCGAGAATCTGGCCGACACTCCATAAACTGCTGAGCATAATGATCAAACTGGTGGTGAAAGCATGAAGACGACAGGAAAATGCGTTTCGTCACCGGAACGCGGATTTGCCTGGGTTCTGACATTCCTGCTGACCGCTTTTCTGTCGGCGGCGCTTCTGAGCCTGCTGGCAGTTCAGGGGCTGACCTCCGCCGGAATGCATCTGGCCGCAGCGACAGGAAACGGGGTGGCAGACAGCCAGCAGGCGAAGATTTATGAACAGGTGGACCGGCTGGCGGAGGACTGCGGTTTTTCCCCGGAGGGCGTAAAAGCGGCGATCCGGCGGGAAGATCTGCTGGAAATGAACCGGAAAGCCGCCGCATGGTGGACAAAACTCTGCACGGAAGGGATTGTGGATACGATTCCGCGCTGGAATGCCGCTGAGCTTGAGAAGGCAGTGGAAGCCGGCATGAACGGGGAAACCCGGACGGAAGATGCGGGAAAGATCGCGGCAGAGCTGGCAGAGAAAATTGAACGTGTCGTGTTTCCCCTGCGGGAATCCCTTCTCAGCCGGGGAATGAGCTTTGCGCGGAACAAGGCGGATGTGGAAGGAATGATCCGGGATATCCGGAGACTGCCGGCACTGGGTGCGGCCCTGAGCCTGCTCGCTGCGGGGCTGATTGCCCTGCTGCTGGGCCGGGACTTTTTCAGCAGCCTGAAGTATTACGGAACCGCCGCGGCGGGAACCGGACTGACGATCCTTGCTACGGGAATCATCTTTTTCTCGCTGCACCCGGGGGCAATGATTGAACAGGCTTCAGCAGCGCTGGGCAGGGAATTCGGAACCCTGGCAGGCCAGATTACCCTGCTGGGGGGAGGCGTCACTTTATTCCTGCTGGCAGCGGGATATTTCTGCCTGATTCTTTACCGGAAAAAAGCAAATAACAATACCAAAGCTACGGAGCAGCCTGTATGAAGCGAATCATTACCGAACACACGATCCGATCCGGGAAAATTCCGGAAAAACTGCGTCTGGCTGTTGCTTCAGACCTGCACAGCGGGCCTTATGAGGATCTGCTGGATCTGTTTTACGGTTGCGATGCCCTGCTCCTGCCCGGAGACCTGGTGGACCGGCACCGGAGGGACAACCGGCTTGCGGAGCAGTTCCTGCGGGAAGTGCCGGAAAAGGTGCCGGTGTTTTTCTCTTTGGGAAACCACGAGATCAAATACAGGCATTCAGAGGATTTCCTGAAGAAAGCAATGCAAAGCAAAGTGACGCTGCTGCGGGACCGGGATACCCTTTTCCGGGGGATCCGCATCGGCGGACTGAGCAGCTGCCGGAAAGGATCGCCGGACCTGGATTTCCTGGACCGGTTTGAAAAGAAAAACGGTTTCCGGCTGCTGATGTGCCATCAGCCGGAAGTGTACCTGAAATATGTGAGCGGGCGGGACATCGATTTTACGGTCTGCGGACACGCCCACGGCGGACAGATGGAGTTTTTTGGCCGGGGGCTGTATGCTCCCGGACAGGGATTGTTTCCCAAGGTGACCCACGGAGTGCATGACCACGGGAAAATGATGGTTTCGCGGGGAATGACCAACGGCGCAAAGCCGCGTTTTCCCCGGTTCAATAATCCGTGCGAAGTGATTGTGCTGAAACTTGAACCGACGAAGGAGGGGACAACCGGATGAACGAGGAAGACCTGAAGCTGCTGACGGACTGGTTTGCGAAAAACAAGGATCACAAACTGAATTTTCTGGAAAAGGAAGCTATCAAGCTTGCGGTGAAAAAAGCGGGAACGGTAGGCGATCTGCTGGAAACCGCGCTGGATTTGCTGCGGAAGCAGTGATGCAAACGGAAAAATGTGAAAAAGCAGCCTGACAGGCTGCTTTTTCACATGAAAAAACAGGCAGGCAAAAGCCTGCCTGAATGAAAAACGAAATTACTTGATTTCGACGGTGGCGCCAACAGCCTTGAACTGCTCGGCGATCTTTTCGGCTTCTTCCTTGGAGACGCCTTCCTTGATGGTCTTGGGAGCGGACTCAACGATGTCCTTGGCTTCCTTCAGGCCCAGGCCGGAAACGACTTCGCGGACAACCTTGATGACCTTGATCTTTTCAGCGCCGGTATCCTTCAGCACGACGTCGAACTCGGTCTTTTCTTCGGCTTCAGCAGCAGCAGCGCCGCCGGCAGCGGGACCGCCGGCCACGGCGATCGCGCCGGTCACACCGAACTTTTCTTTCATAGCATCAACCAGTTCTTTAACCTGCAGCAGGGTCATGGACTCTACAGCGTCGAGAATCTCCTGAATCGTCATTATTTTTTCCTCCAATTAATTTTGTTAGGTTATGCAGCCGTCAGGCTGCAAAGTTTGTCAGGCGGCTTCTTTCTTCTCGGCGATCTGCTCGAGAACGGAAACCAGCGCAGAAACGGGGGATACCAGACAGCCGACCATGGTGGCCAGCAGTTCTTCCCGGCTGGGGGTGGCGGCCAGCTCTTTCACGGCGGCGACGTCCATTGCTTCGGTGCCCATCAGACCGCCCTTGATTTCCAGAGAGGTCAGCTTGTTCTTTTCGATGAACGAAGAGATGATCTTCGGCGCGGAAGTTACGTCCTTGTTACCGAAAACGAAAGCGTTCGGGCCTTCCAGCAGGTTGTCGATACCTTCGATGTTCAGCTCTTTCAGCGCACGGAGAACCAGGCGGTTCTTCAGAACGCAGTAGTGCACATCGCTTTCACGGCACTGCTTACGCAGGGCGGTGACCTGTTCCACGGTCAGACCGCTGTAGGAAACGACGACCATGGACTCAGCATTTTTCAGCTTTTCAACGATATCGGCTACGACCAGTTTTTTAGCTTCAAGATTGCTGCTCATTGCTTCAGTTGCACCTCCTGACCGGTTCAGAATAAAGAAACCCTTGCGTGCAGGCGCAAGGGAACAAATCAAATTCACTCACACCTCGGCAGGCGGGCAAAACCCTTTAAACCGCGATCGGCGGTACCGGCTGTCTACGGCACTGGTTTCTCAAAACCTTTGAAATCCTATCACAACCGGTTCAGCCTGTCAAGCATTTAATTCAGAGGAGCCCCGAATTTAAAGAGAAGCCCCGAATTCCTTCCGGATTCAGGGCTGAAAACGATGCAAGAAGCAAAAGTTCTTAATAAAGGGGAACAAATTATTAAAAATTATATTGACATTGTAACAAAATCGTAATAATATGTAGGCGATTATCGCAGGAAAGGGGATCGATGTGATGAAAAAAAAGCATATTTTCATCCTACTGATGATCCTTCTGTGCCTGATTCCGCTTTTCGCGTCACTTGCTGAAACCGGGACAGTGACAGCCTCTTCCCTGAACGTACGCGCGAAGGCTTCCTCCGACAGCAATGTGGTCGGGGTCCTGCGGGAGGGAGACAAGGTCACCATCAAGGAATCCAGCGGCAGCTGGTATAAGGTGACCGGAAACGGTAAAACCGGATATGTTTACAAAAAGTACATCCGTGTATCCTCCGGTTCTTCCTCCTCCGGAAAAAGCAGCTCTTCCCAGAGCAGCAGTTCCAACGGCACCTGCGCCCCCGGGGACAAGGGAGATGCTGTACGGAAAGTGCAGAAAAGACTGATTGCACTCGGATACCTGAGCGGCGGCGCTGACGGCGATTACGGAAACGCGACCAAAAAAGCCGTTATGGCTTTTCAGAAAAACAACGGCCTGAGCCAGACCGGCAAGGTGAATTCCAGCACGCTATCCAAGCTGAACAGTTCCGGAGCCAAAAAGGCTTCCGCGGGAAGCAGCTCCTCCTCTTCGGACGGAACCTGCGGACCGGGGGACAACGGAGAGGCTGTAAGGAAGGTTCAGAGAAGGCTGATTGCCCTCGGATACCTGAACGGAAGCGCTGACGGAGACTATGGAGGAATGACCAAAAAGGCCGTTGCCGCTTTTCAGAAGAATAACGGCCTGAGCCAGACCGGAAGAGTCAACTCCAGCACACTGACGAAACTGAACAGTTCCAGCGCCAAGAAGGCTTCCCAGAACGCGGCCGGAACCGAACGCCTGGACTGGTTTCACGGCGGAAGCAACACGATTCCGAAAGGGGCCACCTTTAAAGTCAAGGATATCCGGACCGGCAAGGTTTTTACCTGCAAACGCTGGAGCGGATACAATCACCTGGACGCGGAACCGCTGACGAAAAGCGATACCAACACCATGCTGAGCGTTTACGGCCACTGGTCCTGGAAGCGGAGGCCCGTGCTTGTCAAATATAACGGACATGTTTATGCGGCGTCCATGAACGGCATGCCCCACGGAACATCCACCATCAGCGGCAACGGTTTTGACGGACATTTCTGCATTCATTTTTACGGAAGCAAGACCCACGGATCCGGGAAAGTGGATGACGCCCACCAGAACTGTGTGTCCACGGCGATGAACTATTCCTGGTAACGAAGGTGATTCCTTTTTCCTGAAAACAACAATCCGGCTTTGCAGCCGGATTTTTTTGTTTTACAAGAATATAAAATATGTTATAATCCTTGAGTTATGAATTACGGAACCGGAACAGGAGGATGGATATGCTGACACAGGCTCCCCGTGGAACAAAAGACGTCCTGCCGGCAGACAGCTACCGCTGGCAGTATCTGGAAGAGAAAATGCGCCGTGCGGCCGCCCTGGCAGGGTACCGCGAGGTAAGGACGCCGGTGTTTGAACATACGGAGCTGTTCCTGCGCGGAGTGGGTGACACCACGGATATTGTGCAGAAGGAAATGTATACATTCAGGGACAAGGGCGATCGCTCCGTTACGCTGAAGCCCGAGGGGACTGCCGGCGCGGTGCGCTGCTTTCTGGAGCACAATCTGTACGCCGATGCACTGCCCTGCAAAATGTATTATCTGAACGCTCCGATTTTCCGGTATGAAAATCCTCAGAACGGACGGCTGCGGGAACATCACCAGTTCGGCCTGGAGTGCTTCGGGGCCAGGGAAGCCACCGCGGATGCGGAATTGATTCTGCTGGCTTATCATCTCCTGCAGGATCTCGGAATCCGGAACCTGAGCGTTGAAATCAACAGCATCGGATGCCCGGCGTGCCGGCCGGTTTACCACACCCGGCTGAAAGAATTCCTGGGCGGACGCATTGACGGAATGTGCGAAAGCTGCCGGGAACGCTTCGGCCGGAACCCGCTGCGGGTTCTGGACTGCAAGGAGAAGAAATGCCAGGAGATTACCGCAGACGCGCCCAGCATGCTGGATCTCCTGTGCGATGACTGCAGGGCACACTTTGACCAGCTTCAGCAGTGCCTGACCCGGGCAGGGATTCCTTTCCGGGTGAACAGCAGAATTGTCCGTGGGCTGGATTACTACACCAAGACGGTTTTTGAACTGGTAACGGAAACGAAGGACGGAAAGCTGACTGTCTGCGGCGGCGGAAGATACGACAACCTGGTGGCGGAAATCGGGGAGCAGGACATTCCGGCCGTCGGATTCGGCATGGGCATGGAACGCGTGCTGATGCTGATGGATTCGGAAGGAATTGAATTCCCGAAGAATACGCAGTACGAAATTTTTGTGACCTATATGGGCGACAACAGGCTGCACGCTTTTGAGCTGGTTCAGCTGCTGAGGCGTTCCGGTATCCGGGCAGATATGGATCACTGCGGGCGGAGCCTGAAGGCGCAGTTTAAATACGCCAACAAAACCGCGGCGCCGCTGACGGCTGTGATCGGAGACGAGGAAGCAGCTGCCGGGCAGGTTAAAATCAAGAATATGGCTTCCGGTGAGGAAGTGACCGTTGCTGTCAGCGAAGCCTGCGGTGCGGTTCGCTCCATGATCGGATAAAAGAGAGGATTGAGGTTTTATGCAGAACAGGACACATACCTGCAATGAACTGCGGCTGGAAAACGCAGGGGAAAAAGTGCGGCTGAGCGGATGGGTCGAGAACGTACGTGAAGTCGGCGGCAGCCTGGCCTTTGTGGTGCTGCGGGACTTTTACGGCTCCACCCAGCTGGTGGCGGAAGATGAAAAGATCCTGAAGGTGTTTTTGGGACTGAACAAGGAAAGCGTTGTTTCCGTTACCGGCACCGTTCGGGAAAGGGCCAGCAAGAATCCGAAAATGGAAACCGGCGACATCGAAGTGGTGCCGGACAGCGTGGATGTGCTGGGCAAATGCCGTTACAACGCGCTGCCTTTCCAGATCAGCCGCAGCCGGGAAGCGGATGAAAGCATCCGCCTGAAATACCGCTATCTGGACCTGCGCAATCCTGAGGTTAAAAAGAATATTGTGCTACGGTGCAATGTGGTTTCTGCCCTGCGGCAGGCCATGACGGAACACGGCTTTCTGGAAATCACCACTCCGATTCTGACGGCGTCCTCCCCGGAAGGGGCCCGGGACTACCTGGTTCCTGCCAGAAAGCATCCCGGAATGTTCTATGCGCTGCCCCAGGCACCCCAGCAGTTCAAACAGCTGCTGATGACCAGCGGGTTTGACCGCTATTTCCAGATTGCCCCCTGCTTCCGGGACGAGGACGCGAGAGGAGACCGCAGCCCGGGTGAATTCTATCAGCTGGATATGGAAATGGCATTTGCGGGACAGGAAGACGTTTTTGCCGTGCTGGAAGATGTACTTCCGCCGATCTTCTCCCGTTTCGGCAAGTATCATGAAGCCTCTTCCGCGCCCTTCCGCAGAATTCCGTATCTGGAAGCGATGGAGACCTACGGAACGGACAAACCGGACCTGCGGATCGACCTGACGGTGAAGGATGTGACCTCCCTGCTGCAGAACTGCGGATTCGGGCCTTTTGAGGGGAACGTTGTCAAGGCGGTTCCGGTAACGGATTTCACAGCAACCAGGAAGCAGATTGACAAGCTGTGTGCTGACGCTGAAGTGGTCAGCGGAAACAAGAGCTACTGGTTCAGGCTGGACGAAAACGGAGAGATTACCGGGGGAATTGCCAAGTTCCTGCAGGACAAAAAAGAAGAGATTGTCCGGGCGCTTGACCTTCGGCCGAACACCTTTGTTGCGCTGGCAGCCGGGAAGAAGGGCGCAGCACAGAAAACGGCCGGCGTGCTGATCCGGAAACTCGGCGAGCTGTGCCCGAATCATATGGATACGGAGAAGTATGAATTCTGCTGGATTGTTGATTTCCCGATGTACGAAATCGGAGAAGAAAGCGGCGAGCTTGAATTCTGCCATAATCCATTCTCCATGCCGAACGGAGGACTGGATATTCTGAACAAGGCCGCCGCTGGAGAAGTGGATCCGCTGGAGATTACGGCCTTCCAGTACGACCTGGTCTGCAACGGCGTGGAGCTTTCCTCCGGCGCGGTTCGTAACCACGACCCGGAAATCATGATCAAGGCTTTTGAAATGGTTCGCCTGGGAGAGGATGATGTGAAGGCGAAATTCCCGGCGATGTACAATGCCTTCTGCTACGGCGCGCCGCCGCATGCGGGCATTGCCCCCGGTGTGGACCGGATGGTGATGCTTCTGGCAGGTGAGGAGTCAATCCGCGAGGTGATTCCGTTCCCGATGAACAAGAATGCCCAGGATGTCATGATGGGAGCTCCCGGTCCTGTGGAAGACCGTCAGCTGGAGGAACTGCATATCCGGATTGTTGAGGAAAAAACGGAGAATGGCAGCACGGAAGGCTGAAAAGCGGTCAGTTGTCAAGGCGGACAAAAACTGCTATAATATAATGAACATGTATGGCAAATGAATCTCCATCGCAAGGAGGAACAATCAATGGCAGCCAGGAAAGACCTGAACAGCACCCTGCCCCTGACGACAGACGCGGACAATACACCGTCTGCAAAGATTACCTATGCCAATGAGGTCGTGGCGATTATCGCAGGACTTGCGGCCAACGAAGTGGAAGGGATCGCCGGGATGTGCAGCATCAGCGGCAACATCCTGAACAAAAACAGAAACGTCACCAAGGGCGTTAAGGTTGAAATCGGCACGGAAGAAGCCGCAGTGGATCTGTATGTGATTGTTGAATACGGAACGCCGATTCAGCGGGCTGCCATGGACGCGCAGGAAAACGTCCGCAAGGCGATTGAATCCATGACCGGGCTGCATGTGGTCCGGGTGGACGTTCACGTTCAGGGCGTAAGTTTTGAAAAGGAGAACAAAGCGCTCCAGTCCGGTGCGGAAAGCGCCGCGCTTGAAGCCGGCGAAGCTGAACCGGAAAAACTGACAGAACCGGTTGCCGAAGAGATTAAACCGGATACGCCGGAAAACGCTCCGGAAGAGGAAAAGAAACCGGCCAAAGCCCATCAGCGGAATTCAAAAGGCAGGAAACAGCAGGAACCGGAAAATCCGGAGGAAGAGAAGCCTGCAGAAGAGACCTGAGTCTGTTTTGACAGAGGAGATTCCTCTGTCTTTCTGACTTTTTTCGGATAGGAGGTACAGGCATGAAAATCAGGATTCTGGACAGGGTACTGGTCGCGTTTGCGGGCATTATTCTTATTGCAGCATGCGCCGGACTGGTCGGCCAGGTGTTTTTCGGCAAGGATGTGGTCGGCGTTGTGACTGCCTGGCTGACGCCGAAGGGAACCACCGGGAAGGTGATCATCGGGGTCTGTGCCGGCCTGCTGCTGATTCTCGGTGTTTACTGCATCCTGCTGCTGTTCCGGCACCGCAGCCGCCGGGACAAGTTCATTATGCAGAAAATGGAGAGCGGCGAACTGGCAATTTCCCTGAATACCCTGCAGACCATGGTGCAAAAGTGCCTGGATCAGCACAAGGAAATTAAAACGGAAAACATCCGGCTGGAAAACCAGCGGGACGGACTTCTGATCCGGATCCAGGGCATTGTGGCGGGAGGCGTAAGCATTCCTCTTACTGTGGATACGCTTCAGAAACAGGTTAAACAGTATGTAACCGCATGCAGCGGCGTGGAGGTCAAGGGGATCCGCGTACAGATTGAAGCATCCGGGGAAGATGCAGTGGACGCGCCCTTCGCCATTGAACCGCCGACAAACGGGCTGCTTCCAAAGGGCGGGGACAGCACCGCAGAAGAAAAAGAACCGGAAACGATGACGGAAAATCCCCCGGAGACGGAGGTACCGGCTGAAACCGGAGACACGCAGGAAGCAGAAAAACCGCAGAATGCCGGGGATGCCGCGGCGGCCGCCATGGCAGCGGCTGAAAGCCTGATGAGCGAATATGAGACCGATGATGACCGGCCGATTCATCAGCGGTTGTTCAGCATCCAGGAGGAGCCTTGCATTATGCCCCTGCCGCCTGAAGCCGCCGGAACGTCTCAGGAAACGGAAGAAAAAACAGGCAATCCGGAAGAAAACAAACCGGAGTCTGATTCAAAGAAAGCAGATGCCGGGACCGCAGAAGAAAATGAAACAGCTTCTGAGGAAAAGAAAGGAGAAGAAAACGCATGAAAAAACTGAAAATGGGTACCCCTGCCATGGGTGTTGCGATCGGAGCGATTCTGGTCGGAGCCGCGGCTCTCGTTATGATTATCGGATTCTGGAAGGCCCTGCTGCTGGTCGTCCTGTTTGCCGTCGGCTTCTTTATCGGCACGGTGGACAACAAACAGGAGTTTATCCGGGAAAAGGCCAACAAAATCATTCCGGCAAAAGATGCAAAAGTGATTGACATCAAGAGCGAAATTACCCGGGACCAGGATGAACGGAACCAGGGTTTTCAGGCTCCCGTGATGACGGAGACCGGGACGAAGCCGGCAGGAACCGAAGAAGAAACTGAAGAAGACGGAGAATAAAACGAATGTCCAGAACAACCGCGAGATCCGCCGCCATGCAGATGATTTTCGAGAAGGTTTCCGGAGGCCAGGGAGGCGAAGAGACGCTGAAAATGGTTTATGATGAGCTTCGGGAGAACGGAATTCCCGGAAGCCGTACCATCAGCGACCGGGAGCCGGACGAGGAAGACCGGGCATACATTACGCAGGCTTTTGACGGTGTGCTGAGCCATCTGGAAGAACTGGATGCGCTGATTGAGAAAACTGCAAAGGGCTGGAGCACAGACCGGATGTCTCTGGTGGATCTTACGATCCTCCGGCTGGCGGTATGGGAAATACTGTATAATCCGGATGTACCGGACAATGTGGCCGTGGCAGAGGCGCTTGAACTGACGGAGCGGTATTCCGATCCGGAAGACAAGCCGTTTGTAAACGGTATTCTCGGAACGGTTGTCCGCGGACATATGGCATGAGAAAGACGGTGCTGGGGCTGGATACCAGCAACTACAGAACCAGTGCAGCCCTGATTGCGGAAGACGGGGAAATTCTGCTGAACTGGCGGAAGCTGCTGCCTGTTCCGCAGGGAGAACGGGGACTGCGCCAGAATGAAGCGGTTTTTGCTCATCTCAGACAGCTGGGAGACGCGGCAGAAGCGCTGCGGCAGGCTGCCGGGGGAACCCTTGCGGCGGTCGGCGCCAGCACGGCTCCCCGGGACGGAACCGAATCCTATATGCCGGTATTCTTGGCAGGCGCTTCCTTCGGCAGGCTGATGGCCGCCGTTACGGGAGTGCCTTTTATCGGGACAACTCATCAGAGGGGACATCTGGAAGCAGCAAAAGCCGGGACGGGGATGGCTGACGACGAAGAATACCTGGCGCTTCATTTATCGGGCGGCACAACGGACCTGCTGGAAGTGCGGAAGGAACGGATTCAAAGCGCAGGGGGCAGCCTGGATCTGCATGCCGGACAGCTGGTTGACCGGGCAGGCGTCGCAATGGGCCTTTCCTTTCCTTCCGGGCCGGAGCTGGAAGAGCTTGCCCGGAAGGGGAAAAGTGAAGGCCTGCTGGGGTGCAGCATGGAGAACAATGACCTTTGCTGCCATTTCAGCGGAGCCGAAAGCCAGATTCAGCGATGGATCCGGGACGGAGCACACGCCCGGGAGGATATTGCCCGGGAGATTTATGACCTGCTGGCGCGGACGGTGTCACGGATGCTGGCAGCGGGAGCGGAAAAAACCGGCCTGCGTAAGGCCCTGGTGGCAGGCGGGGTGGCTTCATCGGCGCTTTTCCGGGAATTGCTGACGGCACGGGCTGAAAAAAACCGCCGGATGCCGGAAATCCATTTCGGAGATCCGGAAATGTGCGGCGATAATGCAGTAGGCGTGGCAAGAATTGCGCTGCGTGCCGTTCAGGGAACGGAACGGGCATAACCAGAACGATTTACCGGAGGAATGTATGGCAGCGAAAATACTGGACGGAAAGGTTTTATCAGCTGAGATCCGGGAGGAAGTCCGGAAACGGGTGGAAAAGATGAAGGCCTGCGGCGTTACGCCGGGGCTGGCAGTGATTCTGGTCGGGGACGATCCGGCAAGCGAAATTTATGTTCGCAACAAGGGAAAAGGCTGCGAAGAAACCGGCATGCTGAGCCGTACGATCCGGATGGAGAGCTCCACCACCCAGGAACAGCTGGAAGCGGCAATACAGCAGTTGAACGAGGACCCCGCCATTCACGGAATCCTGGTTCAGCTGCCGCTACCCGGGCACCTGGATGAGAACGCAGCGCTGGCAAAAATCCTTCCGGAAAAAGATGTGGACGGATTTCATCTGGTGAACGCCGGACATCTTATGACCGGAACGGAGGGGGTTCTGCCCTGTACGCCCAAGGGAGCTCTTTACATGATCAAATCCACAGGAGAGACGCTGAGCGGGCGGGAAGCTGTGGTGATCGGCCGCAGCAACATTGTGGGGAAACCCATGGCCATGCTGCTGCTTCAGGAAAACTGCACTGTGACGGTATGCCACAGCAGGACAAAGGATCTGGCGGAGCATACCCGCAGGGCGGATATTCTTGTGGCGGCGGTAGGCAAAGCGGGCTTTGTGACAGCAGACATGGTAAAACCCGGCGCCATCGTGATCGATGTCGGGATCAACCGGGTGGACGGAAAGGTCTGCGGCGATGTGGATTTTGAAAAGGTCAGGGAGAAAGCGGGCTGGATTACACCTGTGCCGGGCGGCGTCGGGAAGATGACGATTGCCATGCTTCTGTCCAACACGGCGGATGCTGCTGAAAGGACGCTGGAACGGTGAGCGAAACAGTCGGACTGACCGTAAGCGAACTGAATCTGGTAATTCTTGAGGCTTTGCGAAAAGAACCACGGCTTCGAAGCGTTACTGTGCGGGGAGAAATCAGCGGATTCAGACACCACGCGGCTTCCGGTCACTGGTATTTTTCACTGAAAGACCCGGATGCGTCCGTAAGCTGCGTCATGTTTCGGCAGAATACGTTTCATTCCGCAATACGGCCCAGGGACGGGGATTCGGTACTTGTTTCAGGCTATGTGGATCTGTATCCGAAAACCGCGAGCCTTCAGCTGTACGTGCTGAATATGCGCCCCGCAGGGGACGGCGATCTGCACGCGCGCTTTGAGGAACTTAAGAGGCGGCTGAACGCGGAAGGCCTGTTTGATCCGGCCCGGAAGCGGATCCTGCCTCTGGTGCCGCGAAAGGTCGCGGTGGTTACATCCGGCAGCGGCGCTGCGTGGCATGACATTCTGAATGTTTCGGGACTTCGGAATCCTTCGGTTCCGATTGTTCTGATTCCTGCGGGCGTTCAGGGAGAACGGGCTGCCGCGGAAATTGCTGCCGGAATCCGGACGGCCAATGAGCAGACGGACGCGGATGTGCTGATTGTTGCCAGGGGCGGCGGATCCGCGGAGGATCTCTGGTGTTTCAACGAAGAGATCGTTGCGCGGGCGGTGGCCGGCAGCCGGATTCCTGTTGTATCCGGTGTCGGACATGAAATTGACACCACCATCTGCGACCTGGCGGCCGATTACCGGGCATCCACGCCCAGCAATGCAGCGGAAGTGGTTTTTCCGGACCGGAAGGAGCTTCGGGGACGAACGGACGGAATCCGGCTTGCATTGCGCAGAGCGGCGGAAAACCGTCTGAACGAAGCAGGGTACCGGGTCAAAAACACGTATATCCGGCTTGCTGCCGTAAATCCCGAAAAGCGTATTCTGCGGCTGGTTTCCGGCTGCGCGCTGCAGCGGACAAAGCTGGAGCACTCCATGAGAAAACGCCTGGAAGAAGCGGACGGACTGATCGGAATGGCTGAAATCCGGCTGAAAAACGGCGTAAACCGGCGGGCGGATGCCGCCGACGCCGCCCTGATCCGGATGAATGAGCGCCTGAAGGCCATGAACCCGCTTCGGGTTCTGGAAAGAGGATACACGCTGGTGACGGATCCGGAAGGCAGACTGCTGACGGCGGCGGAAAAGGCAAGGGAAGCCGGAGAGATCCGGATACGCTTCGCTGACGGAAATGTGGCAGCATCCGTAAGAAATGACGGGAGTATAACGTAATGAATACGGAAGAAACAAAGGATGCCCTGAGCTTTGAGGAAAAACTGCAGCAGGTTCAGGAACTGACAGAACGTATTGAGAGCGGCAGACTGCCGCTGGAAGATTCTGTGAAGGAATATGAACGCGGAATGAAGATTCTTTCCGGAATGAGCCGGGAGCTGGAGGATATGAAGCGAAGAATCACGATCCTGCAGGATGGGAAGGAGTCAGATATTCCGGATGAGAACCTTTGACGAATACAGGCAAATAACGGAAGAGGCACTGATTCCGATGCTCTCCTCCCTGGGAAACATTCCGTCTCCGCTGTTTGATGCCATGAGCTACAGCCTGAAAGCAGGCGGAAAGCGAATTCGTCCCTGTCTGCTGCTGGCGGCCTGTGAAATGGCCGGCGGGAAGCTTGATGAAGCTCTTCCCTTTGCCTGCGCACTGGAGATGATCCATACCTACAGCCTGATTCATGACGATCTTCCGGCGATGGATAACGATGACCTCCGGCGGGGCAGGCCTACCAACCACAAGGTTTTCGGGGAGAACCTTGCCATCCTGGCCGGGGACGGCCTCCTGAATGCCGCAGCGGAACTGATGGCCGGAGCGGCGCTGAAAACCGGAAGCATTCGCGCTGTCCGGGCAATGGAAAGCATTATGCGGCATGCCGGGGTGACCGGAATGATTGCCGGGCAGACTGCCGATGTGACCGGGGAAGGGAAAACGCCCGGCGAGGAAGAGGTTCGCTATATTCACCTGCACAAGACGGCAGATTTGCTGGAAGCCTCCATGGAGGCAGGACTGGCGCTGGCAGGCGCCGGGGACGAACAGATTGAGGCCGGCCGGGCTTATGCCATGCACCTGGGGCTGGCATTCCAGATGACGGACGATTTGCTGGATGTGACGGGAAACGTCGATGCGATGGGTAAAAGCACCGGCAAGGACAGCGAACAGAACAAAATGACCTGGGTGGCGCTGAAAGGCATAGAAGGCACGGAAAAGGACGCCGGACGGGAAGTGGAGACGGCAATCGGCGCCCTGAGGACGCTTCCCTGGAACACGGCATTCTTTGAACGCTTTGCGGAAAGCCTGCCGGGCCGTGACAAATAATCAACCGGAGAAAACGATCGGAGGGATTCTTCATGCAGGATCATTTTATGGAAGAAGTTGTGGTCAAACAGAAAAACGGAGTCAACCGGGCACTTTATATGCTTAGCTGGGTGGTTATTGTTTTGTCCGGATTTTCAGCCATGTTTATGTTTTCCGCGCTCAGCCGGAGTATGATGGCCGGGGGATTTGACTGGATGACCCTGCTTATTTTCCTGGCGAGCGGCGGAATTGCCGTATATACATTCTTCTTTCATGACAAGATTCTTACGGAATATGAATACACATTTACCAACGGCGCCCTGGATTTTGCGGAAGTATACAACAATAAAAAACGAAAATCCCTCGGCAGCCTGAATGTGCGGAACGTGGAAAGCTTCGGGAAGGTGAACTCCGAATCCTTCAGACGGTATATGAATATGCCGGGCCTGAAGCGGATGAACTGGTTCCTGAACCGGGAGGCAGAGCTTTATTACTTTTATTTCACCAAGGACCAGGACAAAAAAATGATCATTCTTGAACCCAGTGAGGAGCTGGTGGGGTTCATCCGCCAGTATCTGCCCCGGGATGCCTGGCGGGAGTAACAAAAAATGAACGCATATCTTGACAACAGCGCAACCACCCCGCCCGGAGAGGCTGTGGCGGCGCTGACCCGGGAATTGCTTGAAAGCGGATGGTACAATCCATCCGCTTTATACAGGCCGGCGATGGAAATACAGAAAAAGATGGAGCTTGTCCGGACGGCCTGCCTGAAGGCGGCCGGTGCCGAAGGCGGCAGGGTCGTATTTACATCCGGCGGGACGGAAAGCGATAATCTGGCCCTTCTGGGGCATATGAAAACCCAAAGAACTCCCGGGCTGGTCCTGATTTCTTCTGTGGAACATCCGGCAGTTTCCGCCTGCGCGGAAGCCCTGGAACAGATGGGGCACCGGGTCATGGAAATTCCGGCAGGCCCGGACGGAACGGCAGACCTTGGGAAGCTGGCGGAAATGATGAAGGAAAAACCGTCCCTGATTTCGGTCATGCAGGTAAACAATGAGACCGGTGCCGCCGAACCGCTGGAGGAAATTGCCGGAATGCGGAACCGTCTTTGCCCGGATACGGCAATCCATGTGGATGGGGTTCAGGGGTTTCTCCGGATGCCCGTTCATTTCCGGAAGCTCGGCATTCAATCCTATGCGCTGTCCGCCCATAAGATTCACGGGCTGAAAGGCACCGGAGCCCTGATTCTGGCGGACAGGTACCCGATCCGGCCGATCCTGTACGGAGGCGGGCAGGAAGGGAACCTTCGGAGCGGTACGGAAAACACACTGGGGATTCTTGCCCTGGGGGCAGCGGTGGAAAGCTGGCAGGAGGAAGACTGTGCCCGGATGCGCAGGCTGAAGATCCGGTTATGGCAGCAGCTGAAGGAACGAATTCCCGAGGCGGAAGTAAATGGACCGGATCCTGAGGACGGAGCGCCGCATATCCTGAACGTTGCATTCCGGCCGGTGCGGAGCCAGACGCTTCTTTTTGCCCTGGAAGGGGATGGAATTTATGTTTCCGCAGGCAGTGCCTGCGCCAGCCGGAAACAGAAAATTTCCCCGGTCCTGAAGGCCATGGGGATGGATCCTGCCCGGGCGGACTGCTCCCTGCGATTCAGCCTGAGCCGGGAAACCAGGGAGGAAGAGATAGATTATGCCGCGGAGCGCACCGCGTTTCACTACGAAACCCTGAAAAAATACACCAGAAGATAAACGGAGGAACCGCTGATGCAGAATCTGCTGCTGGTCAGATACGGAGAAATATTTCTGAAAGGACTTAACCGGCCTTACTTTATCCGGGCGCTGGTGCGCAAAATCCGCTATGCGGTACGGGGCATGGGAGCCGAAGTATGGGTTCACGACGGAAGAATCTTTATCCGGGGGTTTGAAGATACGGAGGCGTGCATTGACCGTGTGACGCGGGTTTTCGGCGTGCACAGCGTAAGCCCGGCAGTGGAAATGCCGAAGGAAAACTTTGACGCAGTATGCGATCAGGCCATTGAAATGGTACGGGATCTGAAAGGAACCTTCAAGGTGAACGCCCGGCGGAGCGATAAACGCTACCCGATGAATTCGCCCGAAATCAACGAAGAGGCCGGATACCGGATCCTGAATGCCAATCCGGACCTGAAGGTGGATGTGCACAATCCGGATTATCTGGTGAACATTGAGATCCGGGATATGGCCTACCTGTATGTAAAGGTTATTCCCGCCGTCGGCGGAATGCCGGTGGGAACCAACGGAAATGCCACGCTGCTGCTTTCCGGCGGCATCGACAGTCCGGTGGCCGGATGGATGATTGCCAAACGAGGCGTGCAGATCAACGCGGTGCACTTTCACAGTTACCCCTACACATCCGACCGGGCAAAGGAAAAGGTTCTGGACCTGGCCCGAAAGCTGAGCTTCAGCTGCTGCGGAATCAAGGTGCATGTGGTACCTTTCACGGAAATCCAGATGCAGATTCACGAAAAGTGTCCGGATGAGTACACGACGCTGATTATGCGCCGGTATATGATGAGAATTGCGGAACGGATTGCGCGGCAGACTGAAAGCGAAGCCCTGATTACCGGAGAGAGCATCGGACAGGTGGCCAGTCAGACCATGACGGCCCTTGGAACCACGGACGACGTGGCAAAGATGCCGGTTTTCCGTCCGCTGATCGGGTTTGACAAGAGTGAGATCATTGAGGTTGCACGGAAAATCGGTACGCTGGAAATCTCCGAACAGCCCTTTGAGGATTGCTGCACCGTTTTCACGCCCCGGCATCCGGCAACCCATCCGAAAATGGAAAAGATCCTGGAAGGAGAGGAAAAGCTGGACGAGGAAGCATTGATTCAGCGCGCCCTCGACGGAACGGAGGTTATCCGGGTCTGATTGTTCAGGCTCATAAAAAGATCTTTCCAGACCTCTTGTAAACCCCCGGCTGTTGTGATACACTTCCGTCTTGGGACACGAACTGCCCGCGAGGGCAAAAAGTGTCCCGCAGAGAGGAGGAGAGCCGGTTGGATGCAGGATTTATATCGCTGATGCGAAAACTGGCTCCCGACCTTACGGAAGAAATGACTCGCCGGGCCCTGATTCTGGAAAGAATCTCCGTCCTTCAGCCTGTAGGCCGCCGGCAGCTGGCCGCCCGCCTGAACCTGCCTGAACGGGAGATTCGCAACACGGCGATGCTGCTGAAGAATCTCGGCTACGTTGAACTGGATGCATCCGGCATGAGCCTGAGCCGGAAAGCAGAGGAAGTGCTGGACAGCGCCCGGGATTTTTCCAAGGCGATGAACGGACTGACGGAAACCGAGAACCGGCTGAGCGAACTGCTGCCTGTGGACCGGGTTCAGATTGCGCCGGGCGATGCGGATGAAGATTCCCAGGTGCTTTATGATGTGGGCAGAATCTGTGCGGCCAAGCTTCGCGCTTTACTGCAGAACGGCAATACGCTGGCTGTTACCGGCGGACGGACCGTTGCGGCTGTGGCCCGGAACATGCAGACCCAGACGCCGCTGAACGTCATGGTGGTTCCTGCGCGGGGCGGGATCGGACGATCCGTTGAACTGCAGGCGAATACGCTGGCGGAGGAAATTGCGGGAAGGCTCGGGGGACATTACCGCCTGATCCATCTGCCGGATCATATCGACGCGGCCGCCATGCAGGAGATGCTGAAAATGCCGGAGGTGCAGGAAGCCATGGAGCTTCTGGAACGGGCAGATGTGATTCTGCACGGAATCGGCATTGCGTCGGAAACCATGAAGGAACGCAACATGTCCCGGACCGCCCAGAGCAGCCTGCTGCAGAAAGGGGCGGAGGGAGAAAGCTTCGGGGCGTACTATAACCTCGCGGGAGACTGCCTGATGGAATCCTCCAGCGTGGGTGTGGACCTGGCCCGGCTGAAGCGTACCTGCCGCATGGTAGCGGCAGCAGCGGGATCTTCGAAAGCCGCCGCCATTATTTCCGTACTGCGTCACACCCCCCATGCGCTGCTGGTTACCGATCAGGGCGCTGCGGAAAAAATGCTGCGGATCCTGAACCAATAAGACGGATTGCAAATCCCAAGCGGATTTAGGCAATAAAGAATCAAAACAAAGGAGTGTACATCCATGGCAAAGAAAACAGTTGATGACATTCAGGTAAAAGGCAAGCGGGTCCTGGTACGCTGCGACTTCAACGTGCCCATGAAAGATGGAAAAATCACGAACGACAAGCGCATTGTGGCAGCCCTGCCGACCATTAAGAAGCTGATCGCGGACGGAGGCAAAGTCATCCTGTGCAGCCATCTGGGCAAGCCGAAGAACGGTCCGGAAGAAAAATTCTCTCTTGCGCCGGTGGCAGTCCGCCTGAGCGAACTGCTGGGCCAGAACGTTGTTTTCGCCAATGATGACAACGTGGTGGGCGAGAACGCGAAAGCTGCCGTTGCCGCCATGAAGGACGGCGATGTGGTGCTGCTGCAGAATACCCGGTTCCGCAAGGAAGAAACCAAGAACATCGAGGACTTCAGCAAGGAACTGGCTTCCCTGGCCGATGCATACGTGGATGATGCTTTCGGATCCTGCCATCGGGCTCACTGCTCCACGGAGGGCGTGACCAAGTACACCAGCCCCAACGTTGCGGGTTACCTGATCGGCAAAGAACTGTCCATCATGGGGAAAGCCCTGGAAAATGCGGACCGTCCCTTCGTGGCGGTGCTGGGCGGCGCCAAGATTGAAGACAAACTGAACGTGATCAACAACCTGCTGGAAAAGGTTGATACCCTGATCATCGGCGGCGGCATGGCGTTCACCTTCCTGAAGGCCAAGGGATATGAAGTGGGCAAGAGCCTGCTGGACGAAAGCAAGATTGATTACTGCAAGGACATGATGGCCAAGGCTGCCGAAAAGGGCGTGAAGCTGCTCCTGCCCATCGACACCGTGTGCGCGGCCGGGTTCCCGGATCCCATTGACGGACCGGTGGATGTGACCATCGTGGATTCCAATAAGATTCCCGCGGACAAGGAAGGCCTGGATATCGGACCGAAGAGCCGTGAACTGTTTGCGGAAGCTGTGAAGGGTGCCCGGACTGTTGTCTGGAACGGACCGATGGGCGTGTTCGAGAATCCTACGCTGGCCCAGGGTACGCTGGCAGTGGCCCAGGCGATGGCGGACAGCGAAGCTGTTACCATTATCGGCGGCGGTGACAGCGCAGCGGCTGTGGAACAGATGGGCCTGGGCGACAAGATGACCCACATTTCCACCGGCGGCGGAGCTTCCCTGGAATTCCTGGAAGGCAAAACCCTGCCCGGCGTTGCGTGCCTGGACGAGAAATAAGAAGGAGAGGTTTCAAAATGCGTAAAGCTATTATTGCGGGCAACTGGAAGATGAACAAGACCCCTGCCGAAGCCAAAGCGCTGGTTACGGAGCTGAAACCGCTGGTTAAGGATGCCACCTGCGATGTAGTGGTCTGCGTTCCCGCGGTGAATTTCGCAGCGGTTAAGGAAGCTGCCAAGGGAAGCAAAATCAAGCTCGGCGCCGAGAATGTGCACTGGGCCAAAAGCGGCGCGTTTACCGGCGAGCTGAGCGCTGATATGCTGAAGGCCTGCGGCGTGGAATATGTCATCATCGGACACAGCGAACGCCGCCAGTATTTCGGCGAGACGGACAAAACGGTGAACCAGCGGGTGCTGGCGGCCGTGGAAGCCGGCCTGAAGGTGATTGTCTGCGTCGGCGAAAACAAAGAAGAACGGGAAGCCGGTTACACGGACGCGCTGGTTGAATACCAGACGCTGATTGCGCTGAACGGCCTGACCAAGGAACAGGTTGCCAAGATTGTTGTGGCGTACGAGCCCGTATGGGCTATCGGCACCGGCCTGACGGCCACCGATGAGCAGGCTAACGAAACCATCGGCGTGATCCGCGGCGCAATCGCAAGGAAGTACGGCAAGGCTACGGCCAACAAGGTTCGCATTCAGTACGGCGGAAGCATGAACCCGAAGAACGTCAAGGGGCTTATGGCTCAGCCTGAAATTGACGGCGGACTGATCGGCGGCGCCAGCCTGAAAGCGCCCGATTTCAGCCAGGTTGTCAATTACGACAAATAATGGTTTTTCCATCAAGTCCGGTCATGAGACCGGGCTTTTTTTCGTGTTTTGATCCATATAGCAAAAAATGACAATCCGAAATGCAAAAACCGCCTTGACGGGATGACGGAAACATAATAATGTTAAAGCAAGTTCGAAGAAAAACGTATGAGGAGGCGCAGGCATGAAAGCATTGTTTATCGGCGGTACGGGAACTATCAGTATGGCAATTGTCCGCAAACTGGCGGAGGATCCGCAATGGGAAGTCTGGCTTCTGAACCGGGGGAACAGAAAGGCGGAGATTCCGGAGAACATTCATACGATCACGGCGGATATTCATGACGAGGCGGCCGCCGAAAAAGCCCTGAAAGGAATGAACTTTGACACAGTCTGTGATTTTATTGCGTTTCATCCTTCGGATGCAGAACGGGATATCCGCCTTTTCCGGGGAAAAACGAAGCAGTTTATGATGATCAGTTCCGCATCGGCATACCATAAACCGTCCGCCAGCTACCTGATTACAGAAGGGACGACGCTGGCCAATCCTCACTGGGAGTATTCAAGAAACAAGATTGCCATCGAAAATGTCCTGATGAAGGCATACCGGGAAGAAGGTTTTCCCGTGACGATTGTGCGTCCCAGCCATACCTATGATGAACGGAACGTTCCCCTCGGAGTGCACGGAAACAAAGGCCCGTGGCAGGTGATCAAACGGATGATGGAAGGAAAACCGGTGATCATTCAGGGAGACGGTTCCTCCCTGTGGACGATGACGTTCAATACCGATTTCGCGACGGGCTTTATCGGGCTGATGGCCAATCCAATGGCTTTGGGAGAGGCGTTCCAGATTACCGGGGACGAAACACTGACCTGGAATCAGATTTATCAGACGGTGGCGGATGCCCTGGGCGTGCAGCTGAATGCATACCATGTGGCCAGTGATTTTCTGGCGGAAACGGGAAAACCTTACGGATATGACTTTGAAGGGGCACTGATCGGGGACAAATCGGTTTCCGTAGTATTTGACAACCGGAAACTGAAGCGGGCCGTGCCGTATATGACAACGAAAGTGCCGTTTTCCCGCGGAGCCCGGATTACGCTGGATTACGTGCTGAGCCATCCCGAATGCCAGAACGAGGATCCGGAATTTGACGCCTGGTGCGACAAGGTGATTGAAGCGCAGGAAAGAGCCAAAAAAATGGTGGTTGAAATTTGAGACAGGAAGTGTTAAACTTTCACTAATTCTTCCCGGATGAAGGGAAACAGGCGGTCAGGAAACCGGCTCACAGAGAGCGGAGAGAGGTGGAAGCTCCGCAGCAGGCCCTGATACGATACCATTCCCGGACGGAGAACGGCGGCCGCCCGTTAACGCGGTAAAGAGTGGTTGTTTCAACAAGCAGGGTGGAACCGCGAATGCAGATCATGCATCCGTCCCGGCAAAAAATCGGGGCGGATGCTTTTTTATACGGCAAATGCCCCTGCACAACAAAAAGAACGGAGGGGGAAAACAATGAAAATCATCTACAATGACGGACACACGGCTGAATGCCCGGAGGAAAAAGAACTGGAAGTGCTGCGCCATTCCGCGGCGCACATTATGGCCCAGGCGGTGAAGAGAATCTATCCCCAGGCCCACTTTGCCTACGGACCTGCCACGGAAAAGGGATTCCACTACGACATCGACCTGGGGGACGTCCGGCTGACGGATGAGGACCTGCCTGCCATTGAAGCCGAGATGCAGAAAATCGTGAAGGAAAACCTTCCTTTCAAGGTATATCCGCTGCCCCGGGAGAAAGCGGTTCAGCTGATGAAGGACCGCGGAGAAGTCTACAAGGTGGAGCACATTGCCGACCTGCCGGAGGACGCGGTGATCACCTTCTATCAGCAGGGAGATTATATCGATATGTGCGTCGGGCCGCACCTGTGCTATACCAAAGCCCTGAAAGCGTTTAAACTGACAGCGATTTCCGGTGCTTACTGGAAAAACGACCAGAAAAACAAAATGCTGACAAGGCTGAACGGCGTTGCTTTCCGGAACGCGGATGAACTGAAGGAATATGAACGGCAGGTGGAAGAAGCCAAAGCACGGGATCACCGCCGGATCGGCAGGGAAATGCAGCTGTTCATGACGGATGACCTGATCGGCAAGGGACTTCCCATGTTCCTGCCCAAGGGGTATACCATCTGGATGGAACTGGAAAATTATATCAAGGAAAAAGAACGGCTGCTGGGGTATCAGCACGTTATGACCCCCTGCGTCGGTACTGTGGATCTTTACCGCACCAGCGGACACTGGGATCACTACAAGGAAAACATGTTCCCGGCCATGGAGGTTGAAGGGGAAAGCTTTGTTCTCCGGCCGATGAACTGCCCGCATCATATGATGATTTATGCGAACCGGCTTCATTCCTACCGGGACCTGCCCATCCGGATCGGTGAAGTGGCCCATGACTTCCGGTTTGAACCGAGCGGCACGCTGAAGGGCATTGAGCGCGGACGGCATTTCTGCCAGAACGATGCACATCTGTTTGTGACGCCGGACCAGATCAAGGACGAGGTTTCCAGCGTTGTAAAC
Organism: Clostridia bacterium; assembly: GCA_017526525.1. GTDB lineage: Bacteria > Bacillota > Clostridia > Christensenellales > Aristaeellaceae > Aristaeella. Next base: position 31,602 of record JAFXRG010000014.1, on the reverse strand, counting down.
CTGATCCGGGATGTTTACAAGGACTTCAACATTACAGACTACCGGTGCGTGCTGAGCCTGCGGGATCCGGAGGACAAGGTGAAGTATCACCAGGACGACGAGATGTGGAACAAGGCGGAAAGTGCACTGCGGGAAGTGCTGAACCAGCTTGGCATCCACTATACGGAAGAAATCGGCGAGGCGGCCTTCTACGGCCCGAAGCTGGATGTCAACGTAAAGCCTGCCATCGGTGCAGAATATACGCTGAGCACCTGCCAGCTGGATTTCTGCCTGCCGGCCAAGTTCAACCTGAAATATATTGACCAGGACGGCAGCGAAAAGACGCCGGTTGTGCTGCACCGCGCGATTCTCGGGTCCATTGACCGCTTCATGGCATACCTGATTGAGGAAACAAAGGGCGTATTCCCGCTGTGGCTGGCGCCGGTGCAGGTTAAGGTGCTGCCCGTCAGCGACAAGAGCATGGACTACGCCGCAAAGGTGACCCGGGAACTGATGATGCAGGGAATCCGGGCAGAGCTGGACGAGCGGAACGAAAAGATCGGGTACAAGATTCGTTATGCACGGCAGGAGGATAAAGTTCCCTACATGATCATTATCGGGGAAAAAGAAATTTCCGAAGGAACCCTGGCGGTACGGGACCGTGCTACCGACCAGACGGTCTCCATGACGATGGAAGATTTCGTGGCAAAGGCTGAAAAGGAAATCGAACAGCGCCGGTAATTTCCCGATACGGAAAAATAAAAATAACGGCAGATTCCCTCCGGATCCGGAGGGAATTTTTTTAACTGATGACTAATTTGGGAACGCTGAAACCCTTTTTTAACAAAGGAAAAAAGGAAATTATTATATTTTTGTTACAAGGAAGGAAATAGGGGAAAAAAGAAGAATAAAAGAAATCGGGAATTTTGGGATATATAGTTCCGAAGCCCGAATGTTTTGAAGGAGGTACCCTTTAATGGCAGCTCTCGATCTTACCAAGTACGGGATCACCGGTGTTACGGAGATCCTTCATAATCCGTCCTACGAAGTTCTTTTCGAGGAAGAGAACAAACCCGGTCTGGAAGGCTATGACAAGGGCCAGCTGACCGAGCTGGACGCCATGAACGTGATGACCGGTATCTATACCGGCCGCAGCCCTAAAGACAAGTACATTGTCATGGACAAAAACAGCAAGGATACCGTTTGGTGGACCACCGACGGCTACAAGAACGACAACCATCCCCTGAGCGAGGAAAACTGGGCCAAACTGAAGGTCCTGGCGCAGAAGCAACTGAGCGGCAAGCGGCTGTTTGTGATGGACGCGTTCTGCGGCGCCAACAAGGATACCCGCATGGCGATCCGTTTCATTATGGAAGTTGCCTGGCAGGCCCATTTCGTGAAGAACATGTTCATCCAGCCCAGCAAAGAGGAACTGGCTTCCTTTGAGCCGGATTTCGTTGTGTACACGGCTTCCAAGGGCAAGGTGGAGGACTACAAGGCCATGGGCCTGAACTCCGAGACGGCGGTTGCCTTCAACATCACCAGCCGGGAGCAGGTGATCCTGAACACCTGGTACGGCGGCGAGATGAAGAAGGGTATGTTCTCCATGATGAACTACTACCTGCCGCTGAAGGGCATTGCTTCCATGCACTGCTCCGCCAACACCGATATGGAAGGGAAGAACACGGCCATCTTCTTCGGCCTTTCCGGCACCGGCAAGACCACCCTTTCCACGGATCCCAAGCGCCTGCTGATCGGCGATGACGAACACGGCTGGGACGACAACGGCGTGTTCAACTTCGAAGGCGGCTGCTACGCCAAGGTTATCAACCTGGACAAGGATTCCGAGCCGGACATCTACAACGCCATCCGCAGGAACGCCCTGCTGGAGAACGTGACGGTGGACGACAACGGCAAGATTGACTTCGCGGACAAGAGCGTTACGGAAAACACCCGCGTGAGCTATCCCATCGAGCACATCGAGAAGATCGTCAAGAAGGTCAATCCCGTTTCCGCCGGCCCCGACGCCAAGAACGTCATTTTCCTGAGCGCGGATGCTTTCGGCGTGCTGCCGCCCGTGTCCGTTCTGACCCCCGAACAGACCAAGTACTATTTCCTGAGCGGCTTCACTGCCAAGCTGGCGGGTACCGAGCGCGGCATCACCGAGCCCACCCCCACCTTCTCCGCCTGCTTCGGCCAGGCTTTCCTGGAGCTGCATCCCACCAAGTACGCGGAAGAGCTCGTTAAGAAGATGGAAAAGAGCGGCGCCAAGGCCTACCTGGTGAACACCGGATGGAACGGCACCGGAAAGCGGATTTCCATCAAGGACACCCGCGGCATCATTGACGCGATCCTGAACGGGGACATCCTGAATGCTCCCACCAAGAAGATTCCCTACTTCAATTTCGAGGTTCCCACCGAACTGAAGGGCGTGGACAGCGGCATCCTGGATCCCCGGGATACCTACAAGAACCCCGCCGAGTGGGACGAGAAAGCCAAGGATCTTGCCGGACGGTTCATCAAGAACTTCGTCAAGTATGAGAGCAACGAAGCGGGCAAGGCGCTGGTTGCCGCAGGTCCACAGCTGTAAGATTCCGATGGTACACACAGGGATGCCGCCGGCGAGGGCGGCATCCTATGTGTGTGTAAATAACAAAACAATCTGAACGGAGATTGACGGATATGAAAAAAGTACTCTTTACCGAAACAGTGATGCGGGACGCCAACCAGTCCCTGATGGCGACCCGGCTGCCCTACGCGGATTTTGAGGAAATCCTGCCTGTGATGGACAAGGCCGGATACTATTCCGTGGAATGCTGGGGCGGCGCCACCTTCGACTCCTGCCTGCGCTACCTGGACGAAGATCCCTGGGAGCGGCTGCGCAACATCCGGGCGAAAATGCCCAACACACGGCTGCAGATGTTGCTGCGGGGCCAGAACCTGCTGGGCTACAAGCACTACCATGACGACGTTGTGGAGAAGTTTGTGGAACTGAGCATCAAAAACGGCATCGACATCATCCGGATTTTTGACGCGCTGAACGACTTCCGCAACCTGGGAACTGCCCTGGAAGCCGTGAAGAAATACGCGACGCCCCGGACGATCGCATCCGGATGCATCAGCTATACCCAGAGTCCTGTGCACACCGTTGAAAAATACGTTGAGATGTGCAAAGACCTGGTGAAGATGGGCTTTGATACCCTGTGCCTGAAGGATATGGCCGGAACCATGAGCCCCTATGAAGCGGAGCACCTGATCAAGGGCATCAAGGACGCTGTGGGCGATGTGCCGGTGATCCTGCACACCCACTGCACCACGGGCATGGCCTACATGACCCTGACCAAGGCCATCGAGAGCGGCGTGGACGTGATCGATACCGCCACCAGCTGCTTCTCCAACGGAACGAGCCAGGCTGCCACGGAAACCATGTTCTACGCCTGCAAGCAGTACGGCATTGAAACCGGCCTGGATGAGAAAGTGATCAACAAGGTTAACGACTTCTTCAAGCCAGTGAAGCAGAAGTACGTGGATAACGGCCAGATCAATCCCAAGAGCATGGCTACCGACTCCCAGGCGCTGGTGTACAAGGTTCCGGGCGGCATGCTGAGCAACATGATCGCCAACCTGAAGGATATGAACGCCATGGACAAGTTCGACGAGGCGCTGCTGGAGATTCCCGCGGTCCGCAAGGATCTGGGATATCCTCCGCTGGTTACCCCGCTGAGCCAGATGGTTGGAAACCAGGCGGTGACCAACGTGCTGGTGGGCGAGCGCTACAAGAATATCTCCAACGAAGTGAAGAACTACTTCAAGGGAGAATACGGCATCGCGCCCGCGCCCGTGGACAAAGCCCTGCAGGAGAAGATCCTGGGCGCCGGCGGAGAACCCACCGACTGCCGGATCGAGGATTCCAAGAGGACCGGCGAGGACTTCAAAAAGGCCAAGGAAGCCCTCGGGGATCTCGCGGAGACCGAAGAGGACCTGATGAGCTGGATCTGCTTCCCCGCCCAGGCTGAGAAGTTCCTGAAGGAACGGAAGGAAAAGCGGGAACGGGTTGTCAGATATACCATTGAAGAAGCATAAGGAGGACGACGCAGATGTCAATCGGACTGGCTGAAGAGGCCGTCGGATCCGTTCCGGCCGGCGTCAAGAGCGAGCTGCTCGGGGTCGGTACATCCCTGCTGGACGCGATCCTGGGATATCTGGTGGTTTTCATCGGACTGATCCTGCTGATGGCAGTGGTAATTGCCACGGGTAAAATCATGGTTGCCCGGATGAATCAATCCAAGGCAAAAGAGACTGAAGCCGTTTCAACGGCGGCGGCTCCGGCGGCGCCGGAAGCCGTGAAGGAACCGGCTCCCGGAAGCGCCGGCGAAGTGAAACTGTATGATACGGATCCCCGGGATGCTGCCATGATTATGGCCATTGTAGCGGATAAACTCCAGAAGCCCCTGAACGAACTGCGGTTCGTATCCATCAAGGAGGTCAAATAACCATGAAGTACAAAGTCACCCTGAAGGGTAAAACATACGAAGTAGAAGTAAACCAGGGCGAAGCCATGCTCCTCGATGAGTATGAAGCCTATGCGCCGGCCCCTGCGGCCGCGCCCGCTCCCGCCGCCGCGCCGGCGGCCGCTCCCGCGCCCGCTGCTGCCCCGGTCCCCGCTGCCGCGGCCGTTGCCGGTGAGCAGGTGCAGTCTCCCATGCCCGGAACCATCGTGAAGATGAATGTGAAGGCGGGCCAGGCCGTCAAGAGCGGCGATGTGCTGGCGGTGCTGGAAGCCATGAAGATGGAAAACGAGATTATGGCGCCCCATGACGCAACGGTCGTTCAGGTACTGACGGACGTGGGAACGAAGGTCGATACCGGAACGCCCATCATCGTACTGGGATAAGGGGGATATGCAGAAATGTTAGAATCCCTTGGAAAACTGGTAAATGAATCCGGTTTCGCGATGATGTTCAGCGGCGACGGGTGGAAGAACCTGGTTATGATCCTTATCGCCTGCGTGCTGCTCTACCTGGGCATCAAGAAACAGTATGAGCCGTTGCTGATGGTCGGTATCGCCGTGGGCTGCCTGCTGGCCAACGTCAGCGCCCTGGGCGGATTCAGCAATGCCCTGTATCACCAGGACCTCTGGGACGAGTTCCTGAAGGAGGGCGGAGAACACGCCCACAGCTACGGATATATCATGGCCAACGGCGGACTGATTGATATCCTGTATATCGGTGTCAAGGCCGGTATCTATCCCTGCCTGATCTTTATCGGCATCGGAGCCATGACAGACTTCGGTCCGCTGATCTCCAACCCCAAGAGCCTGCTGCTGGGCGCTGCCGCACAGTTCGGCGTATTCTTCGCCTTCTTCGGCGCAACCCTGCTGGGCTTCAAGGGAAATGAAGCCGCTTCCATCGGCATTATCGGCGGCGCGGACGGCCCGACGGCCATCCTGACCACCACCAAGCTGGCGCCCGACCTGCTGGGCCCGATTGCCGTGGCTGCTTACAGCTACATGGCCCTGATCCCCATGATCCAGCCCCCGATTATGCGGGCGCTGACCACTGAAAAGGAACGCAGCGTCAAGATGACCCAGCTGCGGGAAGTCAGCAAGACGGAAAAGATCCTTTTCCCGATTGTTGTTACCATTTTCGTTGTGCTGCTTCTTCCTTCCACAGCTCCGCTGATCGGCTGCCTCATGTTCGGCAACCTGCTGAAGGAAACGGGTGTGACGGAGCGCCTGAGCGATGTTGCGCAGAACGCGCTGATGAACATCGTGACCCTCTTCCTGGGACTGAGCGTCGGCGCTACCATGGTAGGTTCCCGGTTCCTGGAGATCCGGACGATCTACATTGTGATCCTGGGCCTGGTGGCCTTCAGCTTCAGCACCGTCGGCGGCCTGCTGGTGGGCAAACTGATGTATAAGCTGAGCGGAGGAAAGATCAATCCGCTGATCGGTTCCGCAGGCGTGTCTGCTGTTCCCATGGCCGCGCGTGTATCCCAGAAGGAAGGCCAGAAGGCGAATCCTTCCAACTTCCTGCTGATGCATGCGATGGGCCCCAATGTGGCGGGCGTTATCGGTTCCGCCATTGCGGCAGGATTCCTGATCAGTATGTTCGGCGGCTGATGACCGTTTTTCAGACAACAGGCTGGCTTCCCCCGTTTCGGGGGAAGCTATTTTTTGACTTTCCCTGACGAAAAGTCTTTCAAAACCCTTGACAAAGATATCGGGCGGTGATAGAGTATGCATGTGGTTAGCACTCACAGTCGTTGAGTGCTAACAACAAAAAGAAAGGAGGAAGGTTAGTGGAGATGGATGAGCGAAAGCTGCGCATCCTGCAGGCCATCATTGATGATTATATTCTGACCGGTGTGCCTGTCGGAAGCCGGACGATCAGCAAAAAATACGACATGGGCCTTTCCTCCGCCACCATCCGGAATGAGATGAGCGACCTGGAAGAACTGGGGTTCCTGGACCAGCCTCATGTTTCCGCCGGACGTATTCCTTCGGCAAAAGCCTATCGGCTTTATGTGGACACGCTGCTGAAAACAGGCAAAATACCGGATGATTCTGAAGCCAGCCTGCGGAGTCATTTTTCCGGGCGGATCCATCAGATGGAAGACGTGATCGACCATGCCGCGCAGGTGATTTCCAGTCTGACACATTATACCGCTGTGGTGCTTTCTCCCAAGGGCGTTCAGCCACGGATTCAGACGATCCAGCTGGTGCCGGTGAACGAAGACACCGCGCTGGTGGTGATTGTTACGGACCAGGGCATGGTAAGGGACAGCGTAATCCGGGTCGGCAGGCAGATGGACAGCGATACCCTGTATGCGATTTCCCGAGCGCTGACCGCAGAGCTGCGGGGCAGCACACTTCAGGAAGCCTGCGAAAAGATGCCTTCGATTTTCGAACGGATCAACGGAAACGACCGGGTGCTTCAGGAACTGTACGGATTTCTTTCGGAAGGGCAGAAGACCCCCCGGCGCGGCCATGTGGCGGTTGGCGGTACCAGCAATATGCTGGCCTATCCGGAATACAGCGACGTGGACAAGGCCAGAAACTTCCTGAGCCTGATGGAAACCCGGGACAAGCTGGCGGACATTATCCGCGGCAGCGGGGGAATGTCCTTTACGGTGAGAATCGGACCGGAAACCGGCGTGCCGGAAATGGCAGATTGTTCCATTGTTACGGCTGCTTATTCCACCCGGGGCGGACAACAGGGAACGATCGGGGTGATCGGACCCACCCGGATGCAGTATTCCAGGGTTCTATCCATCCTGAACATCATCGGTCACCAGCTGACAGACATGTTTGAGGGAGACGGGGAATAGAAACGGGATAAACAAAGACGGAAAAATGCTGAATGAAAGGTAAGGAAAATGAGCAAGGAAAAAAAGAACCGGCCCGGGACGGAAGAACGGAGCGCCGCGGAAACGGCAGAAGAGACGCTGAAGGAAGCAATTGAGGCTGCGGAAAAGGATACGGAAACGAAGCAACCGGAAGAAACGGCGCCTGAAAACCCTCTTGAGAAGCAACTGGAAGAAGCCAGCGCAAAAGCTGCGGAATATCTGGCAATGGCCCAGCGCATTCAGGCAGATTTTGAGAACTACCGGAAACGAAACGAAATGATCCGGGCAGATTCCTATGCAGAAGGCCGCAAGGATGTTGCCACCGTCATGCTGCCCGTGCTGGATAACCTGGAACGGGCGGTGGATGCTGCGGAAGCCAGCCAGGATGAAGCGCTGAAGAACGGCGTGGAGCTGGTCCTGAAGCAGATGACGGATGTATATCAGAAGCTTGAGGTTACAGTGATTGACCGGAAGGGTGAAAAGTTTGATCCCAACCTAGAAAACGCTGTGCTTCAGGGTGCAGAAGACGAAGGAGAACCGGGAACGGTGTGTCAGGTGCTGCAAAAAGGCTACCGAATGGGAGACAAGGTGCTGAGACATGCCATGGTAAAGGTTGTTCCGGAATAAATAACATCAACGAGATTACCAGAACAGATAAAGGGAGGAAAAAAACATGAGTAAGATTATTGGTATTGACCTGGGTACTACAAACAGCTGTGTAGCCGTTATGGAAGGCGGACAGCCGGTCGTTATCGCGAACGCGGAAGGAAGCCGGACCACGCCTTCCGTGGTAGCTTTCACAAAGGACGGAGAAAGACTGATCGGCCAGGTGGCAAAACGCCAGGCAGTGACAAATCCGGACCGCACGGTCATTTCCATCAAGCGTGAGATGGGTACTACCTACAAGGTAAACATCGACGGGAAACAGTATACGCCCCAGGACATCAGCGCCATGGTGCTGAGCAAAATGAAGGAAACGGCGGAAAGCTACCTTGGTGAAAAAGTAACCCAGGCTGTGATTACGGTTCCTGCCTATTTCAATGACAGCCAGCGGCAGGCTACCAAGGATGCCGGCCGGATTGCGGGACTGGAAGTACTGCGGATCATCAACGAACCCACGGCAGCTTCCCTGGCTTACGGCCTGGACAAGGAAGAAAACCAGAAGATCCTGGTATACGACCTGGGCGGCGGCACATTTGACGTAAGTATTCTGGATATCGGTGACGGCGTGTTTGAAGTGCTGAGCACCAACGGCAACACCCGCCTGGGCGGCGACGACTTTGACCAGCGGATTATCGACTACGTTGCCGAACAGTTCAGGAAGGAAAACGGCATTGATCTGAAACAGGACAAGATTGCCGCACAGCGCCTGAAGGAAGCAGCCGAAAAAGCCAAGATTGAGTTGAGCGGCACCACCACCGCCAACATTAATCTGCCTTTCATCACCGCGGACGCGACCGGCCCCAAGCATCTGGATGTGACCCTGACCCGGGCCAAGTTTGACGAACTGACCCACGATCTGGTGGATGCCACTGTGGAACCCATGCGGAAGGCCCTGAAGGATGCCGGACTGAGCGTGGATCAGATCAACAAGGTGATTCTTGTCGGCGGCAGCACGCGGATTCCCGCTGTGCAGGATGCTGTGAAAAAGGTTACCGGAAAAGAGCCTTTCAAGGGAATCAACCCGGACGAGTGCGTAGCCATCGGCGCCGCTATTCAGGGCGGTGTCCTGGGCGGCGAAGTCAAGGACGTGCTGCTGCTGGACGTGACTCCGCTGAGCCTGGGCCTTGAAACGGAAGGCCACATCTTTACCCGCCTGATTGACCGGAACACGACCATTCCGACCAGCAAGAGCCAGGTGTTTTCCACTGCGGCGGACGGTCAGACCACCGTGGAAATTCACGTGCTGCAGGGTGAACGGCAGATGGCATACGACAATAAGACGCTGGGCCGCTTCCAGCTGACCGGCATTGCTCCGGCGCCCCGCGGCGTGCCGCAGATTGAAGTAACCTTCAGCATTGACAACAACGGTATCGTGAATGTATCCGCCAAGGATAAGGCGACCGGCCATGAACAGCAGATTACGATTACTGCCAGCACAAATCTGAGCGAAGAAGAAATCAACCAGCGCGTAAAGGAAGCGGAACAGTTTGCAGAGCAGGATAAAAAGCGCCGGGAAGAAGTGGAGACACTGAACCGGGCTGACAGCCTGATTTATGAAACTGAAAAAACGCTGCGGGATAACGGCGACAAGCTGTCCGAGGAAGACAAGAACACGGTGCAGAGTGAAATCGATGCTTTCAAGAAGACCCGTGAAGGAAACAATGCGGACGAGATCAAAAACGCCATGGAAGGATTCACCCAGAAGGTTTATGCTGTGTTCGGAAAGTTGTATCAGCAGCAGGGCGGCGCAGAAGGCAACCCCATGGATAACGGCGGCGCTCAGCCCGGATCCACCAACGCGGACGGCAGCGTGAACGCGGATGGCAGCGTTGAGTAATTCGATCATTTGAGATACCCGGCAGCAAGCCCACCCCGGTGTGAGGTGGGCTTGCTTTCAGAAAGAGGTGAGACAGCATGGCAGCGAAGCGCGACTATTATGAGGTGCTTGGCGTCAGCAAGAATGCGACGGATGACGAGATCAAACGAGCTTACCGGAAAAAGGCCAAGGAGTGCCATCCCGATCTCCATCCGGACGATAAAAGCGCCGTGGAGCGGTTCAAAGAACTGAATGAAGCCAATGAGGTGCTGTCCGATCCCGATAAACGGGCACGGTATGATCAGTTCGGTTTTGAAGACCCCATGGCTGGCATGGGCGGCGGCGGCGGAAACCCGTTCGGCGGCTTCGATTTCGGCGGAATGGGGGATATTTTTGACCAGCTGTTCAACGGCGGCATGGGCGGAAGAGCTTCAAGGAACCAGGGCCCGGTCCAGGGCAATGATCTTCGGTATGAGCTCAAAATTACTTTTGAGGAAGCCGCAAAAGGCTGTGAAAAGAGCTTTGAGATCTATCGGAACGAATTGTGCGACACCTGTAAAGGAAACGGTGCAAAACCTGGCACATCCCCGGTAAACTGCCCGAACTGCAACGGTACCGGTCAGATCCGGCAGAGCGGAGGATGGATGACAACGGTACGCACCTGTCCGGCGTGCGGCGGTGCGGGCAAAGTGGTACGTGAAAAATGTATTGCCTGCGGCGGTACCGGGAGAATGCGCCGGAAACGTACCGTTACCGTAAAAGTACCGGCCGGAATCGACAATGGGCAGACCATTATCATGAACGGTCAGGGCGAGCCCGGGCTTCGGGGCGGTCCCAGCGGAGACCTGTACATTGTGGTGGGCGTGAAACCCCACAAGATTTTCCGGCGGGAAGGATACAACCTGCTGCTTGATTTCCCGGTCAGCTTTGTGACAGCGGCACTGGGCGGAGACGTTGAGGTGCCCACCCTGAGCGGACCGGTAAAATACCGTATTCCCGAAGGAACGCAGCCCGGCACGGAATTCCGGATCAAAGGCGCCGGAATTCAGATGCTCCGGAGCTCCGGAAAGGGAGACCTGATCCTGAAAGTGCGGGTTGAGATTCCCAAACGCCTGAACAACAAGCAGAAAGACCTGCTGCGGCAGTTTGACGAAACAACGACCGACAAGGAATATGACAACCGGAAAAGCTTTATGGATCGGGTGAAGGATCTTTTCCAATAAAGCGAAGAAGAAACAGGGGATGAAAGGGCTCTCCTGTTTTTTCTTGACGCTTTTGTAAGCGGAAGGTAGAATACGGAATGGGAAAATAGACACGAAGGGAGCCGGACATGACCACAGGCCTGCAAAGAACATGGGTCCGCATTACTCTGACAGCGCTGACAGCAGCGATGATGCTGCTGATTTTCTTCTTTTCCACAGAAACGGCAGAGCGATCTGACAAAACCAGCGGAACAATTTCAAAAACCGTGATTTCCGTGATTCACCCGGATTATGAACACTACCAGGCCAGCAAAAGAAAGGAAATATACGATACAGTTCAGCATGCAGTGCGTAAAGCGGCGCATTTTACGGAGTATATGATTTTGGGGCTGCTGCTGCGGCTGTGCCTGGAGAGCTGGTTCGGAAAGAGGAAATGGCTTGCACCGGGAGCCTGGCTCATCGGCACCCTGTATGCCGGAACGGATGAACTGCACCAGATTCTTACGGATGGACGGAGCGGCCAATGGACCGATGTCCTGCTGGACAGCAGCGGGGTTCTGACCGGGGTTGTGCTTGCCCTGCTGATTCTGCATGTTGTACGTTCCTCAGGAAAAGAAAGGAAGCCGGAAAACGTATGTCCATGAACATTGTGCTGGTTCAGCCGGAAATACCGCAGAATACCGGAAATATTGCAAGAACCTGCGCTGCAACCGGAACGGTTCTTCATCTGATTGAACCGCTTGGGTTTTCCCTGGCAGATAAATACCTGAAACGTGCCGGCCTTGATTACTGGCATCTGATGGAGTATCATGTTTACCGGGATCTGGAGGATTTTTTTCAGAAGCATCCCGGGATCAGCGCATATTACGCAACCACCAAGGCTCCCCGGGGATATCATGAAGCGGAATACCGGGACGGGGATTTCCTGTTTTTCGGCTGTGAAACCCGCGGATTGCCGGAAAACCTGCTGAAGAAGGTATATGACCGGTGTATCCGGATTCCTATGCGTCCGGAGGCCCGCAGCCTGAACCTGGCCAATTCAGCGGCTGTTATCCTTTACGAAGCGTTGCGGCAGAACGGATTTCCCGGAATGGCCGCGGAAGGCTCCCTGACCGGCCGGGAAGAACAAAGCGGGCCGTGGCTGGATTATATCTGATTGACTGATTGCTGAACGGGAGAAGACAAAAATGGCTTATTTCCGCGAAAATGAAACGGATGAAACCCGACGGCAGCCGACGATGGATCCGGAGGCTGAGCAGAATGATTCGCAGGAAGATTATTATGAGTCCGATTATGACGACGGTTTTGATGATCTGACGGATGAGCCGGAGGAGGAACCGCTTTCTGAGGAAGAAAAGCAGGAAATCCGCCGGAACCGCTTTCGGATTGCTTCCGGAGCGGGTAATCTGACAGCAGTTATTGCAGGCGCGGTTGTGATTCTGATTCTGCTGGCGCTTCTGATGAGCATGATCGGGTTCGTACTCAACGATGCGGACAGGAACTTTACCATGTTCCAGACGCGGCTGTGAGGAATCTGCGGAAGGAGAGGGAAATGGACCTGATTTATCTGGACTATGCGGCAACCGCTCCTGTACTTCCTGAAGTGCTGGATGCGATGCTGCCCTTTTTTATTTTACGCTACGGCAATCCTTCCGGAGTACATAAGGCCGGAAGGGATGCGCACAAAGCGGTGGAAGAAGCCCGCCGGCAGGTTGCGGCTGCGCTGGGAGCGGAAAGCAGGGAAATCTGCTTTACATCCGGCGGCAGCGAAAGCGATAACCTGGCCATTCAGGGAGCCGCTTTCGCAAGGAAAGAGAAGGGAATGCACCTGATTACCAGCCAGGTTGAACATCACGCGGTGCTGAATACCTGCCGATGGCTGGAGAAACAGGGATTCTGCGTCACATATCTGCCGACGGACAGATACGGCCGGGTTGATCCGGAAGATGTGAAGCGTGCCATCCGGCCCGATACGATTCTGGTCAGTATCATGACTGCCAACAATGAAATAGGAACTGTGGAGCCGGTGGCAGAAATCGGAAAAATCTGCCATGACCATGAAGTGCTGTTTCATACCGATGCCGTTCAGGCGGCCGGGATGCTGAAACTGGATGTTCATGAGCTGAACGCCGATTTGCTGAGTATCAGTGCCCATAAATTTCACGGTCCCAAAGGCGCAGGAGCCCTGTATGTCCGGAAAGGCACACGGCTGGACGCATTGATTCACGGCGGAGCCCAGGAGCGGAATCTGCGGGCGGGGACAGAGAATGTTCCCGGTATTGTCGGAACCGGAAAAGCCATTGAGATTGCAGAAGCAGAGCGGGAGACAAACGCCGGAAGAATCCGGAGCCTCAGGGATCAGCTGATTCATACAGTGCTGGAGCAAATCCCCGGTACCCGGCTGAACGGGCACCCTGTTGAACGGCTGCCGGGCAACTGCCATTTTTCCTTTGAGGGGGTTGACGGCGAAGCATTGCTGCTGCGACTGGATCTTGCAGGAATTGCTGCGTCCGCGGGAAGCGCCTGTACTTCCGGCAGCGTTGAACCGAGCCATGTGCTGAGGGCTGCAGGGTTGACGGAAAAAGAAGCCGGCGGAAGCCTCCGGATAACACTTGGAAGGGAAACCACCCGGGAAGAAATAGAAAAGACTGCCCGGATCCTGAAAGAGATCGTGGAAGATCTCCGGCGAATGAGCAGTCTTTAAAGCACTTTGAAATCAGGAACCTCAGAGGGCTTTCAGTCGGACAACAAAGCTTGAAAAATCTCCGCGAAGAAACACGGTATATCCCTGGTACATCAGGACGGCACCCGAGCAGACGCTTCCGTTTTCCGCAGCATACCGGAACGCCGGATTCAGGCCGCGAAGGCGTACGCGAAGGGGAGCTGTATTCGGGACGGACAGCGTGGAGAAAACGCAGAGAAGGACATCCCGCTGATCGGGAGAAACAAAAGACCAGGCGGTATAGGTTCCGTCAAAGGGAGACAGAAGCCGCCAGAAAGTTCCGTGACGGGTCAGATCACGGACTGATTTGACGAGGGAAACCATTTCCTTTGCTTCCGACAGTTCCGCATCGGTCAGTTTTGTCAGATCCAGTTCGAAACCGAAATTGCCGGAAAGAGCAACATCGCCGCGCATTTTCAGGGATACAGAGCGGCCTGTCTGATGGTTGGGTACGGCACTGACATGGGCCCCCATGGATGAAGCCGGGTAAATCATGGACGTGCCGTACTGAAGCTTCAGCCGTTCTACCGCATCGGTATCGTCACTGGTCCAGGTTTGGGGCATATAATACAGCATTCCGGGATCAAACCGGCCGCCCCCGCCTGAACAGGATTCAAAGAGGATTTCCGGAAAAGACGAAGTGATGGTTTCCAGCACATGATACAACCCCAGCATGTAGCGATGCTGGGTTTCCTTTTTGCGCTCGGAAGGAAGGGAAGCGGAGAAAGCTTCCGTCATATTCCTGTTCATATCCCATTTTACATAATTGATCTCCGCAGAGGAAAGGACGCCGGAAACGGCGGAAATGATGTATTCCTGTACTTCCGGACGGGAAAGGTCCAGAATCAGCTGCTGGCGCGCCTGCGTACGGGAACGGCCTTCCACATGCAGACACCAGTCTGGATGAGAACGATACAGATTGCTGTTCGGGGAGACCATTTCCGGTTCAAACCAAAGTCCAAAATCAAGTCCCAGCGCGTGGAGCTTTTCAGAGAATCCGGAGAGGCCGCCGGGAAGTTTACGAAGGTTCACCGTCCAGTCTCCCAAAGAACAGTTGTCCGAATCACGTTCGCCGAACCATCCGTCATCCAGCACGAAAAGTTCGATACCCAGTTCTGAAGCTTTCCCGGCGATGGACAGCAGTTTTTCCTCATTAAAATCGAAATAGGTACCTTCCCAGTTGTTGATCAGAACGGGGCGCGGGCGATCCCGCCAGACTCCGCGGGCCAGCCGGGAACGGAACAGCGCATGATACAAACAGGACATGCCGTTGAATCCCTGGTCACTGAAAACCATGACCGCCTCCGGGGAACACAGGGATTCCCCGGGAGCAAGAACCCAGGAGAAGACATCCGGATTCATTCCGACAGACATACGGGTATGCCCGAAATTATCCACCCGCGCAGAAGCCATAAAGCTTCCGCTGTAGATGAAGGCGGAACTCCAGACCCGGCCGGAAAACTCATCGGCATTCCTGTCGCATAGTGCCAGGAACGGGTTTTCTTCATGACCGGAGGCTCCGCGGGCGGAGGATATGCGCAATTCACCTTCCCGGACCGGTGTGCGGATGATCCGGCGTTCCCGGGCCCAGGCGCCGTTCAGATGGACTGCGTCCAGGCCGCCGTCCCAGACCGGAACGGAGGCGGAAAGCAGGGAAGTGACTGTCAGCGGCGCAGAACCGGTATTCTCCAGCCGGAGGCTGCGGGTTACGGCGCCGGAGGAAGCGAAAACAGAATAAAGGGCTGTCACCTTCAGACCGGTCAGATCATCCGTCAGAATGACGCGGAGGGATTCTGCTTCCTCCGCAGATTCCGCATATAAGGCCGGCAGTCCCGGAAGGGACTCCTTACCGGGCAGTACATCCGCAGAGATTACCCGCAGGCTGGTAACGTCATCCCCGCAGGCATTCCGGATGCCGACCGCAGGGGTTCCGTACCAGCCGGAACCGCAGACGGGAATTTCCAGGGGAAGCTGGGACAGCGGCAGATCAAAACTGGCAAAGGTATAATAATCCTCCGGATGAAAACAGACTGAGCCCGCAGGAAGGCGGGGACCCCAGTAAAGGTTCAGCAAGTGATCCTGATCATCCTGATGGAGTACATAACTGACGTTTCCGCCGCTCAGGGACCAGGTACGGTTTTCGGAACTTGTTTCAACAGGCATGCAAAAAGCCTCCGTCTATCTTTTTTTCTGCGCTTTATTATAGACGATGCAGAAAAGGAAAAGCAACGGTTTCTCTTGTCATAACACGGACAAAAAGTTATAATAAAAATGGTTTTTTGTGCCCGGAAAGGAGGGAAAAAGATGTATTGCCGGGTGATCGTGGACATCGTTCATGAGAATGTGGCAAAACCCTTTACCTACCGAATTCCGGAAGGAATGACGCTTGCTGCCGGCCAACGGGTTTCAGTTCCGTTCGGGCGGATGGAAAAGGAAGGCGTGATTACGGAAATTACGTCAGAATGCGATATTCCGCCGGAAAAACTCCGGGATGTTATTCGACCTCTGGAGGATTTTGCGGCCATTCCGCCTGAACTGATGGCATTGGCCGCGGAGATGTCGGCAAAGTCGCACTGCCCCCCGGCAGAAACACTCCGCCTGATGCTGCCCGCTCAGATGAGGGGCGGACGGGTCCGGGTAAAAACCGAACGCAGAGCCCGGCTTGCCATCCCTGACGAGGAAGCCAAGGCATTGATCCTGAAGGAACGGAAAGGCGTAAAACGCGCCCGCCTGCTGGAAATGCTGATGGGCGGGAAGAAAGTGAGCGTCCGGTTCCTTGCGGAAAACATAAACGATCCGGGAGATGCGCTGAGAAAGCTTGAACGGGACGGAATTGTGGTGCTCACCGAGGAGGAAATCCTTCGGACACCGACGGAGTTCTATGCTGAAAACCAGGATCCGGAGTATGAGCTGACAAACGATCAGCAGGAGGTCCTGGAGGAAATTCTCCCGAAGCTGCGGGATGGCGGCGGACAGTTTCTTCTGCACGGCGTAACCGGAAGCGGAAAAACGGAGGTTTTCATGCATGCGGTGCGGGAAACCCTCCGAATTGGTAAAAGTGCGATCATCCTTGTTCCGGAGATTTCCCTGACACCGCAGATGGTCAGCTGGTTCCGGGGCCGTTTCGGCGGAATCGCTGCGGTGATTCATTCCAGGCTGAGCGCCGGGGAACGCTATGATGAATGGCGCAGAATCCGGAGGGGAGAAGCCCGGGTGGTTATCGGCGCACGGAGTGCGGTTTTTTCACCGGCAGAGAAGCTCGGGCTGATCGTGGTGGATGAAGAACATGAAAGCACATACCTGAATGACCGGCATCCCCGGTATGATACCCGGGAAGTGGCTGAAAGCAGATGCAAAAGGGAAGGCGCCGCCCTGATTCTGGCCAGCGCGACTCCCAGCATTCTGAGCTTTGCCCGGGCCAGGCGCGGCGACTATATGCTGCTGGAGATGCTCCGCAGAGTACAGAACAGGCCGCTTCCGGAGGTTCAGGTTACCGATATGAGGGAGGAGCTTGAGCGCGGCAACAACACGGTGCTGAGCATTGCCATGCGGGAGGCCCTGAAGGAGTGCGCACAAAAGGGAGAGCAGGCAATCCTGCTGATGAACCGGAGGGGATACAATTCCTTTGTAAGCTGCCGGAAATGCGGGTATGTGGTGAAATGTCCGCATTGCGATATCAGTATGACCTATCACATGGGATACGGAGCAGATGCCGGTGCCGGGCGGCTGAAATGCCACTATTGCGGAACGGAAATGAATACCCCGGGAACCTGCCCGGAATGCGGCAGCCGGCACATAAGGTACTTCGGAGCCGGAACACAGAAGGTGGAAGAGGAGGTCCGGAAGCTGCTTCCCGGCGTGACCACGGCGCGGATGGATTACGATACCACCGGCACCAAGGACGGGCATGGTAAAATCCTTGAAGCATTCCGCAGCGGTCAGGCCAGGGTTCTCATCGGTACGCAGATGATTGCCAAGGGGCTGGACTTTCCGCAGGTGACGCTGGTGGGCGTTGTGGCGGCAGACCTGGCGCTGAACCTGCCGGATTACCGAAGCCGGGAGAGAGCTTTCCAGCTGTTTACCCAGGTGGCCGGGCGCGCGGGGCGCGGCACAAAACCGGGACGCGTGATTATTCAGACATACCGGCCGGAGGATCCCGTGATCGGCTTTGCCGCCAGGCAGGATTACCGTGCGTTTTTTGAAAGTGAGTGGCTGAGAAGACGGAAGGGGCTGTATCCGCCGTTTACGGCGCTGGGACGACTTCTGATTGAAAGCAGCAGCGAGGGAGAGGCCGCTGAAGAAGCGGAGGAGCTTTTGCGGCATGCAAGGGAAATTCTTCAGGCGCACCCGGACTGGGAGAAAAAAGTGATTACGATGGTGCTGGATACCCCGTCCGTTAAGATGCTTCGCGGAAAGTACCGGAGGCACGTGGTGATCAAAGCACTGAAAAGCGCTGAAACAGACCATTTCTTCGGGGAACTGACAGAGCTGGCTGCAGAGGGGAAAGACAGGACGGAAATCGCCTTTGAAGTCAACCCGACCACGATGCTATAGAAAATAAGTTAAGGAAGATGAGAAAAATGGGCAAGAGAAAGATTGTGACCCTTGGGGACGACGGACTGCGAAAAATGTGCAAGCCGGTTGAAAAGTTTGACTTGCGGCTGGCTGTGCTTCTGAAGGATATGGCGGAAACCATGTATGATGCCGAAGGCGTCGGACTGGCGGGACCGCAGGTCGGGATGCTGCGGCGCGTGGCAGTGGTGGACGTGACAGAGGATCACAGCGGCCTGCTGGAACTGGTGAACCCGGTGATTACAGAACGGGAAGGAAGCCAGACCGGACGTGAAGGCTGTTTGAGTGTGCCGGGACGGCAGGGTGTGGTAACCCGTCCGATGAAGGTTAAAGTAGAGTTTCAGAACCGCAAAGGTCAGTGGATGGAACTGGAAACGGAAGGCTTTGAGGCAAGGGCAATCTGTCATGAACTGGATCACCTGGACGGAAAGCTGTATATTGATATAATGGACCGCGAACTGACAGAAGAGGAAATTCACGGGCATATTCCGGAGGATGATGATCCGGAGGAAAAAGAATCATGAGAATCGTTTTTATGGGAACCCCGGAGTTCGCGGTTCCGTCGCTTCAAATGCTGATTGCCTATCCCGGGGCGGAAGTGGCCGGAGTTTTTACTCAGCCGGACCGGCCGCGGGGCCGGGGAAAGAAACTGATGCCAAGCCCGGTGAAAGCCGCCGCTCTGGCGGCCGGAATTCCTGTTTTCCAACCGGAAAAGATCCGCCGGGACGGAATGGATCAGCTTCGGGATCTGAAGCCGGATTTGTGCGTGACAGCGGCTTTTGGCCAGATCCTGAGCAAAGAAATTCTGGAAATACCGCCGATGGGGAACATCAATGTGCATGCTTCCCTGCTGCCGAAGCACCGCGGAAGCGCACCGATTGCATGGGCCATCATGACGGGGGACCGGAAATGCGGCGTTACCACCATGATGATGGACGAGGGCATTGATACCGGAGATATGCTGCTGCGGAAAGAAACGGAAATCCGGGAGAATGAAACCTGCGGCGAACTGACGGAACGGCTGAGCCTGCTGGGTGCTGAAGCCCTGCGGGAAACGCTGGAAAAGCTTGAAGCGGGCACGCTTCAGAGAATTCCCCAGAATCACGAAGAGATGACCTATGATCCGATGCTGAAAAAGGAAATGGGGGAAGCTGATTTTGCACGGACAGCGGAGGAAATTCGCTGCCTGATCAACGGCCTGAATCCATGGCCGTGCGTGAGCATTCCCTGGGAAGAAGATAGAATGAAACTTCTTCGGGCGGAAAGAACAGACGGCTCCGGCACTCCCGGGGAAATCCTGAAGGCTGACCCGAAAAACGGCCTGGTGATTGCCTGCGGGGACGGCGCGGTGCGCATTCTGGAGGTCCAGGCACCCGGCGGGAAAAAGATGCGGCCGGAAGATTATTTCAGGGGGCATCCCTTCAGACAGATTTCCGATTGAGAAAGGCTGATTCAATGAGCGAGACAAAGACAGGCAGGAAGAATCCGGCAGGAAACGGAACAATGCGGGGAAGAGATGCGCAGGAGATCCGGAAACCGAACGGGAAGGGACCGGGAAAAACATTTCGCGGAAAAGAAGAAAGAAGCACGCGGAGCGGAGACGGTCATTCCTTCCGCAAAGGTGGAAGGGATGGGTTTCAGAATCATCCGCTTCCCCGGCATGATGCTGTGAAAAAACCAGCTGAGATGGAAGGGCTTGCTGCACGGCGCATTGCGCTTCGGGTGATCCGGCAGGTGACCGAACAGGATGCTTATGCGAGCCTGAGCCTGGATCGGGCGCTGGACAGCTGCGGACTGAAAACCGCGGACAGGAGGCTTGTCTCCCGGCTGGTTTACGATACGCTGGATCATCTGATTTATCTGGATTATGTACTGAGCCAGATTATGGCCCGCGAAGATACGGATATCCGGCTGCGGAACATACTTCGGCTGGGAGCCTGTCAGATTCTTCTGGAGGAAAGAATTCCCGAAAGTGCCGCCACCAATACCTGCGTTCAGCTGTGCACTGAAACCGGCATTGAAGGACTGAAGGGCGTTTGCAACGGAATTCTGCGGAATCTGGTGCGCAAAAAGGACGAGATTGTATTTCCGGATGCAGAGAAGGAACCGGACAAAGCTGCTGCGATCCGGCTGAGCCTTCCGGAGTGGCTGTGGGTGAAGCTGCGGGAAGAATACGGCAGGGAAAGTGCGGAAATGATTGCGGGAACCCGGAGCGGAGAGAACGGATGGACGCTTCGTCCCAACCTTCTGAAGCTGACTGACGGACAATTCGAAGAGTTGCTTCAGAAAAAGGTATGGGAGAGGGAAAAGACTGATCTGCCGCATGCGTGGAAAATCCGCGGAGCAGTGGACATCGCCAGGGATGCGGATTTCCTTTCGGGCATGTTTTCCATTATGACTCCCGGTAGCATGATGGCCTGCCTGGCCATGGATGCCAAAAGAGGGAAACAGATTCTGGACTGCTGTGCTGCCCCGGGCGGCAAAAGCTGCTATCTGGCGGAAATGATGGGCGGGACAGGCCGGGTGCAGGCCTGGGATCTGCATGAGCACCGGACGGAGCTGATCGGCGCGCAGGCACGGCGCCTGGGGCTGGAAAACGTGCGGCCCATGGTGCGGGATGCGCTGAAGAAACGGGAAGATCTTTACCGAACAATGGACGGAGTGCTGATGGATGCACCCTGCAGCGGTCTCGGAATGCTGGCTGAGAAACCGGATCTGAAGCTGCGGGTGAGCGAAGAAAGCCTTCGGGAACTGACAGAAATCCAGCGGAAAATGCTGGATACTGTCTGCGAATACGTAAAGGAAGGCGGAACGCTGGTTTACTCAACGTGCAGCATCCTTCACGAAGAAAACGAGGATCAGGTGGAAGCTTTCCTGGAACGGCATCCGGAGTTTGAAACAGCAGAACTGCCGGAAAGCATTCCGGAAAAGTACCGGAAATACCGGAAAAAGGGCTTGCAGCTGCTGGAATACCGGGACGGTGTGGAAGGGTTTTACCTGTGCCGGATGAAGCGGAAAGCCGGAGAATAACGCAGATCAAGGAGCAAAAAGCTTGGAGAGGACTGAACTGTCGGGCATGACCCGGGCGGAGCTTACCGAATGGGTCCGGGCAAACGGAATGCCCGCTTTCCGGGGAAAACAGATTTTTGAGTGGATTCACAGAGGCGCAGATTTTGATGAAATGACGAATCTGAGCAAAAATCTCCGGGAAGAACTGAAAGCCAAAGCGGTGGCACAGAGTGCAGAGATCCAGACAGAACGCCAGAGCGCACTGGACGGAACCGTGAAGTTCCTTTTTGCCCTGCGGGACGGGAATTGCGTCGAGGGAGTCCTGATGCGCTACAAGTACGGTGTCAGTCTCTGTATTTCCACCCAGGTTGGATGCAGGATGGGCTGCCGGTTCTGCGCTTCCACGCTGGAGGGAATCATCCGGAACCTGACTGCCGGGGAAATGCTGGGAGAGATTCTGGCAGCGGACCGGTATCTGCAGAAGCAAAGTCCGGGCGTGAAAGTCAGCCATGTGGTTTTGATGGGCAGCGGTGAACCGCTGGACAACTATGACGAAGTCATTCGTTTTCTGCATTTGCTGCGGGAAGAGGATGGGATTCGGATCAGCCTGAGGAATGTTTCCGTGTCCACCTGCGGAATTGTTCCGCGGATGTACGATCTTGCAAGGGAAGGGCTTCCGGTAACACTGTGTGTTTCTCTTCATGCCCCAAATGATGAGATTCGGAAACAGCTGATGCCGGTAGCCCGGAGCTGGAGCATAAAGGAAATACTGGAGGCCTGCCGGTACTATATTCAGGAAACCGGCCGCCGCGTGATTTTCGAATATGCCCTGACAGACGGAATCAATGCCGGCCGGCAGCAGGCAGAAGAGCTTGCGGACATTCTTCGGGGAATGCAGTGCCATGTGAATCTGATTCCCCTCAATGCGGTGAAGGAACGAAACCTGAAGGGTGTCACAGAGGAAACGGTACGTGCTTTTCTGAAGACCCTGGAGGAAAAACGAATCTCCGCCACCCGGAGACGGGAAATGGGCGACGATATTGAAGGAGCCTGCGGACAGCTGAGACGGTCCGTGATCACTGAGAAAACAGGAGACAGAAACGATGAGAAAATTTAACCTGAAAGGGAAAGCTGCAGCCAGAATGATCGAGACCAGTCAGGAAGTGTCACCCGTCTGTACAGAATCTGCCACAAAGGAATGTCCGGTGCCCGGATTTTCGGTTGAAAGCAGAACCGATGTAGGCCGTGTACGCAAGAGTAATCAGGATGCGCTGATTTTGGGCTGCGGCGTCGCGGGCGTAGCTGACGGAATGGGCGGACATAACGGCGGAGAAATCGCGTCCGGCGAGACCCGGGACGGTATTCTGCAGGAAATCCGCGGGAAAAAGCCGGACCGGAACCTGCTGGAGGAAACGATTAAAAAAGTAAACCTTCAGGTTTGGGAAAAACAGGAGCATGACGCGACACTGACCGGTATGGGGACAACGCTGACACTGCTGTGGCCCGCAGAGCACGAGATGATCATTGCGCAGGTTGGCGACAGCAGGGCCTATCTGATTCGTGACGGAGAGATGCGCCAGGTAACAGAGGATCACTCGCTTGTGGGCGATATGGTTCGGCGGGGTGTGCTTACCGAGGAACAGGCAGCATGCCATCCCATGCGGAATTATATTACCCGTGCGGTCGGAACAGATGATACAGTCGAAGTGGACCTGTTCAGTGAACCCCGGAAAAAAGGGGACCGCTGGCTGATCTGCTCCGACGGACTGTACGGACAGATGACCCGGGAGAAGCTTCAGGAACTTGCCCTGACCGAAAACGCCGCGGAAGCGGCCGACCTGATGCTGCAAAATGCGCTGGACAACGGAGGGAAAGACAATATTTCGCTGATCCTTCTGACAGATGAAACAGAAAACGTGCTTTCCGGTGAACAGGATACCGGGGAAGCTGTTCCCGCTGAGGACAATGGGGAGGCACGGGAATGAACGAGAAAATACTGGCAAACCGCTACCGCCTGACCGAGCAGATTGGTATGGGCGGGATGGCGATTGTTTACCGGGCCGTGGATCTTCGAACAGGGCACAATGTTGCCGTAAAAGTTCTGAGACCCGAATACAATGAAGACCGGGAATTTATCAGCCGGTTTCAGCGGGAAGCAGAAGCTGCCAGCAAAATGACCCATCACAACATTGTGAACCTCCTGGATGTGGGCATGGACGGCGAAAACCGGTATCTGGTAATGGAATATGTTCAGGGAAAAACGCTGAAAGCCGTGATTCAGGAACGGGGCAAACTGAGCGCTCCGCTGGCGTGCCAGATCGCCATCCGGATTCTGAGCGCTTTGGAGCATGCCCACCGCAACGGAATTGTTCACAGGGATATCAAACCGCAGAATATTCTTGTTCATGAAGACGGCCACATTAAGGTGGCAGACTTCGGCATTGCCCGGATAGCAAACAGTGCAACCCTTACCCGGGGCGACAATGTGATGGGTTCCGTTCATTATTTCTCCCCCGAACAGGCACGGGGAGAAGGCGCAACGGCCGCAAGCGATATTTACTCCACCGGTGTGGTTCTGTATGAAATGCTGACTGGCAGGGTACCCTATGACGGAGACAACCCGGTTGCAGTGGCAATGCAGCATCTGCATGCCCAGCCTGTACCGATTCAGGCTATTTCACCGGATGTTCCTCCGGCGGTGATCCGGGTTTGCCTCCGGGCCATGGAAAAAAATCCAGCCATGCGTTACCAGACCGCCCGGGACATGGCAGCAGATTTGCGGGCAGCGCTGGAAGAACGCGGGGAAGCAATTCCGATTCCGGAAGGGGAACTGGGAATCCGCCAGCCGAAACCGCAGATTACAGGAGAAAAAACCACATCCAACACCGGACGCAGGCACCGGGTGCCCGGACAGGGAAAGTCCGGAAGGAAAAGGATTATACTGGACATCATCATAGCGGCAGTTATCCTGACCGGGATCTTTTTCGGAGGGAAAGCCATCTATGAACAGACCATCTATACGGTGAAGGTCCCGGACGTCATGGGCATGAATATTGAGGAAGCTGTCCGGGTACTGAAACAGGCAGGCCTGACAGAAACTCATAAGGCCATGCCGAACGACCAGGTGGAACGGAACAATGTTTATGTGCAGAACCCCGGAGCCGATACAACGATCCGTAAAGGGGATGCTGTTATTCTGGTTATCTCCAGCGGTCCCGTGCCGTTTGAAATGCCGAATGTTGTCGGAATGACAGCCGATGATGCTACGGCCCTGCTGACTACGAAGAAGATGAATGTGACCCGGGACCGGGCGGCCAGCTCCGATGTTCCCAAGGGGAGCGTCATGAATCAGAATCCGCCGGCAAAAACCCAGGTTACGCGGGATGATCCGGTTGTCCTGACAATTTCCGGGGGAAGCATCGTTGTGCCGAACCTGGTGGACGGCACACTGCAAAATGCGGAAGAAATGCTGACCATGAACAACCTGACGCTGATGCCTACCCTGAAATATGTAACCTGTGAAACGGAAGAGAAGCACGGACTGATTGCTGCATCATTGCCGGAAGCGGATAACAGGGTGGCGGAGGATACTCCTGTACAGCTGACCATCTACCGCTATCCCGATATCCAGAGCTCCGCGACTTTTTCCTTTGCGGTTCCGGAGGCAGCTGAACAACTGAAAATCCGGGTCAGTATTCGTGCCGAAGGATCCAACCTGGCCATCGACAGCCGCACCTATATTGTGGAGCCGACAGATCCCCGGATCATTGAGGAAACCGTGGATCTTCCGGACAACCGCACGTATACTTACACCGTTTATTCCGGCAATACACAGCTGGACCAGAAAGTGATCCAGACTTCTCCGAAGAATGCAGGAGGACAGGATTGAGCGAGGCATTCATGAGAGGCACCCTGATTCAGGGGATCGGAGGATTCTATACGGCCCGTACCGCCGAAGGCCGGGAATACATCCTGCGGTGCAAGAAAAAGTTCAGGCGGGAAGGGATTTCTCCGCTGACCGGGGATGAAGTGCTTTTTACCCCCGGTGAGGGGGAACGGCATGGCTGGATTGAGGAAATCCTTCCCCGAAAAACTGTTTCTGTGCGTCCGCCGGTTGCCAATGTCAATCTGCTGGTGATTGTTCTGGCTCCGGAACCGGAGGCGGACCTGCTGCTGACAGACCGGCTTGCTTCAAGGGCTTACGCACAGGGAATGGGAGTAATCCTTGCGGTCAACAAGACTGACCTGGACGACGGTCTTCCGGAAAGAATTGCAGAGGAATACAGGCCGGCGGGTATTCGTGTATTTCCCGTCTGCACCCGGAACAGAGCCGGATTGCAGGAGCTTCGGGAAGCGATGCAGGGAAGCCTGTGCTGCCTGGCCGGGCAAAGCGGGGCCGGAAAAAGCACGCTGCTGAGTATTTTAATGGGCATGGATTTGGAGACCGGAGAATTGTCCAGGAAGATTGCCCGGGGGAAAAATACCACCCGCATGTCCATTCTTCTGGAAAAGGACGGACTACGGGTGATGGACACCGCCGGATTCAATCTGCTTGAGGCGGAAAAAGCCTTGCCTCCCGAGGAACTCAGATTCCGTTATCCGGAATTTCTGCCTTATGAAGGGAAATGCCGTTTCCGGGAGTGCCTGCATGACCGGGAACCCGGATGCGCCGTACAGGAAGCGGCAGAGCATGGCGTGATCCACATGAACCGGTTGCAGCGATATCGTTCACTGCTGTCAGAAACGCGTGAAAACTGGAGGGAAAGGTATGATTAAAATAGCGCCGAGCATTCTGGCTGCTGATCCCCTCAATCTGGAACGGGATGTACAGAGGGCTGTGGACGCCGGCTGTGACTGGATCCATGTGGATGTGATGGATGCACACTTTGTTCCGAATCTGGCGTATACGCCTGATGTGGTGAGACGTCTGAAAGAAACGTTTTCACTGCCTCTGGATGTTCATCTGATGATGGATCATCCGGACAGCCTGCTGAATGCATTCCTGGATGCCGGGGCTTCCGGGGTGACCGTGCACGCGGAGACAGGAAATGTTACAGAATTGCTGAAAACAATCCGAAAGGCCGGAGTCCTCGCCGGTGTGGCCATACGGCCCGGGACCCCGGCGGAGGCAGTGCTGCCGTATCTGCAGGACGCCGGTATGATTCTTTGCATGACCGTTGAACCGGGATTCGGCGGGCAGAAACTGGACGAGAGAACGATTGAAAAAATCGAAGCGCTGCGGAAAGCAGGATATACGGGAGAAATTGAAGCGGACGGAGGAATCCGTGAAGACAACCTGGCGGGACTTATGGAGAAAGGCCTTTCTGTGGCGGTGATGGGTACGGCACTGTTCCGGAATCCGGATATGAAGGCTGCGGTGAAACGGATGCACGCTCTGCAGATTCAGCGGAGGAATACATGAAGCAGGATACGATTGCCGCCATTGCAACGGCACCGGGACAGGGCGGCATTGGAATTATCCGAATCAGCGGACCGGATGCCGAAAGCATTCTCAATGATATTTTTTCACCCGCCTCTTCCTGCAGAGAGCCGGCGAAAAGCCACATGCTGATGTATGGACGGCTTCACAACGGGGAGGAAATCCTGGATGAGTGCATGGCTGTTCTGATGCGGGCCCCCAAAAGCTATACTCGGGAAGATGTGGCAGAGCTGCAGATTCACGGAGGAGGCGAAGTGCTTCGGCGGGCACTGAATGTATGCATACAGAGGGGCGCCAGGCTTGCAGAACCCGGGGAGTTTACGCGCCGGGCCTTTTTGAACGGAAGAATAGATCTGAGTCAGGCGGAAGCCGTAATGCGGCTGATTGCTGCCCGCGGAGAGCAGGAACGACGTGCGGCGGTTCAGCAGATGGAAGGCGGCACGGCTGATTTTATCCGGAAAGCCTCAGACCAGCTTTACCACCTGCAGGCAGGACTGGCGGCCTGCATTGATTATCCGGAAGAAATCTCGGATGAGGAAGGCGCCGGAGAACTCAGGCAGGGACTGGAAAAAGTCATTTCAGAACTGACCTGCGCCATGGATGAACGATCTGCACGCCTTATGCATGACGGAATGAGGGTCACGCTTTTCGGACGGCCGAATGCCGGAAAAAGCAGCTTGCTGAACGCCCTGCTGGGCATGGAGAAAGCTATCGTTACAGATATTCCCGGTACCACAAGGGACACAGTGGAAGGCGAAATGCAGCTGAACGGAATTCGCGTGATGCTGACAGATACAGCCGGTATGCGTGAAACAACAGATCCGATCGAACGAATCGGTGTGGATCGCTCCAGAAGGGCCCGACAGGATTCCGACACAGCGCTGCTGGTTCTGGACGGAGCTGAAAACATCAGCGGGGAAGAACGTGAATGGCTGAAACAGCTTCGGGAATCTGATGCCGTGATCTTGAACAAATCAGATTTGTGCCAGAAGACTCTCCCGCAGGATGTGAGGGAACTGCGGCCGGATGTTAGGATTATTCAGGTGTCTGCATTGGACGAGCAGTCGCTGGAGCCGATCCGGGATTTCCTGCGCAAAAGCGCAGAAGTATCGGATCAGCTGGTACTGAGCCAGCCGCGCCATCTGGATGCAGCCCGCAGAGCGGTTGCTTTTCTGAACGATGCGCTGATGACCCTGGAACAATGGTCTCCGGATATGGCAGCCACCGATCTGCAGGCAGCCCAGCAGGCCCTCAGCGAAATTACCGGCGACCGTGCGGATGAGAAACTGCTGGATGCTGTTTTTTCCGGATTCTGCGTCGGCAAATAAACAGAGTACAGGACAAGAGGTTGGGAAATGACGTATCAGAAAGTTTTCAGGGGCCGGGGAAGCATTGGAAAAGTTCCGGAAATGATGGAGAAGCTTGGAATGCACCGGCCGATGATTGTCGGAAACGAACACCTGACAGCCCGGCTGCTGAAAAAGGTTCCGGCGCTTCTTTCCGCGCATGTATACAGCGGCTATCAGGCCAACCCGCAGCTTTCGGACGCGGAACCGGCCGCGAAGCTTTTCAGCGACGGAAAATGTGACGGCCTGATTTCCGTAGGCGGGGGATCAGCAATGGATACCGCAAAGGCGGTAAAGGCGATTCTTCTGTCCGGAAGCGCGGAGGCGGCCATTCAGGGAAGCAGGAAAGAAGAAAGGATCCTTCCGCATCTGGCCATTCCCGGAACCGCCGGAACCGGGGCGGAGGCGACAGAAAACGCGGTGGTTTATCTGGACAAAAAGAAGATTTCGCTGTCCGACAGGTTCCTGCGGCCGGAAGGTGTGATTCTGGATGCGGAGCTGTTGGAAAGCCTGCCTGAATATCACCGGAAATCCGCGGCGCTGGATGCTCTTTCCCAGGGAATCGAAAGCTACTGGTGCCTGAACGCTACGGAGGACAGCCGGGTGCATGCGTACCTGGCTGTCCTGGGAGTCCTTGACAATATCAAAGCCTATCTTGCAGGGGATCCGCACGCGGCAGAGGAAATGATGGAGGCAGCATTCCAGAGCGGAAAAGCCATCAATCTGACCCGGACAACCGCGGCACATGCGATGTCCTACCAGCTGACGAAGACGTTGGGGATTGCTCACGGGCATGCCTGCATGGTGACCCTGCCGGTCCTTTGGGAACAGATGATGGAATCCGGGGAAATGCAGCCGGTCCTGAAGGATCTGGCACAAAAAATGCGGCTCGGGGATGAGAGAATGGGGCCGAAACTTCTGCGGGGGCTGATGTATTCCCTGGAGATGGAAATTCCGGAAATGCCGGATGAAGCGGTGCTGGAATCCCTCGCTTCATCCGTTGATCCGCAGCGGCTTGGAAATCATCCGGTGAAGCTGACCCATGAAGATCTGAAAAATATATACCGCAGGGCTTTTATCCCGCTTTGCGGAGCGGAAAAACAGGCCTGTATGGATATCTGGAAATATTACAACGCATAAAAACAGGAAACCGCAAACAGGAACAGGAGGTATTCTTCATGAGTGAAAAGTCCAATCCTCATGCCGGGCATCGGGAGAAAATGCGTCAAAGGTTTATTCGCGAAGGCGGCTTTGATCATTTTGAAGACCACCAGATTCTTGAACTGTTGCTGTATTATGCCAATTTCAGGGGAGACACAAACCCGGTTGCGCATGATCTGCTGAATGAGTTCGGCAGCCTGAAGGGCGTGCTGGAGGCGCGGCCGGAAATGCTCATGCAGGTTAAAGGAGTGGGCGAACAAGCGGCAACGCTGATTTCCATGGTGGTTCCCCTGACCCGGGTATGGAGCCGCTGCGCCATGACTGCTCCGGACAAGATCGGAAACAGCCGGGAAGCCGAAAAGTACTGCCTGTCTCTGCTGGCCGGCCACCGGACGGAACGCTTTTATGTGGTTTCCCTGAATGCACGGTGTGCTGTACTGGGACGAAGAAAAATCTCGGACGGTTCCCTGAGCGAGGTTTCAGCCTATCCCCGCATTGTGATGGAAACCGCTTTGAACTACAATGCCCACAGCGTTCTGCTTTGCCATAACCATCCAGGCGGAACCTGCGCACCTTCTCCGGAAGATATTGCATCCACGCTTCAGCTGCAGCGCCTGCTTTCGGGGGTGGGAATTCTGCTTCTGGACCATATTATTGTGGCGAATGACATGACCTACAGTATGATTCAGCACGGGGACATCGATTATCGCGTGAGGAACAAGTAAAATGAAAAAGGGAATTCCGCATATGATCCTGAAAACCGTTTTGATTCTTGTCGTTTTCGGCGTTGCAGTCTTCGGTGCCCTGATTGGATATGTGTGCATCCGTGAAGCCGGGATTCAGAAGGATCCGGGGAAAATTGAAGCGGATTATGACGCCGTGATTGTACTGGGGGCAGAGGTAAAACCAGACGGGGAACCCAGTGTACAGCTTGCTTGGAGACTGGATGCAGCTGCGGATGTTTACCGGCGGAAACAGGTCCCGGTTGTAGTATGCGGCGCCCAGGGAAAGCACGAGCCGAGACCGGAAGCGGAAGTTATGGCAGATTATCTTGAAGAAAAAGGGATCCCGAAAACGATGATTCTTTTGGATTCCGAATCTTTCAACACGGATCAGAACATTGCAAACGCCAGGAAACTTCTTTCTGAAGTGCCCGGGGAAATCCGGAAGGTGATTGTGGTTACGAGTGATTATCACGTGCCGCGGGCGCTGGCTCTGGCGGAAGATTACGGTCTGTCCGCGACAGGCATCGGCAGTCCGTGCAAGCCCGAATACTGGTTTAAGAATCACAGCCGGGAAAGTCTGGCCTGGGTGAAATACTGGCTGAACAAATTTCTTGGACTGAAACTTTAAGGAGAAGAGGCAGAAATGATTTGTGAAATGATCCGTGAGAAGCTGAAAATCAACAAAATCCCTTTCACGGATGATCTGCCGGAAAAACTGGAAATCTATCTGAAATTGCTGACGGAATGGAATGAAAAAATGGATCTGACCGCAGTGCCGGATGACAGGGCGGAGCTGGCAGACCGCCATTTTATTGACAGCTTGACCATTCTTCGTACAGAAATGATTCCTTCCGGTTCTTCCCTGATTGATGTCGGAACCGGAGCGGGTTTTCCGGGAATGGTATTGGCGCTGGCACGTCCGGATCTTACGATAACCCTGCTGGATGCCCAGCAGAAACGGCTTACTTTTCTGGAAGCAGTAATAAAAAATACCGGAGCGGAAAATACGGTTTTACTTCATTCCAGAGCTGAAGATGCGGCAAGAGAACGGAAACACCGGGAACAATACGATTTTGCCACAGCCCGCGCGCTGGCACCAATGAACGTTCTGAGCGAATACCTGCTGCCTTTTGTCAGGATCGGAGGATGCGCTCTTTGCTGGAAAGGGCCTGCCCTTCAGCAGGAGGCGGAATCCGGCCGAAGAGCCGCACATCTGCTTGGCGCCCGGCTGGAAATGCCTATCCGTTGCGACGTTGCCGGCAGAGACTGGGATCACAGGATTCTGCCGCTCCGAAAAATCGAAAAAACTCCGTCTGCCTATCCGCGAAAGGCAGGAATTCCAAAGGGGAATCCGCTGGGGGAAAGCAAACCCGACAAAAAGGCATAGGAACTGATGAAAAACCGTTTTTTATGAAGAACTGATAAATTGGCTAAAATTGTAAAAAAAGATCTGTACAAAATAAGAACATCATGATATACCCCGAGTTTGACAAAGAGAAAGCATCTCCGGAAGGACCAGAGATGCTCAAATATAAAGTAAATTGGCGGAAAGCAAAGGAAATAAGGAACGCTCAGTTCATGGACAATATGTAGCACATATATGGATTACGTTGACATCTG
>JAFXRG010000013.1 GCA_017526525.1 Clostridia bacterium | reverse complement strand
GTCTATATGCTAGTGGATGAAAAGCCGGTAGGGATCGTCTCTGTGACCGGCAGCCTGATTGAGGATCTTTATGTGCTTCCGGATATGCAAAACAGGGGTTATGGGACTGCACTGTTACAATTCGCAATAAAGCAGTGCACGAATACGCCGGCGCTATGGATCCTTGAAAACAATACCTGCGCGGAGAGACTCTATCACAGAATGGGCTTTCAGAAAACAGGCAGAAGAAACTACATAGCACACGGTCTGGATGAGATCGAAATGCATCTTACCGGCACATTTTTGCAAGTCACCGGCTGACGTATAGACAGGAATGGGTATTTGGATACAATTGATTCCGGAGGTGGCACAATGAGAGTGACGTTGGAGCAGATCGACCGGCAGTGCGAGGAAGAACTGATTGTGCGCTGCTATGACCCAAGCGCGGAGTGGGTCCTGGGCGTTGCGGAGGCGGCATCCGGTCATCGGACGATCTGCGGCTGGCAGGAGGATACGATGCATCGGCTGAAGCTGGCAGAGGTCTTCTATTTCGAGGTTGTGGATGACCGATCCTTTCTCTACACGCAGGCGGCGGTATTCGAGGCGAAAGAGAAGCTGTATGAGTTTGAACGGCTGTGCGCGGGCAGTACCCTGTTTCGCTGCAGCAAGTCCATGATCCTGAACGCGGAGAAGATCGATTATGTCCGTCCTTCCCTGTCCGGCCGGTTTGAGGCGGTGCTGTCCAACGGAGAAAAGGCCGTCGTATCCCGGAAATACGTGGCTGATCTGAAACGGATGCTGGGGGTGTAAATGCTTATGAATAACATCACGCTCTGGGTGCGGCGGTATGTGACTGTCTACGGGATCATCATGCTGTGCACCTTTTTCATGTGCCTGCTGTTTAATCCGACATCGGAACTGCCTGTGGTCACCTTTTTCGGCCGCATCATGGTGTTTACGCTGATCGCCCTCCTGTCGCTGGCTGTGTACTATTCCAAAGATGAACTGACGGTGAAAGCCTGGTGGGTGCGTACTGCGCTGCATTTGCTCCTGCTGGAAGCGGTGCTGCTGCCGCTGGCGCATTTCTGGGGCTTCTGGCACGGCGGAACCGATATTCTGGTTTATGCGGGATTTATTCTGCTGGCCAAAGCGCTGTGGCATCTGGTGGATTACGGTCTCAACGCGAAAACCGCAGCGCAGATCAATGAAAGGATCCGGAAGAACCGGCTGGAAAAAAGAACCTGAAAGGAACGAAAAACATGGAGAAATACATGATTCGATTGGAGAAAAAAGAAGACTGGCGGGAAACCGAAAACCTGATCCGGGAATCCTTCTGGAACGTGTACCGCCCGGGCTGCAGCGAGCATTATGTGATGCATGTGCTGCGAGACGACCCAGCCTTCATCCCGGAGCTGGACTTTGTGATGGAGCAGAACGGCCGGCTGATCGGACAGAACATGTTCATGAAAACCGTCATCAACGCTGACGACGGCCGGGAAATCCCCGTGTTGACCATGGGCCCCATCGGCATCATCCCGGAACTGAAACGCCAGGGTTTCGGAAAAAAACTGCTGGACTACTGCCTGGAAAAGGCTGCGGCCATGGGCTTTGGCGCGGTGCTGTTTGAGGGCAACATCAAATTCTACAGCCATTGCGGATTTGACTATGCCCGGAAATTTGGTATCCGCTATCACGATCTGCCGGAGGGGGCAGACGATTCCTTCTTCCTGTGCCGGGAGCTGGTGCCGGGATATCTGGACGGCGTGACCGGCGTGTACCAGACGCCCAAGGGCTACTATGTGGACGATCAGGACGTGGAAGCCTTCGACCGGCAATTCCCGCCCAAGGAAAAACTGAAACTGCCGGGGCAACTGTTCGACTGATCCACGGAGGACAATATGAATCGCAGAAAACGGAAAGGGTTTATCGCAAGCGGCGTTTTGCTTCTGAGTTTTGTTCTTTGGACATTTCTGATTCAAACGGTGGATGTGCAGCCCGTTGGTGTGAATGGAACAAGCGTAGGTTTTGCCGCTGTCAACACCTGGTTCCACCGCCTGACAGGCGTGCATATGGGCATCTATACTATCACGGACTGGCTGGGGCTGGTGCCCATCGCGGTGTGCATCGGTTTCGGCATGCTGGGCCTTATGCAGTGGATTCGCAGGAAAAGCATTGCTAAAGTGGACAGGGATATCCTGCTGCTGGGCGGGTATTACATTCTGGTCATTTTAGGGTATCTGATCTTTGAGATGATCCCCATCAATTACCGCCCCATCCTGATCGAAGGGGCCATGGAGGCCTCCTATCCCTCCTCTACCACCCTGCTGGTGCTCAGCGTGATGCCCACGCTGCTGTTCCAGATAAACCGGCGGGCAAAGAGCCAAACGATCCGGCATATCACAGCGGCGTTTGTCATCCTGTTTTCCGCGTTCATGGTGATCGGCAGACTGGTGGCCGGGGTGCACTGGCTAACGGATATCGTTGGTTCTGTGCTGCTGAGCGCAGGGCTGTATTGTCTGTATAGGATCACTGTGACTGCCATGGATCATTCATGAGAAGAGTAATGCGATACTGGAAAACGATATGGGTCGGTAAAGATGCATGAGAATAAGCCTGACGGTATTCTTTGAAGATCCTTTAAAAGAGGCGCGGACACTGATGCAAGGAAATACAGAACGGCAGTCCAAACTGAAACAAGCGGCATGTGTTTGTATGCTTGCCGCAATGCTTTTCCTGCTGACCGGATGCAGAACAGGCAGTGTTTTTGACGGATCCATGGTCTCTGACGCATCCGGGTTCCGGATGGAATACAGCATCCTGAATCGGGAGGAATCGGCTGGTCTGAACCTGACAGAGGGCGACCGTCTGCAGGTTTCTCTGTCGCATACAGAAGGAACTGTGGATGTGACCGTGAGTATGAACGGGAAAGAGCCGATCTACCGGGGAAACGGGCAGCAGAACGCCGAATTTGTTCTGGAAATTCTGGAAAAAGGAAACTATCATATTTCCGTTACGGGACATCAGGCAAAAGGAAATATTGCTTTCATCAGGATTCCAGGAGGGCAGGAATGATGCAGGAGAAAAGAATAGAGGAACAGCGGATTGTCTGCGGGAAATCCTATCGTATCCTCAGGCTGCTGGGCCATGGCAAGGGCGGATATTCTTACCTTGCGGAATCTGAGAGGCAGCCGGCGGTGATCAAGCAGATCCACCACGAACCCTGTGATTACTACGCCTTCGGCAATAAGATTGAGGCGGAGCAGGGGGATTATGAACGCCTGCGGGCGGCGGGCATCCGCATCCCGCGGATGCTGGCCATCGATATGGACGCGGAGTGCATTGTGAAGGAATACATTGAAGGTCCCACCGTTTTTGACCTGGTCAGGGACGGAGCGTCTGCCGAGCCTTATCTTGCCCAGGTGCGGGACATGGCGGACAAGGCGAAGGCCGCCGGGCTGAACGTCGACTGGTTCCCCACCAATTTCGTGGTACGGGACGGGCTGATCTGGTACGTGGATTACGAGTGCAACAATTATATGGAT
>JAFXRG010000012.1 GCA_017526525.1 Clostridia bacterium | reverse complement strand
TCCTGGCCCCTGCTCTTTGCCGCTCCGGTCGTACTGCTGTATTCCTACAATAAAGTTCCCAAGCAGCCGCTGATCAGCATATTGATCCCGCTGGCTGCCATCGTGATCATCATCCTGCTGGTCTTTGAAGCCGTATACCAGGGAATCAGCTATTTTGTAACAGAGGATCGAAAGATCGATATTGATATGATCAGAACCATTCTGCCCCAGATCACGCAGATGCTGAGCCTGTAGCCGGATCGGGCGGAGAAAACGGAGGACCTGTATGAAAAAAGAAAAGAAACCTGCCGGCCGCATCGAAAGGCATCCGATGATCCTGACCGTTCCGGAAATGATCTTCACTTTCCTGAGTATTCCTTTCTGCATCATGAGCGCTTATGGATTGGCATCAGGTTCCAGTGATGAATTCGTAAAAGTCCTGCAGCTGGCCTTCCTGATGATCGGACTGATGCGGCTTTTCCGGGCGCTCGGGAATCGCTACCGGAAACCCGCGCCGGCGCTGAAAGGACTGGACCTGGCCGCGGCGTGCATCATGATCCTGTGCGTGATCCCGCTGCAGCTGCGAAACCAGTTTCCGCAAGCTCACGAATGGGCCTGCAAACTGTTTGTGGTCATCGTGCTGGCCGGACGGATCCTGTCCGTTGTACAGACGCCGAAACGGGCCAATATCCTGCAGAATATCGTACTGGCCGGTTTTGTGATATTTATGACCATCAACCTGTGGAATAAAGACACCTGTTTCCTGGGCGAAGGCAGTACGCTCACCCTGGCGGCCTATTTATCGCTGGTCAATATCATGTCCTTTGCCTTCTCGCATATCCGGCTGGACCTGCTGCAGAACATCGTGCGCAGGACCTATGCCGCGGAGATCCTCTTCGGCCTGCTGATGCTGATCCTTTCCTCCTCCTGGGTCCTGACGTTTATGGAAGAAGGTATCGCCTCCTATAAGGATGCGCTTTGGTACTGCTTCGCGCTGGTGACAACGATCGGATTCGGTGATATCACCGCGGTCACGGACCTGGGCCGCACTATGTCCGTCGTACTCGGGATCTACGGGATCATCGTGGTCGCGCTGATCACCTCGATCATCGTCAACTTCTACGGAGAGATCAAAAAAACCCGCCCCGGAGATGAAGCAGGAGCCGAAAACACCGATCCCGAATAAATCAAAAGGAGAAAGACCAATGAAAAAAACGCTTTCAACAATCCTGGCAATCGTAATGCTGCTGGCACTGGCAATCCCTGCCTTGGCCGAAAGCGGTGAAGCCG
This sequence comes from Clostridia bacterium, assembly GCA_017526525.1. Lineage (GTDB taxonomy): Bacteria > Bacillota > Clostridia > Christensenellales > Aristaeellaceae > Aristaeella. The sequence goes on along the minus strand of JAFXRG010000012.1, from coordinate 2,581 downwards.
CAGCCGCAGAGCCCGGCGCTTATACGGACAAGACCGTGGGTGTCTTCCGCAGCGAACTTACCGATGAAACCGCGACAGTACGTTACTACGCTGACGCCGGTTCCATTGCCTATATGAGCATTGCAGATTACTACGCCGTCATGCTGCCCGGACAGTCGATGACCGTCACTCCGGCAGAAGACGGAAAATATACACTCACCAATCCCTGCGGCAGCGCCGAGGTAGATGTGAAAGCGGATACGCTGACCTCCGCCAATTATGCTGCCTTTACCAACCTCATGGGACAGGTCCAGGAAGGGATGGAAAACATCTATCTGGACGGCTATCCCTTTATCCGGGTCATCGGGGCGGAGTACTCCAATGCGCCTAAGCCGGTGACCTTCCGGTTCGGGGATTACGGCATCGACCTGCGGGCGGACGACGAACAGGTTTATTTCCCGCTTGGTACGCTGTCCGATATGTTTTCGAATATGGATTATATCTATTCCAGCTTTAACAATGTCAATCTCTATGTTAACATGGATAACGACATGGACTTCATGTATATACGGGATCCGAAATACTTTGATTCCATTCTGGACAGAGAGACACGCGATGCGGAGCTGGCAGCTTTCACCTACAGCGAACTCTGTTTCGTTTTCGACAACCTGTATGGCTTCCCCGGCCGCGGAATCCTGTGTGAGGACGCCGCGCTGGAAGAGGTTGGCCTGGACAAAGCGCTGGCGGACTTCGGGCCTGCCGGCACACGCACGAAGGAACTGCTGCTGAGTACAGACTGGGTTGATTATTTCATGGGTATGACCCGTCTGAGCATGCTGGTGGACGACGGCGGACATACTTCCCTGTCCATTCAGGCGCATGCCGACCTATATACGAACCCGGAACGCGCGTGGCTGGTTGAAAAGCTGTCAGCGGAAAACCTGTTTGACACTTATTTCTCGGATTTCTCTGACGTGATGGCGCGTATTCCCGACGGCATAACCAACCTGACCGGACTCCTGGACCTGCGGAAAGAATTGCTGGGAGAAGGCCACTACTTCACCAAAGGCGATACCGCCATGTATTCCATGAACGGTTTTGTGGCTGACAAAGCCCCCTGGTATGAGTACTACGCCAAAGGCGGAAGCTTCGACGACTATGACGAAACCGTGTTTATGGGGCTGGTTTCTGCCATGAACAAGGCGCAGGCCGATCCTGAAATTAAAAACTTTGTCATTGACCTGAGTACCAACGGCGGCGGCAGCGCCGATGTGCTGATGGCCCTCTACAGTCTGATTACAGGCAACCGGGAATGTGTGCTGAAATACCAGAATGTCCTGCAGGAGCAGAATATCGACCAACGTTTTCTCGTCGACCGGAACTTTGACGGGAAATTCGATGAATCTGACGCGGATGTCTGCTATGATCTGAACTTTGCGGTGCTGGCCGGCAGGGAATCCTACTCCTGCGGAAACCTGTTCCCCTCCATGATGAAAGATCTCGGATACATGACCCTGGGTGAGCGTTCCGGTGGCGGCGCCTGCACAATCCTGGAACTGAACACGGCGGATGGTTTCTTTTACCACATCTCCGCCTATCAGATGAGGCTGACAAACGCCGCGGGAGAAGTCATTGACGCCGGAATCGTACCGGATGCGGAACTGGTTAAAACCGACGCTGACGGGCAACAGGATTACTCGGACTTCTACAACCTTGATCTGCTGTCCGATCTGATAAATGAATTCTATGCAGAGGAAGGCGCTGCATAAGCAGGAGGATAGTTATCATGAAGAAAAAAACGGTTATGGCCGTTCCGGCAGCCTGTTTTTGCGGGGTGGTCGCGGTATGTGTCATCGGCATCATCCTGGGTTCATTCCGCGATTTTGACATCAACGCGGCACTGGCCAACAAAACAGATCTGGGAGCTTTCTTTGCCACCTACGGGTCCTATTTTTCCTACTGCCTCTATCCGGCTGCCGGCGCATGCCTGTACGTCGGGCTGAAAGCAAAGGGCGAAAAGTTCCGTCTGCTGGCCTGGGTCCTTCTGCTGCTGGGATGCTTTATGGCGGTCTATTACTCCAACAGCTATAACGGCAAAGCCGTTCGCGCCCTGTTCGGATATACAGCCGGTGAGTCCGGCGCCTTCCTTTCCGTGCTGAGCTGGCTGTTCTGGGCCGTGCTGTATGCCTGGGTCCCGTTTGTGGTGATCCGGCTTCTGGATCAGGCGGACCCTGATAAACTCATTGCGGTAGGCGCAGCCATCCTGATCGCCGGAATCGCGGCGGATAATGTGAACCTGTGGCTCAAGCAGGTGGCATCCCGCCCTCGCTACAAGTACCTGATCACCCTGGAGGATCCCGCTTCCGAATACCGGAACTGGTGGCAGATGATTCCGAACCTGGCAGGCAGCAATGACAATTTCAAAAGCTGGCCCAGCGGAAACATGACCATTGCCAGCATGATGTTCTCCCTGCCGATGCTCACGGACACGATGAAGAACCGGAGTTCAAAGAAGAACATGGCCGCCTTTGTCATTGCCTGCCTGTTTGTGGCAGTCTACGGCTATAACCGCATCCACATGACAAATCATTTCCTGTCAGAC
>JAFXRG010000002.1 GCA_017526525.1 Clostridia bacterium | reverse complement strand
GCCCGGCGGGGTCACCAGCTCCTGCGGCTCGCCGGTATAGGTCAGGTTGTCCTTCGCCTTGGGCTTCTGCGCATCCGTCAGCTCCAGCGCGATGGTCACAGGAATATCTTCGCCATCAAAGGTCGTATGGTTGTCGTCGCCCACATACTTCACCTTGACGGTATAGTTTCCTACATCCGTTCCCTTGGGTATTTCTGTGCTCCAGTTCGTTCCATCCAGACTGTACTGCACCGCATATCCTGCGGGAACCTCGCCCGGCGGGGTCACCAGCTCCTGCGGCTCGCCGGTGTAGATCAGGTTGTCCTTCGCCTTGGGCTTCTGCGCACCCGTCAGCACCGGTGCGGGTGCTTTGCTTACCGTCAGTGTCGAGGAGGTTTCCGCGCCTGCCGCGTAGGTCTCTGTCGCGGCGGTGCTCACCTTGACGGTAAACTTACCGCACTTCGTGACTGTCAACTTGCCCGTCTGCGCATCATACGTTCCCTCGCCTGTGTCGTTGGCCACGGAGTAGGTTGCCGCGCCCGCGCCTTCGGTGATGGTGAACATACCCTCCACGGGAATGACGATCCCATCGGCAGACCAGGCAGCTTCACTTTCAGCCGCGGTGATCGTCACGGGCGTCAGATTCGTCTTATCAAAGGTGTAGGAGATGGACAGAGTACCGTCCTGATTCTTCGTGACGGTGGCCGCGTTCCCGTTCACCGTTGCTGTTGCGTTATCAGTAAAAGCATAGTTCTTATTCGCAGTTGCAATGACCGTAGCGGTATACTCCGTCGCATAGGCGGCCGATGCATCCGCAGGATTCCAGGTGACCGTGCCCAGCGAAACATTCCCCGTGGATGTAGCTGCTCCTGTGTCGAGTGCTTCCGTTGCCACAGGCGCAGTGATGTCCGTCACCGCCACGCTGCTGATAGGAGTTCCTATGAAGAGCTGACCGTCCGTGTTCTTTCCGACGACATAGTTTGTGTTGTCGCTGGTGAACTTGGATACGTTGTTCAATTCTTCCTTTTTCTCACCAGCCGTTTTGGTGAACACACCCGGACCACTCATCGTCACACCGATGGAACCGTCATCGCAGGTCAGCGCACCGCTTATTATGACAGATGTTTTGTCACCTGTGTCTGCCAGACGCAGGTTTTCAACTGTGGTTCCACTATAGTTGTCCTTGATGGATACATCTCCTTTCAACAAAAGCGAGGAGCCGTTGCCATCGACAGTCAGGCTAACACCACCTCCCTCTGCTGAACTTGGACAGGCATTATTGGTGATTGTTCCACCGTTTATGGTAACCGACCCCTGATAGACACGGACGCCACCACCGCCATTGGCGCCGGCATAATTGTATTTGATCGTACAATTGGTAAGCGTAACGGTTCCGCTACTGCCCTGGTTATATACGCCGCCGCCATGGGCGTCCGAGGTGTTCCCAATTATTGCTGTGCCTGACATTGAAAGGGAGCCGTTCCCCTGCACATTCACGGCACCGCCGCAGCTTGCATTGTTGCCGATGAGTGTACAACCTGTGACAGTGCAATTGCACGTGCCTTCTTTCAATTGAATTGCGCCGCCCCAGATTCCGCCTTTCGTCTTTTTGCCGCCGGTGATGAAGCCGCCTTTGAACTCCGTATCGCCGTTTTGCTTTGTGGAGTGGACGGTTGCAAGTCCCGCACCGTTTTCGTTGCTCGGGTTCGAAATAGTATAGCCATGCACCGTGCTGGGACTGCTGTCTGTGATAGACAAGTTCCCGTCACCTTTCATATAGAAAACATTAAATCCGCCACTCGCTATGATACCGTGGCCGTTGAGATCGAAGTTCACAGTGCCTGAATTGACCACAATAGCTCCCCCGGTCTGAATATCGCTATCAAGACGGTAATTGCCCGCAGGAAGCGATAGCTTCTTTTCAATTCCATCAATGTCACTATCACTTTCCACATTCCAGTCTTGACTGCCTTTTTTCAACTGGGTTCCATCCATCTTTATGGACGTCCATTCATCCGCCTTCGCCGTCAGACTCATCCCCGGCATCAGCCCGACGACCATCGCCAGCGTGAGCAAAAAGCTCAGCAGCTTGCTTCCTGTTTTCTGTTTCATTCAAATTGCCTCCTTGTGATTTATTCTTTATATGACAAAAACCGCCGAACCTGACAGGGTATACTTACCCCGTCAGAATCCGACAGTTATCCATCACGAATATTGTATTCAGTTTCAAGCGCCCCACCATAGAAAGACGCAAAAAGGGCGCAGTTAGCCCCTGCTCTGCTCTAAGGTGCGTAGATCTATACGTCATGGCTGTCAAGCTCCTTTCTAACCTTTTCTGTCTTTTTCCCTGACTCTGTCGTTTTTTCGACACAAACGGGGGGAAGCGGTATAAAGTTGGAATTGGATATTTTATTTTACTATAATTTGGCAACGCTAATCAAGGAATGTTCCAAATTGTCAAATTGAGGAGGGAACGCTGGGGACGACCCTTTTCGTTCCCCCCAGCCTCAAAAACGGAAGGACTGCCGCCGGGCAGCCCTTCCGTTTTTTCGTCCTGTTTTACTTTTTCAGCGTATCCGAACCGTCCCCTGTCTCGTTAGGAAGACGGAGAAGCGAGCGCATACAGGCAGTAATGCCAGTTCCGGCCTTCATAGACCTGGTCCGCCTCGCAGACCAGCCGGTAAGCTCCGCTGTTTTTCAGCCTTTTGCCCCGGATGACGACATACTGCGTTTTTCCCTGCCGCAGGCTCTCCTGCTGGGCTTTCCGCATCTCCTCCAGGTCAATATTCAGGCTGCAGAAATAAGGTTCGGAGGGCAGTACCCCGGCAGCGAAGTAAAAGCCCCCGTCCAGGAAACCGTAGTTCAGCAGCGTTGCGTCGCCGCTTTGCCGGATGATTTCCGCAAACTGATACTGGGGCATTTCCTCCCTGCGGACCTTCATAAGCCAGGCGTTCGGGCTGAGGTGCAGGCCTGCCGGAATCCCGGCCGCCAGCAGCAGCACCGCCAGCACCCGGGCCGCGGCGGAAAGCACGACAGGTCGGGGTGCCTTTACAGCTCCCGCAATCCGCGCCGCCGCGGAAGCCAGCGCCGCAAACCCCAGCGGGGCGAAAACCGCCAGCACCAGCGCGTAATAGGGATAGCGGCGTCCGTTCCAGTAGGTGAAAACAAACAGGCATACGGCGCCGGCCCAGGCCGCCAAAGCTTCCCAGGGGTTTTTCCGCATCCGGACCGCCAGGAAGAGAAGTCCCAGCAGGCCGGGAACGGACCAGCCAAGGTTGTTGAGCAGGTTCGGCAGGGGTGCCGCGTAATGCCCGCCCTGAATATTGGAGGAATACCGGGCCAGGTTATTGACGAAATACGCCTGCCACAGGTCCGGAAGGGCGCCCTTCAGCGCAAACCATCCGACCACCGCCGCCGACAGGGAAAGGAAGCCCAGGAGGCAGGAACCGATCAGCGCCGGCAGGCGCCGGGCTTTCCCGGTCAGCAGGTAAAAGAGAAGGACCCCCAGCGCCAGCCCCGCGAACAGGCCGCAGAAGGTGTATTTGGTCCACAGTGCCGCGGCTGTGCACAGTCCCAGGACGAAGCCCTGCCGGTTGGTCAGCGGTTTTTTGTGATGCAGGGCCTGCAGGACCAGCAGCAGCCCCAGGGAAAGCACGGGAAGGAAAAACTCCTCCGCGGAGGAACCGTGGGAGAAAGCGGGGGTTAGCGGAATCAGCACCGCCAGGGCCGCCGCGGTCAGGCCGAACACGGATTTCCGGCCGGACAGGAGTTCCGCGATCCGGCCGGACAGGTACAGGAAGAAGGCAAAGCACAGCCCCTCCAGCAGGTAAACGCCCAGGAAGGAGGATTCAGAAATCCTCCCTGCCAGGGCGAACAGGAAATAGATCAGGGGCCCTTTCTGTTCATACAGGTCCCTGTACGGCACCAGGCCGTGCAGGATCCCCCGCCCCACCGTGAAAAAGCAGTTCACGTCCACCCAGTCGTTCATGGGATAGAGGAAAGAACTCTTTGAGCAAACCGCCAGAACGCCGTAGGAGGCCAGGCAGGCGAACAGGAACCGCCGCAGCTTACATTTCACCGCGCTCCTCCGTCACCCGGGCAATGGCCACGGGCAGGTTGCCATTCCGGATCCGGATTTCGTCCATGAACCGCTTTCCTTCCTTCACATCCCGCAGGATTCCCCGGTAAACAAGCTGGTAGGCAGTGCCCATTTCCACGGTGCGCACCCGGATCAGCTCATGGGACGTGCAGTACGTATTCAGGAGATCGTCAAACAGGCCTTCGTAATCCAGGCTTTCCGGAACGGAGATCCGCAGCTCCCGCTGGTTTTCCGCCGCCTGCCCGAACCGGAAGGCCGAGAGGACGGCGTGGAACAGAATGCACAGCGCCATCAGCAGGCAGGCGATCGCCACATATCCGGCGCCCAGGCACAATCCGGTGGCTGCTGCCAGGAATACCGCCAGGATTTCCTGGCCGCTGCCCTGCGCCGAGCGGAACCGGATCAGGCTGAAGGAGCCCGCCACCGCGATGCCCGCCCCCAGGTTTCCGTTGACGGCCAGGATCACCGTGGCCGTGACTACCGGCAGCATCGCCAGGGTATAGGCAAAGGAACGTGTGGCCGTCACATTCCTTTTGATATAATACAGTGAGCCGGCAAACCCCAGGGCCAGCGCCAGGCCCAGGACCAGGAACACGTTTCCCGCCGTCAGGCTCCCATTGACAAAGATACTGTTGAACATTCCGAATCGTTCCTTTCTTGTTTCTGTGTTTCCGGCATGATATACCGCTGGTAGGCCAGGCCGTATTTGGAAAAATGCGTCCGGCGGACGTCCGCGTCCCGCAGCAGGGCGGCAAGCCACAGGGGCAGGTGCCGGCCCGTTTTAATTTCCAGCAGCCGCATTTCCGGGGGAATCAGGAGGATTCCCGAAGAACGGCTGTTCAGGTCCATCTCCCAGTCCCGGAACTGCAAATTCCGGTCAAAGGTCACACGCACGCCGGGTTCCCGGTCGCTGAGCCAGGCGTCCCGGTCATAGGCAATCACGGCCGCCGGCTGCAGGCTGTAACGCTGCAGCATCCAGGCCAGCTCGCGGCCCACCTGGCCCGCCGCCTCCGGCAACACGCCGGCGGCGAGGCAGGCCATGGCTTCTTCCAGGGGCATTTCCGTGCGGCGCTTGTACACCACGCCCCGGTACTTTTTCTTGATTTCCGGATAGGCTGTCACCACGCTTCCGGGTTCCCCGTAGGCGCGCAGCCGAAGCTTTTCCTTGTATCCCGGGCGCTCCAGGGAAGCCCGGATCAGTGCATAGTCCGCCGTGTCATAATACAGGCTCTGGATCCGGGGACTGCCGAACTGCGCCTTCCTGAATCCCCGGCTGAAAAGACCTTCCTCCAGCGCCGCGGCCTGCCCGGCGGTCAGCAGGTATTTCGTCTCCACCCTGGCAAAGCTCTCTTCCATTTCCGTTTTTCCTTTCTCAGCGGTCTTCCGGCCGGCCGTCTGCTTTCCAGTACAGGAGGCTCTGGGCCGCGCTGCTCAGGCACAGGCCGGCCAGCAGCCACCGGGAGATGTTGTTATCCACAAAGTTCATCATGGGATTGAACTGGTCCAGCACCAGGAACACCAGGAACATCAGGGCCAGGATCACCGTCAGGTGGCTGCATACCGTCCGCAGCTTATTCATGGTTCTTCACCTCCGCAATCAGCAGCGCGTCGCTGCTTTCCCGGCCGCCGCCGGAGGGGTTGTTGATGATCTCGTTTTCCCACACCATGATGGAGGAATTTCCCCCGTCCAGGTTATAGGCCGCCTTGCAGCCCAGGCTGTAAAACAGCTGGCTCAGGTCCGGCAGCGTAATGCCGGCGGATTCTCCCCTTCCATCCGCCACCACCAGGCAGTAATGGCCGGGTTCATAATATCCGATGGCCGTGCGGGGATTGGCGGAGATAATGCGCCTTGTGCTGTCAAAGGCGGTCAGCACGCTGCCGTCCGTATCCAGCAGGGCCGGGCCGAAGGTCCACGCCTGCCAGGCGCCCTGGGCCACCGCGTCCTCCACGGAGAAGGTGTTCCCGGGCAGCACCTTCATGGTTCCGTCGTAATACAGCACGCATACGTCGCAGTCCGTGCGGTTGGCCCGGTAGATCACGCCGTTGCGGATCACAACGCCTTCGCCGGTGTTGCCGTAATAATCTCCGTTCACCGCCAGCAGCGCGTTGTTCAGCAGCGCCATGTTCTCAATGCTGTCCCGGAACCCGCTGCCGTAGGTATCCTGCGCCAGGGCGGACTGGAAGCAGGTAATGTCCCGGATGTATATATCCGCCAGGTAATAGGTGGTGGCGCCGACGGTTTCCTCGCTGACATGGATGGCGATATCCGGGCTGGTATAGCTGTTCTCCGTCACCACCACCGTATCCGTATACTGTTCGGAGAAATTCTCTCCGATGGGCGTTTCGTCCGCTGCCGCTTCGGCGGTTTCCCCGCTGCCGGTCAGGGCGCTGCCGCCTTTCCCGCTGCCGCCGGCTCCGCCGTTCCGGTTATTCCGGTTTCCTTTCGCCGAAAGCAGCGGCGTATCGCTGACGCCGGCATCGGCAATCTGCCCGATCACTTCCCCCAGGCTGCTGCCCGTATCCGTTTTCCCGGACTCATTCAGGTAAGGATTGGTGATCACGATGCCCAGGCCCTGCTGCTGCCGGGGCAGCACATGGTGGAACAGGGCAAAGACCACCAGGGCCAGGCCGGCGCAGACTGCGTCAATCAGGATGTTCCGCAGCATCACATGCTTTTTCATTCGCTTGATCTCCTTTTCCGTATTCCGTTTACGGGCTTACCGGCCGCCGTTTCCGCGCCGGCCTCCGCCGAAACCTCCGCGGTCCCCGCCCCCGTAGTTTCCGCCGAAACCGCCCCCGAAGTTGCCGCCTCTTCCGCCCATCATCTGGTTCGGAATACTGCTCACCTGCTGGCCGTTGACGATGATGGTGCCGCCGTTGAACTGGGCGGTTCCGTCATAGTCGAAGGAGCTGTTTCCCGTTACGTTCACCGTGCCTCCGTTGACAATGATGTTGCCGTTGGAGTCAATGCCGTCCGTGTCGCCGCCGCCCATGGCAACGGTGATCTCGCCGTCGTTGATTTCCACCGTGGGCGTATAGGCGGAGGACTTCCGGGCTGCGTTGATGCCGTCGTCGGAGGCCTGGATGCTGAGGGTGCCGCCGTTGAGCTGAATGTACGTGGCTTCAATGCCCTCCGCGCCGGTCAGCGAGAGAGTGCCGCCGTCGACCTGCACCGCGGACTGGGCGTGCACCGCGTCGTCCCCCGCGGAAACGGTGAGGTTTCCGCCGCCGATGTAAATGTATCCCTTCACCGGATCGTCACTGTTTTCCGCGTGCAGGCCGTCCGTGCCGGCCGTCAGCTGCAGGGTTCCGCCTGCGATGCGGATGGAATCATTGGCTTCCACCGCCTTGGAGCCGGCCCGGATCACATAGGTTCCTCCGGTGATTTTCAGGTCGTCCTTGCCGGCGATGCCGTTCTCCGCGGAGCTCAGGTTCAGCACCGCGGTGCCGTTCAGCGTCAGGTCCGTGCGGGAAAAGATAACCCCGTCCGTATGGGTGTCGCCGTCGGAAGCAAAGGTCTCCGTGACGGACAGGGTGCTGTCCGCGGCCGTGGTGATGAACACTTTATCGGCCGACTTCACATAGATCACCGGGAAGTTCCGGTTGGTGACGGTCAGGCCCTGCAGCACCAGCTGCACCCGGTCCTCCGTTCCCGCTTCCACAACCACCGTTACGCCGGAGGCTTCCCCGCTCAGCACGTAAACGCCGGCGGAGGTGATGCGGATGTCCTGGCCGTCGGCCACCGTATACCGGACGGCTTCGGACAGGTCCGCCTCCTGCTTCAGGTCACGGTCCGTAAAAAGGCTGTCTGCGCTGTAAAGCGGAGCGCTCGCCGCCATTCCCGAAGGAATGATGAGAAAGATTGCCAGAATCGCTGAGAGAACCAGCGCGGTCATTCGGGTTAACTGTTTCATAAGGGTGTTCCCCTCCTTTCGTACGCGGACAGCTTAATCCCCGAACCTTAAAAAAATATTTAACATAAATAATTTTTTGAAATTTTTTTTCAGGTTTTTTCCGGAACGGCGGAAGCAGCGCGCTTCCCTTTCCTCCAAATAAAAAAAGCGGAGCCTGTCAGGACTCCGCCGGGGGGGTACCGGTACCGGACCGGGTTTATTTTTTCTTCAGGCTGGCGTACTTTTCGCCCATCAGCAGATGCGCATAGCCGGTATAACAGGCCGTCTTTTGCTTTTCCACTTTTTCACTTTTTCCGTTCATATTTGCGGAGAATCCGATGGTACGCAACCATCAGGGCCAGCGAGATCACGGGCACGCCCGCAACGGGCACCAGGAAGCCCGGGGCGTTCTGCTTCCCGAAAAGGAACGGCAGCCCCAGCAGTTCGAACAGGGCCGCATAAACAAACCACAGGATGGCCACGGACCGATTGTACCGGCGGACGTCAGACACCTCCGGGGGCTTCGTTCCGGTAAAAAAGTTCACGCTCTGCCGGGCCAGCCAGGTCCGGATCCCGATGCCCGCAAGCACCAGGAAAATGATGCTCCAGATCACAAAACCGATGATCACAGCCGTTCCCCCTTCCCCTGTTTTTTTTCTTTCCATACAGGAAAATATAGTACGCAGCCCGGGGATGCCTGTCAAACCAAAAAACCGGGAAAAACAGGTTTTTCACCGGTTTCCGGAGAAATAAACAGGAGATTCGCATCGTTATATATACCGGAGGGCATTCCCGGAATGTCCTGTGACAGGAGGAAAACAGCATGAACCCGAATCCGAACCGGGACCAGATTGAAACCCTTTACGAAACCCCGTTCCTGAAATGTTACGACCTGCAGTACGCGGAAGGAAAACACTACTTTGCGGCTTCCCGCAACGGGAAGGACGACCTGGTGGCGCGCAAAACCGGCGAGGCGTTCCGCAGTATGCTGCCGGACGCCGTCACGGTGGCGGTGGTGCTGCACCTGCCGGAAAACCAAACCCGGCTGCTGATGTCCTACGAATACCGCTATCCGGTGGGCCAGTTCCTGCTGAGTCCGGTGGCCGGGCTGCTGGACCCGGAGGACCGCTCGGAGGCGGAGCCCCTCGTCAGCGCCGCCATCCGGGAAATCAAGGAGGAATGCGGCCTCACGGTCCGGGAAACCGACAAGGTTTACGTGCTGAACCCCTGCGCCTTTTCCACCCCCGGCATGACGGACGAAAGCAACGCTTTCCTGTGCGCGGAAATTACGCTGGACAGCACGGATGCCCTGGACCATGGCGGCGCGGTAGGCTCGGAGCTTTTTGACGGCTTTGAGCTGCTGGACCGGAAGCGGGCCCTGGAAATCTTCCGCACCGGCCGGGACGAGCACGGGAACTTCTATTCCCTCGCCGCCTGGATGGTGCTCAGCATTTTCCTTTCCCTGTTTCCGGAATAAAGAAAAAAAGCCCCGGGGCTTTCAGACTGATTAAGGAGGAAAATATCCATGAAAAAAACGGCTGCTCTTCTGCTGGTACTCATTCTCTGCCTGGTTTCCGTCGGCGCATCCGCTGAGAAGATTGTGCTCCGGAACGGAACCTGGAGCGCTCCTTCCGTCATCTCCTCCGGAGAATATGTGATCGAGACCTCCTTCACCACGGCCCAGGCCGGGGATCTCTACACGGACACCTCCACGGGGGAATATTACCTCCCCTTTGAGGCCTCGCTGCTGTACGGGGACACAAGGATCACGTCCTACGCGATGCGGGCTTACGCCACCGGCACCGTCACGGCGGACTACCAGTTTGTTTTCCGGGCGGACCTCAGCTTCCGGCTGCCGCTGGGCTGCCGTCCGGGCACCTACATCATCCGGCTGGAGGATTATGTGCCGGCCGAGCACGGCGGACCTTACACCGAAAGGGCGGAAGTCCGCTTCACCATCGGCGGCACCGCCCCGGGGCAGGGCTCCGCGCCCGCCGCGCAGCTGCCCCCTGAAGACCCGGTGATTCCCGAGGACGATCCGTATATCTACCGGCCGAATCCCAGATCCCATCCGGTCGCGGAAGGCGTTGTGCTTCCCTATGCATGGGACACGGAGTTCCGGCCGGACAACAAGGTCAGCGAATACAACCTGAAGCGCTATGAACGGCTGCCCAACATCTGCGACGACAACCGGGGAACCACCTTCGAATGGCTGATTTACAGCGGCGAAAGAACGGACAGCATTCCGGAGCTGACGGCCATTTTCCGGGGAGACACCATCCGGGCCATCGGCATCCGGAACGGCAACCTGAAAAGCGCCGACGAATATTTCTATTATTCCCGGGCCACCGCTTTCAAGCTGCGGATTGTGGATATCTATGGCAACGTGCAGACCGAGGAGCTGAATATTCCGGACCAGTACAATCCCGAATACCAGGTTTTCCGCCTGTCCCAGGCCTATGAAAACGTCCGCCGCATCGAGTTCTTCCTGGATGGCTTCAATTTTGACATCAACAACACCCGGGCGGGCAAATACCTGCTCTATATCGCCGACATCCAGTTCTACTCCGACCTGTACTGATCGTCTTCTTCGTCATCATCCGTTTCCTGCAGGAGCCACCGGTTCGTTTCTTCCCGGACCATGTCCCCGAATCCCACCAGCGCGGCGTATGGCGCGAACTGGGCCGCCCGTTCCGCCGCCCCCATCCGGGGATGCTCCGCCGGATCCCAGTGCGGCAGGTCAATAATATCCGCGTACACGCTGCGCGGATCATTTTTTTGCGTCAATCCGGGTCGTCTCCTTCCGTTTCCTCCGCGCTGCCGGCCCGGTGGCCGCCGATCTGCGCGTTCCGCTGCCGGGCGGTGGCGCCGTCCTGAAAGCTCATTCCCTTCAGCAGGGCGTTTTTCCCGAATTTGCCGTGAATGGCCAGGGCGGCCATCTGCAGCTTCCGTTCCTTTTCGTCCGCGGCGGATTCCGCTTCCTTCTTTTTTTCCATTCCGGTCCAGTCGGAAAACAGGTCCAGCTGCACCGGGGCTTCCGCGGGAATCTCCTCCTCCGGAATCAGGCCGCAGGCCGCAATGTTCAGCCGGCGCACCGTCAGGTCCCGGTCCGTGATGCGATCAAACAGCTCCATCATGGCCCGGGCCAGGCGCCCGGAGGACGCGGTCCAGCGATCCAGGTTTTCCGAGCCGTGGGCCGGCTTTGCGCAGGGCCGGCCGTAATAATCGGCCGTCACCTCCCCCCGGTAAGGCCTGCCCGTTCCGGAAGCGATCCAGTCGCTGTCCCCCTTTTCTTCCGGGGCCCGCTTCCGCAGGGCGGTACGGTCATAATTCACGGTCAGCACCAGCTGGCGGGTCACCTGCCCTTTCCGCACCAGGTCCAGGGCCAGGGCTTCCGTCATTTCCCGGACGACAATGCGCGCCTTGTCCCAGGGATACGGCTCCGTCAGCACCTGTCCGCTGCTGAGGCTGCTGCTCCGGGGCCGGTATGCCTTGATTTCCGCAATCCGGGTCGGTTCCCAGCCCCAGGCGTGATCAATCAGCAGCTCCGCGTTCACCCCGAAGGTCCTGAAAAGAACCGTCTCGTTTTCCCGGCTCAGCCGGGCCACATCCCCCATGGTGTAGCAGCCCAGCCGCTCCAGCTGCCGGGCGGTTCCTTTTCCGACCCGCCAGAAATCCGTCAGGGGGCGATGGCACCACAGCCGTTCCCGGTAGCTTTTTTCATCCAGCTCTGCAATCCGTACCCCGTCTTCATCCGGCGCTTCATGCTTGGCCAGGATGTCCATGGCCGCCTTGGCCAGGTACAGATTGGTGCCGATTCCCGCCGCGGCGGTGATGCCGGTTTTCCGCATAACCTCCCGGATCATGGCGGAAGCCAGCTGCCGGGCGGTCATGCCGTAGGTTTTCAGGTATCCGGTCACGTCGATAAAGCATTCATCGATGGAATAGACATGAATGTCCTCGGAGGAAACAAATTCCAGGTACGCTGAAAGCACCTTCAGGCTGGTTTTCTCATACAGCGCCATCCGCGGCACCGCCGTAAGGAATTCCGCCTTCAGGGACGGATCGGCCTTCAGCTCCGGCGCGCTGCAGGAGGCGCCCGAAAAGCAAAGCTCCCCCTTCCCGTTCCGGGAAAGGAGACCCAGGTTTTTCGCGGTACGGAAGCGCTCCGCGTTTACCTCCCGCATGCGTTCATTCACTTCAAAGAGACGGGCCCTTCCGGGGATACCAAAGGCCTTCAGGGCGGGAGAAACCGCCAGGCAGATGGTTTTCTCCGTCCGTTCCGGATCCGCCACCACCAGGTTCACCGCCATGGGATCCAGCTTCCGCTCCACGCATTCGACGGAAGCATAAAAAGACTTCAGATCGATGGCGATGTACCTGCGGTCCATGGGTTCTCCTTCCGTCCGCGGATCCGGCCTGCGGGGTTATTTTTTAATGCCGATCATCCGGCCCAGGGTGCCGGTCACCCGTTGAATTTTCCGGTCAATTTCGTCCGCCTTCTGCATCCGTTCCCGGCGCAGCACCGCCGCCAGCAGGGCGAGAATCAGCATTTCCCGGGAAACGGCGTCGGTCCGGGTAATCAGGTAGCTGCCGTTTCCCTGCCAGCAGGCGGAAGCGATTTCCCGGTCCGCTTCGTCAAACACAAGGAATTCCCGCAGGCTTCTGGATCTTGCCTCCCAGGTGTCAAAATCCGGCCGGATGCTGACCCGGAGGGATTCGGAATCCCGGACGGAAAGCACGCCCGCGCTGATGCCCCACAGCGTCACGTCAAAGCGGTATTCATGGGTCAGGGGATCATCCAGCAGCTTCATCTGTTTCCGGATGGAGCCCACCGTGGCGGAATCCCCCTTCAGCTCAATGGAGGACAGGAAATCCCCCGGCTGTGTAAAGGTGTAAATCACCCGGTTTTCCGGATCCAGCACTTCCCCGCCGCCCCGGAGGGACTCGCCGCCGCTGCCGTCGGTTTCCAGGAACCTGACCACCAGCTTTTCCCGGTCCGGATGGGCTTCCGGCAGGTTTTTCGCCCCGTCCTCCGGGACTTTCCGGAAGGGCAGGCTGACCACCTTTGAAATCAGCTTTCCGGCGGCCTCGGCGGTTCCCACCACGTTCGGATCGCTGGAAAGGCGTTTCACCGCCTTTTTGCCCTCGGAAGCCAGTTCCCTGGCAGCCTGGGCCGCCTTTTCCAGAAGATCCTGCAATTCCGCCATATTCCACCCCTGCCTTTCCGTTTTCTGTCATTATACCATGATCCCGGATGCCCCTCAAGCCGCGGAAAAAGTGCTGATTTTCCCCTTTCCTCCGGCGTAATCCTGTGGTATAATAAGGAATACAGATACGGAGGCGTACGGAGGAAAACCCTTCCGGAAATGCTTTGAAAAAAATATTCAAAAATTTTTCGGTTTTGTTCTGCCACCCGTCCGAATCCGTACGTATATACAGGTGCAACCGGACAACAGGTTGCAGAGAAAAAAAATAAAGCGCCCACAGGGCAAGGAGGAGCCTGTAATGTATACTGAGAACACTGAGAACAACGAACTGAACCTGGAGCAGATGGAAGAAGTCAGCGGCGGCAAGCGTCACTTCAAGCCCGAAAAGGATCGCGGCGGCAACTGGGTACAGCACCGTGTCGTCCCCGGGGACACCCTGATCCGCCTGGCCAAGACCTACGGCGTCAAGAACTGGCGTACCATCATCGACTGGAATCCCCACATTGACCGGACCACCAACATCATCGTTGACGGTGAATACCTCTGGATCCGGGACTATCGCAGATAATCCGGATGATCCGGAAAAAGCCTCCGCAGTGCGGAGGCTTTTTCGTGTTATCCGCCGCCCAGGCGCACCAGGGCGTATCCTACAAGGCCCGCCTGAATCAGCGCCATCAGGGGAAAGAAGATTTTGAAATACCAGTGTTTGGTTTTATGCCGGAACAGCCACATGCCGGCGGTTCCCCCCAGGGCGCCGAAAACCGCAGCGGAGAGGAAAAGCGTTTTTTCCGGCACCCGCCGGGATTGTTGCTTTGCGCACCGTTTGTCATAGCACATCAGGAAAAAGGAAACCGCGTTCAGCGCCGCCAGCGCCACGATAATGATCCATTCGATCGGTTTCATCCCTCGCACCCCTTCCCCGGTCTTCCGTCCGATTGTACCATGTTTGGCGCCGGAACAAAAGCCTCCTTCAGCAGGAAAAGCAGCCGGAAGAACAGAATTTCTTACAGGCTGCCGATCCGGCAGGGAAAAGGAGGAAACGAAGCAATGATCCGGAGTGCGGAAATACGGGACATTCCCGGCATCCTGGAGCTTCTCCGCCAGGTGGACCTGGTGCACCACAACGGCCGGCCGGACCTGTTCAAAGGGCCTGCCACCAAATACAGCGCCGAACAACTGAAAAAAATCCTTTCCCGGAAGGAATCCCCCGTTTTTGTGGCCGAGGAAAACGGAAAGATCGCCGGCCACGCCTTCTGCCTGCATGAGCGGATTCTCGGGGATCCGGTGCGCACCGATGTCCGGACCCTGTATATCGACGATATCTGCGTGGATGAAGCCTGCCGGGGCCGGGGCATCGGCAGGGCCCTTTATGAACACGTGCTGGCCTACGCCCGTGCGGAAGGTTTCTATAACGTGACGCTGAACGTCTGGACCCTGAATCCCGGTGCGGTCCGGTTCTACGAAGCCCTGGGAATGACCCCGCAGAAAATCGGCATGGAACAGATTCTGCAGCCCGGCAAAAACGGAAAGGAATAAAAAACGAACATGCTTTACATCATGAGGCACGGGCAGACCGACTGGAATGTGCGCCATAAACTGCAGGGATCCACGGATATTCCCCTGAACGACGAGGGCCGGCGCATGGCGGAAGAAAGCGCGGTGAAATACCGGGATCTTCCGCTGGATGTATGCTGGTGTTCCCCGCTGGTCCGGGCCCGGGAAACCGCGGAAATCCTCCTTCGGGGGCGGAACATCCCCATCCGGACCGATGACCGCCTGCGGGAAATGAGCTTCGGGCAGTATGAGGGAACGGAAAACGTTTTCCAGAAGCCGGAATGCCCCATCTGGATGCTTTTCAAGGATCCCGAAAAATATACGGCTCCCGCGGGAGGTGCGGAATCCTTTGAGGAGCTGTTTGACCGCACCGGCGCCTTCCTGCGGGAGGTGATTGATCCCCTGATGTCCCAGGGCAAAAACGTGCTCATTGTAGGCCACGGCGCCATGAACCTCAGCATTGTGAACCGGATCCGCGGGGTGCCCCTGCAGGATTTCTGGAAGGAGCCCATGCAGAACTGCACCATGCTCCGGCTGATCTGAAAAGAGCCGCGCTTTCGCGCGGCTTTTCGCCTTTTCGCCTTTTATTCCTCCGGTTATAATCTTTTTTTCAGTCCGCCTTCTCCAGCCGGACATCACCGGAGGTGGTATGGATATCCAGCTTTCCGCTTTCATCCCCGCAGGTATACGTTTTGCCTTCCTGCTTCAGCGCCAGGCCGGTGGAAACTTTCCCGCTGGTGGTGCTGATTTCCGCCCGGAACCCGGGATTTTCCGGCAGGCGGGCCGTCACATCGCCTGAGGTGCAGCCGACGGCCACATTTTCAAACTTCCTGACCTTCAGGAGCACGCTTCCGCTGGTGCTGCCCATTTCCAGGCTTTTGCTTTCCTCCCCGTCAAACTCCAGGCTGCCGGAGGTGGAGCTCATTTTCACCCGGTCCGTTTTCCCTGCGGTCAGCCGGATCCCTCCGGAAGTGCAGGAGCATTCCGCGATCCGGTTTTCCCCCGTCAGCACCAGCACTGCGCTGCCGGATGTGGTTTCCGCCTTCAGGTTCGGGGTTTCCGCCTTCACGTTCAGGTTTCCGGATGTGGTATGAATCTCCAGCTTTTCCGTCCGGATTTCCGGAATTTCAAGATCCCCGGAGGTCAGGCTGAAGGAGGCTTTTTCCGGACGCATGCCTTCCGGCAGCGTCAGTTTCAGCTGTTTGGACGGCAGGCTGATCCGGGCTCCGGCTTTGCACAGCTGCACCCGGAGGGTATCCCCGTCCAGCCACCAGTGAAGCTGTTCATCTTCGGAAAGGGACCGGGAAGCCGTTTCCTCCAGAATCACCGTGTTCTCCGGGTGATACGCCACGGTTACCTTGCCGGAAGTCCAGTGGATTTCCAGGTTTTTCACCGTTTCCTTCACCGCGGCGCCGCCGGCGGTATATTTTTCCGCGTTGCTGTATCCGAAAAGGCCGCTGATGCCGCCGCTGAACATTCCCGTGGCGGTGATGATCACCGCGCAGGCCAGCACGGTGGCGCAGATGATCATGGCAATTTTGATTTTCTGATCCCTGGTCATTTGGAAATCCTCCCGTTGTTTTTGAGAATGCTCAGAACCACCAGTGCCGCCCCGGCGATCAGGCCGATGACCAGCACGAAATTGTTGCTGCCCTGGTTATGCAGGCGAATGGTGTTCATCATGTTCAGGAACAGCACCATATCCACCGCCAGCACCAGCAGCGCCTTGTTGGTTTTTCCCACCCATTTCCGCAGGGGCCTGGCCCGGATTGCAAAGGGCAGGAAGATTACCGACAATCCGAACAGCACCGAGCTGGAGGCAATCCAGAACCAGTTGCCGCGGCTCACCATGCAGGTGACCCCCAGCAGCACCAGGAGGCTTGCCGTAAAGGCGCACAGCATCCAGAAGGCTTTGTCCTCCGGCACCAGGATCGGCACCAGGATCAGGCTGCCCGCCACCGCCAGGGCCGCCAGCAGGATAAAGAACCATCCCATGGCGGTGCCTGCCGTCAGGTTGATGATCAGGAACGCCAGAATCGGAATCATGAACATGCCGGAAACCGTGGAGCCCACTGTTGCGGAGCGTTTCCGGAATTTCCGCATTCCGTATTCGATCACGTCTTCCTTTTCCTGCTGCAGGCCTTTTTCTATTTCATTGCTGCGCAGCCGCCGCAGGACAATCCTGCAGTCCGGACATTCCGTCAGGTGCTCTTCCACCATGGAACGGCTGTCCTCGCTGCAGGCGTCGTCCGCATAGAGGGGCAGCAGATCGCGGATTACATTGCAGGAGTGTTTCATTGCTTTTCCATCCTTTCCTGTAGTTTCAGCCTGGCCCGGTGATATGTGACCCGGGCCCAGTTTTCCGTCTTGCCGAAAATGGTTCCGATTTCACTGAAGCTCAGCTCGCCGAAAACCCTCAGCTCGAAGATTTCCCGGTAGGGCTCCTCCAGGGCATGCAGCGCAACGTGGATTCGAAAGGAGGAATCCCGGTCCACCGCTGTCTGCTCAATCCCTTTGCCCGGATCCGGAAGATCCGTTCCCTCCGGAATCGGCCCCGTTTTCCCCTGCCGGCGCTTTTCATCGTAAAAGTAGTTTTTCGCGATGGCGCACAGCCAGGTGACCTCGTCCGATTCCTTCCGGAATTTATCGGCCTTTGCGAAAGCCCGGTAGAAGGTTTCCTGGGTAATTTCCTCCGCCAGCGTCCGGTCGCCCGACAGGGTCATGGCGTAGGAGAATACCCGCATATAGTGTGCCTGATACAGCTTTTCGGTCTGTTCCCGGTCCACATCCTCACCTCCTTCCTGCCAGACTCATGGATTAGACGCGCGAATTTTCATTTCGTTACAGGAAAAATGAAAAAAATTTTTCTTTTTCCGAAAAAAAAGCCAGCGGGGATTTCCCGCTGACTTTTGATTGCCGATGATCCTTATTTTTTCCGTTTCAGGAAACCGGGAACCCCGTGATCATCCGTTACCAGCGCCTGGTTCTGCGGAATGGCCTGGAAGCTGCCGGTCTGTCCGGTCACCTGGCCGTTGCTGTTGAACAGGGGCTGGTAGTTCTGGGGCTGGCCCGCGGTGAAGGGCGCCGGCTGCGCCGGAGCCATGGCGGGATCGGTGTAGGAATTGCCCATGGGCTGGAAGGGCCTTGTGGCCTGGGACACGGCCGGCTGATAGCTGAAGCCGGTCTGGAAGGCGCCGGAATTCACCATGCCGGGCACGCCCATGCTGGGACGGCTGGAGCCCATGAAGGCCGCTGTTTCCCCGGTGTTGCCGGCAGCGAATGCGGAGGGCGCGGGCGCGCTGGATTCATACAGGTCCCGGGCCGGCGCGGCGTCGGAAGCGGTGCTCCTGAAGTTGGTGCCGAAGGAGCCGAACAGGCGCTCATGCTCGATTTCCCGCGGCTTGCGGGCGGGCTCCTTCGTCGGGAAAGGCGTTTTTTCAAAGCCGGTCGCAATCACGGTGATCCGGACATCCTCGCCCATGGTTTCGTCGATGCCGGCGCCGAAGATGATGTTGGCGTCCGGATCCGCGGCTTCCATAATCAGGTTGGCCGCTTCATTGATATCCACAATGGAGATATCCGCGCCGCCGGTCACGTTGATCAGCACCGCGCGTGCGCCGTCGATATTGGTCTCCAGCAGCGGAGAGGCAATGGCGTTCTTGGCCGCCTCCACCAGGCGGTTTTCCCCGGTGCCGATGCCGATGCCCATGTGGGCCATGCCGCCGTTTTCCATGACGGTCTTCACATCGGCAAAGTCCAGGTTGATCATGGCCGGCACCGCAATCAGGTCGCTGATGCCCTGGATGCCCTGGCGCAGCACGTCGTCCGCGATGCGGAAGGCTTCCAGCATGGTGGTTCCCTTGTTGACCACCTGCAGCAGCCGGTCGTTGGGAATCACCACCAGGGTATCCACGTGCTGTTTCAGCTCGTCAATCCCGGCTTCGGCATTCTTCATGCGCTGTTTTCCCTCGAAATTGAAGGGCTTGGTCACCACCGCGATGGTCAGGGTGCCCATGTCCCGGGCGATTTCCGCCACAATGGGCGCCGCGCCGGTACCGGTGCCGCCGCCCATGCCGGCGGTAATGAACACCAGGTCCGCTCCCTTCAGGGCGGAAGCAATCTCTTCCCGGCTTTCCTCCGCCGCCCGGCGGCCCACCTCGGGAATGGCGCCGGCGCCGAGGCCTTTGGTCAGCTTTTCGCCGATCTGGATTTTAACCTGGGCGTTGGACTGGCTCAGGGCCTGTCGGTCGGTATTCACGGAAATGAATTCAACCCCGCGCAGACCGGCATCCACCATCCGGTTGACAGCGTTGTTGCCGCCGCCGCCGCAGCCGACGACCTTGATGGAAGCGAAAGTGTTCTGTTCTTCGTTCTGGAATTCAATCATGTGTGTTAACCTCCCAACAGACTACGGAAGAAGTCTTTTATCTTTCCGCCGGCGCCTGCCGCCGGCTGGTGCTGCTGTTCAATGGTATCGATGATCAGGTCCATCAGTCCCAGCGCGCTGGAGAAGCTGTGGCTGTTCAGCTTGGTGGTCCTGCGGGGTGTTTCCTGCACCGGGCGTCCCAGCTTTCCGGAAAGGTATTCCTTGCCGCCGCGGTTGAAGCTCAGCCCGCCGCCGGTGAGGAAAACGCTGCTCCAGCTGCCCAGGGCGCCGAAATCATCGTCAATGTATTCCTTGATTTTGGCGCAGATTTCGTCCAGCGTACGGGTAATAATCGGCTTGACCTGCTCCCGGGTAAAGATGACGCCCTTCTGTCCGTCCGCGCCGGGGACCTCGTAGGTTTCCCCGGAGGTTTCGATGCCGTAAACAAACTTGCGCTTGATATCCTCCGCCGCGCTGAGGGAAATGTCCAGTTCTTCGGCCAGGGCCACCGCGATATCGCCGCCGCCCAGTTCCATCACTTTATGATAGATAATCGCGTCTCCTTCGACGCCGATAATTTCCGTGTTCAGATAGCCCATATCGATCAGGACGGACGTCCGGTCCCGTTCCTGCTCGTTCAGGTAGAGCATGGCCTCCCCTGCGGAGGTGGAGAAGAAACCGGAAACCACGATGCCCAGGTCCGCCATGCGGTTGGTCACATCGTCCACAAACAGGCGGTTGCCCACCACGAAGCTGATATAGGCGGTCATTTCCCGGCCCTTCATGCCGACGGGCTCCAGGGTCTTCTTTCCGTTGTCCACCATGAACCAGGCGGGACTGGAATGAACCACCACGCCGGGGATGTTGGTCAGGTTTTCGGCTGCTTTGCTGAAAGCCGCCTTCACGTCCGCCGAGGTCACCCGGGGATCCGTTCCCTTGAGGGAAATGGTCACTTTGGTGGCCAGCACGTTCGTAAAAGCCCCGGGAACGCCCACGTTGATTTCGCGGATCTTTGAATTGGCCTGTTCTTCGGCATCGCTGATGGAACGGCGGATGGCCTCGTCCAGCTGGCCCGGATTGTTCCAGCCGCCTTCCAGGTATCCGTCATATTTTGCCACACCCGCCGCAATAATATCGCAGCGCTGGCTGCCGCTGTTTTCGGCCACGAGCGTCACAATTTTGCTCGTACCGAAGTCGATGGCCGCAACCGTCGTTTTCATACCTTTTCCAACCTCCCGCGCTCAGGATTCTACGGAAAATTCCTACAAATAAATGCACACAACAAGGTATTATAGACGCTTCAGGCCTGTTTGGCAAGTAGCCGGGAGGAATTTATTACAATTTTGATGCTTTTTGTTACAATTTTTTTCGTTATTGGGGCGCCGCCGGGGAAAAGTAAGGCGCCGCGGGCGCGGACACGTTGATGGTGCCCCCGGTTTTGCCCATTTCCCGCAGCTTGTCCCGAACCAGCAGCAGGCTCCGCAGCTTGGCGTGAAGGGTCTCCCCGCTGCCCAGGGAAACATTGAACCCGTCCCGGGTAGTCAGCAGGATGGAAGCGGGATTGCTCAGATCCGCCTCCAGGATTTCGCCGGTGCATCCCAGCACCTTCATTTCCAGGAACAGGTCCCGGAAAGCATGCTCCTGCTGGTCGGAGGCCAGCACCATGGTCTGCCCTGCCCGGGCGCCGGAGCGGATGTCCAGCCCCTTGACCTCCACCAGCTGAATCATGTTCCGGATGCCGTCGTCCTCGGTTTCATACAGCACCATGCCGTTTTTGTCCATCACGTACACAATGCCGCACCAGGTCATCCAGCAGCAGGCTTCCCGCTCCCGCACGGAGAGGATCACCGTTCCGGGAAGCTGCTTCTCCAGGTACCTGAACTCCAGCCGGTAGTAGTTATAGTTTCCTTCCCGCGCTGCGGCGGAAACAGCCTCGGTTTCCAGGCGGCGTTTGGTTTCCGATTCGCTGAGGCTCAGAATGCTGCCGCCCCGCCGTACACCGCTGAAGCGGATCACGTCCGAAGCCGAAATATCCCGGTTGCCGATGACCTGGATGTCCCGGATCCGGAAGACCCCGAAATACAGGGCGCACACCGCGGTGACCAGCACCAGCACCACAACCAGGACGGAGCGCACGGAAATCGTCCCTTTCCGTCTCCGGATTTCCGGCATTTTCCCGGTCCCTTTTTTGTTGTCATCCCGACGGGCGGTAAACTGATAGCCGGTGTTCTGGCGGTCCTCCCAGAATTCACCCTTATGCTCGCTGACGTTTGTGCTGCGGTCCCGCAGCAGCTCCGGTGCACTTTCCGGTTCTTCGAAGGGATTCGTGTTGGAGGGAGCAGGACCGAACCAGGTATTCCGCTGCCAGTCCTTCAGTCCGCCGTCCGGACCCGCCGCGTTGCCGTTGGCTCCGGCCCGGCGCTGATTCCTGGGGTCTCCGGGTCCCTGCAAGCGGCTCATCTCCCTTCAAATTCTCCAGACTTTGGTCTGTTTTTACTGTTTCGGTTCCAGGGCATTAACCAGTTCCTTGAAAACCCGACCGCGTTCCTCATAGTCTTTGAACATGTCAAAACTGGCGCAGGCCGGGCTCAGCAGCACGTTCCATCCCTTGCCGGCGGCCGCCCTCGCCTTCTCCACCGCTTCGCCCAGGGTTTCGGCAAATTCCGTTTCCCGGAATCCGGCCCGGTTCAGGGCGTTTTTGATCAGGGAGGCGGTTTCGCCGATCAGCACCGCCCGCCGGATGCAGGGGCTGTTCACAATTTCCCTGGCCAGCGGATCAAAGGAGGTGTGCTTATCGTATCCGCCCAGGATGATCACCGTGGGATCGGTCATGGTCTGCACCGCCTTGATGGTGGAATCCACGTTGGTGCCCTTGCTGTCATTGATATAGGTAATCCCATCCAGCTCCCGCACCCGCTCAATCCGGTGCTCCACGCCCTTGAAGGTCTTCAGCGTATGCCGGATCACCGGCACAGGCACCTTCATGGCCCCGGCCACGCACACCGCGCCCAGGGCGTTTTCCAGGTTATGGGGACCGGGAATGTAAATTTCATCCGTCCGGCAGATTTTCCGCTCGGTGCCGTTCATCCGCAGGATGACCTGGTCGTCCCGGACAAAGGCGCCCTCCCGGACTTCCTTTTTGCGGCTGAACTTCATCACCTGGCTTTTCACCTGTTTGGACAGGCCGTTCAGGCCGGGATCGTCCGCGTTGAAGACGGCGTAATCCTCCGCCGTCTGGTTTTTGAACATCCGCATTTTCAGGGCGGTGTAAACCTCCATGGTGCCGTGGCGGTTCAGGTGGTCCTCCGTGATGTTGGTCAGCAGCGCCACATGGGGATGGAAGGTATCCGCGGTTTCCATCTGGAAGGAGGAAACCTCGCAGACGATCACATCTTCCTTCCGGCTCACCAGGGACGCCAGGGAAAACGGATAGCCGATATTGCCCACCACGTGGGTAACCCGGCCGCTGTTGGTGAACATTTCTCCCAGCAGGGATACCGTAGTGGTTTTTCCGTTGGTGCCGCTGACGGCGGTCAGGGTGCCCCGGGAAAGCTGGGCAGCCAGCTCCAGCTCGCCGATCACATAGATTCCCATTTCCTTTGCCCGGACCACAAAGGGCGCCGTATCCGGAATGCCGGGAGAGATCACCAGCACGTCCATGCCTTCCAGCAGTTCCATGGCGCCGCAGCCGAACCTGCGCTCCAGCTGAAGGCCCTCCAGCGGCTTCAGCTGGGATCCCAGCTCTTCCTCAGTCTTGGAGTCGTTCACCGTTACGACAGCCCCGCAGGCGCGCAGCAGCTGCGCCGCAGCCACGCCGCTCCGGGCCATTCCCACCACCAGCACCTTTTTCTGTTCGTAATTCATTGATTCTTTCCTCTTTTACAGGATGCTCAGGACAGCGATCAGGCTCAGCACCAGCGTCACGCCGGCATACATGCTTACGATCTGCGTTTCAGAGTATCCTTTCTTTTCAAAATGATGATGGATCGGACTCATCAGGAAGATGCGCTTCCCGTGGGTCAGCTTGAAATAATACCGCTGGAGGATCACGCTGACGCTGCTCATCACCGGCGTAAAGAACGTCAGCAGCAGAAGCAGCGGAAGCCGCAGCAGCATCGCCATGGCCACCGTTCCGCCGCCCAGCAGCATGCTGCCCGTGTCCCCCATAAAGGTTTTTGCGGGATAGCGGTTATACCGCAGGAAACCGAGGCAGGCGCCCACCATGCTCATGGCAAAAACGCCGGTAACCCGGGCGCCGTCCGCCCCGAAAACCGCGCCGAGGGAAGGCACCGCCAGGATCAGCAGGCTGATCATCGCCCAGGCGGAGGAGGAAACCGCCGTCACGGTTCCCAGCAGCCCGTCCAGCCCGTCCTGCAGGTTGCTGCTGTTGACGATAAAAATCGTCAGCAGGGTCATCAGGGGAATATAGAAAATGCCCAGGTCCCATTCCGCATGGAAAAAGGGAATCCGGATCCGGCTGCCCACCGCGGGATTGAAGTAGCAGTATACGCTGAAAGCGGCCGCCACCAGGACCTGTCCCGCAATTTTCTGCCAGGGGGAAAGCCCGTCATGCCGTTTTTTGACGGCCTTGATCCAGTCGTCCGCGAAACCCACCGCCATGCTCAGCAGCGATACCGCCAGCAGCGGAAGGATAAAGTCCCAGGCGCCTTCCCATTTGCGGGGATGAAATGCCAGGGAAGAAACAACAATACCGGCCGCCATCATCAGGCCGCCCATAACGGGCGTTCCCTGCTTTTTCTGGTGCGCCGGTCCAAGCTCGTAAATTGTCTGTCCGAAATGGAGCTTTTTGAGATACGCAATCAGTTTCGGTCCGGTAACCAGCGCGATTCCTGCGGAAAGCAGCAGCGCGCAAATCATCCTGTACATACCGTTTCGACTTCCTTTCCGGGGAAAAGGGATTCAGGGTCCCTGCCCCCTTCCCGCCCGGCCCCGGAGGACACTGCCGGAAGGGTTACAGACCCCCATATGTAGTATTCACCGCCGGAAGTCATTTTTCCTTTTCCTGCCGCATTTCCGCCAGCAGCTCGGAGACGATGGCCTTTTCATCGAAGGGCCGTTTGATGCCCATGATTTCCTGGTAGGTTTCATGGCCTTTTCCGGCCAGGACAATAATATCCCCGTCCTCCGCCATGGCCAGGGCCTTCCGGATGGCATCCCGGCGGTTTTCAATCACTTCGTAGCTGCCGCCCGTGGGCCGGATGCCTTTTTCAATGGCCGCCAGGATCACCGTCGGGTTTTCCGTCCGGGGATTATCCGACGTGAGGATGCAGTGATCCGCAAGTCTTCCGCCGATTTCACCCATCATGGGCCGCTTGCCCTTGTCCCGGTCTCCGCCGCAGCCGAACAGGGCAATCAG
The DNA here is from genome assembly GCA_017526525.1 of Clostridia bacterium. Lineage (GTDB taxonomy): Bacteria > Bacillota > Clostridia > Christensenellales > Aristaeellaceae > Aristaeella. The sequence goes on along the minus strand of JAFXRG010000002.1, from coordinate 148,624 downwards.
CCGTCCGCGGGTAAACTGGCGCACGGTGGTCAGGATGTTTTCCAGGGCGTCCGGGGAATGGCTGTAATCCAGAATGACCTTGTAGGGCGTTCCGGTCTGCAGCACCTCAATGCGGCCCGGCACCCGGGTCACGGCCTCCAGGCCCTCCCGGATGTTCTCCGGGGCAATGCCCATAATCAGCGCGCAGCTGGTGGCCGCCAGGGCGTTGTACACGTTGAACATACCGGTCATGCGCATATGCAGGGCAATTTCATTCATGCCGTTCATCCGCGCCGTGAACCGGACCCCTTCCTCGGTGATTTCAATATCCCGGGCAAACACATCCGCGTTGACGCAAATGCCATAGGTAATGAAGGGAATGGCCAGGCCGGTTTTCATTTTTTCCGCCGTTTCGTCATCGGCGTTGATGGCGGCGTTTTTCACCATACCGGAAGTAAAGAACTTCTTTTTGGTTTCAAAATACCGGTCCATGGTATAGAAATAGTCCAGGTGATCCTGGCTGAGATTCGTATAGCAGCCCACTTCAAAGCTCATGCCGTCCAGCCGGCCCATATCGATGGCGTGGGCGGACACCTCCATGCAGCACACCTTCACGCCGTCATCCGCCATCATTTTCAGCATTTTCTGCAGGTCAATGGGATCCGGGGTGGTCAGCTTGCTGTCCAGGTGCTGATCCTCCACCAGGGTGCCGGTGGAGCCGATAATGCCGCACTTCAGCCCGGCTTTGTTGCAGATACTTTTCAGCAGGTAAGTGGTGGTGGTTTTGCCCTTGGTTCCGGTAATGCCGATCATCCGCATGCGGCGGGAGGGAAACCCGTAAAAGGCCTCGGCAATCCGGGCCATGGCGCAGCGGCCGTTGCTGACCAGCACCTGGGGCACGTTCAGCTCCACATAATGCTCCACCACCAGGGCGACGCAGCCGTTTTCCACCGCTTCCCACGCAAAATCATGGGCGTCAAACCTGGCGCCCACAATGCAGAAAAACAGTCCGTCCTGCGTTTTGTCATGGCTGGAGGACGTGATTTCCCGAATCTCCGTATTCATATCTCCCCGGGTGGATACCACATAGGGAAGTTCTGAAAGCAGTTCCCAAAGCTTCATATAAATACATCTCCCGCTTGTTCTCAGTTTTCGAGGCCGCCTGTCATCCAGCCCGCGCTGGCGCTCTGGACCTCGGCGCTCACCGCGCCGCTGCTCCATTCCTGCGGCGCCGTCAGGGTAATCGGCGTGGCGCCGTAGGCGGAAATCAGGTTCAGCTTCACCGCCTCCGTGCACACGGTGGCATCACCGGCGCTGATCGACAGCTCCTGTTTCAGCACTTCGTTTCTCCGGGCCAGGTCCTCAATCTTGTTTTCCAGCCGGCTGATGGACCGGGAGCTCAGTCCCATGCCCGCCAGGTCCGCCAGGAGCACCGCGGCGCAGAGAAAAACAACCGCGGCCAGCATTGCCCATGCGGCATTCCACCGGATTCCCTTCCGGGATAATATCTTCTGCTTCGGCCGCGCTTCCTCGATCACCTGAAAACGTCCGCTGGGACTCATGCCCATGCCGCCGGTCCAGTCCTGGGTGTTGGTGAAGCTGTTCAGCCGGTCGGAACAGGTCATCCGCTGCCGGTGCAGGCTGTTCACCTGCTGCCGTTCATTGACGCTGCGATGGAAGCCCTCCCGCATCCGGCGGGCGGCGTCCTGAATTCTTCTTCCTGTCCGGGCCGGCATTTCCATCATTCCGGATTCCTCCTGACTTGTTCTTTTTCGGGGTCCCGTTATTCATCCGCGGAGTCTTTTCTTTCAAGGCCCGCAATCATTTCAAGCAGTCCGGGCAGCTCGGAGGTAAACTGCGTCCAGCTGTCCCTGCCGGTGACCTCCGCCACCACGCGGATATGGTCATTGGCGCCGGTGATCTCCACATCCCGCTCCTCCCCGAGGATTTTCTGGCGGATGTTGAAGGGAAGCAGCACACGTCCCTGTCCGTCACAGGTCTGTTCGTCATAACTCAAGGCATAAAACTGCTCCAGGTACCGGTTCAGGGCCGGGTTCAGCCTGCCCAGCCGTTCATAGGCTTCATTCCGCTTTTCCCACATTTCCGTGGGATAAACAGAAATGGATTTGAAATCGTAGGAAGGGGCCACGCAGAAACTTTCACCCAGCTTATCCCGGAAGGGCTGGGGGATCACCAGTCTTCCCTTGGCATCCAGGCTGTGGCTGAAGGAACCGATAAACCGCACAGGCCTTTGTTTTTCCTTGCTTTCGGGGGATTCTGCCGTCCGGTCCGTTTTCCCGTTTTCACGGTCGTCCATTGGCTTTTCTCCCCCTTTCTCCCACTTTTATGTTCAATTTTGGGTATCTCTACCCTTTTTCCCCACCAATTTAGCACAGTTTTGTTCCCCTTGCAAGCTTGAAACCGAACCCCGGATCCGGGAATCAGGGCTTGTTATTTACATATTATTAATTTTTTTGTAATATTTTCTTAACAATTAATCTGGTTCTAGTGCCTGTCATTTTCAACGTTCCACCATATTTTGTGGGCAAAAAAAGAACGGTTCCCTTTCGGGTAACCGTTCTTCAGGCGTTGCCTTTCACATTGTTACAAAAAATTAAGAAATCAGAGATTCCAGCCGGGGCCAGGGAATCTCCCGGGGCCTGAAGCCGATGCCGTCGCAGGAGACCGGGTAGTAATCAATCCCCCGGCACGCACCTGCGAAGCCTCCGGCAAAAGCCGCCCCGTGCAGATGGCCGTACACCACGGCCCTGACCCTTTCCGACGCTTCCAGCAGGCGGGTAAAGGGCGTATCCGGGTCGTCCGCCATCCGGGGGGGAAAATGCATCATCACGAGAATCGGCTTGCCGCCGGGGATTTTTTCCGCCCGGTCCAGCGCCATTTCCAGCCGCTGCAGCTCCCGCCGGAAAATCTTCTGATCCTTTTCCTCCAGCGGATTGCGCGCCGTGGGGTAATTCCATCCCCGGGTGCCGCAGATCACGCAGAACTCGGTCTCCGTCGCGTCAAACTGCAAGGCCTCCATCCCTTCCGGCAGGGCGGCCCGTACCCGGCTGAGAGAAGACCACCAGTACTCATGATTTCCCTTGCAGAGGATTTTCCGTCCCGGCAGCTTTCCGATCTCCTGCAGGTCCGGAATGGCCTGCTTCAGCTGCATGGCCCAGCTGATGTCTCCGGGAATCAGCACCACATCCTCCGGGGCCACCGTTTCTTCCCAGGCTTCCCGGATGCGCAAAAAATGCCTGTCCCACTGGGGTCCGAACACATCCATGGGTTTATCGTCTCCCCCTGACATGTGCAGATCCCCGATGGCAAACAGGCGCGTCATAGCTGGTATCCTTCCCGGCAGCAGCTTACTGCTCTTCCTCTTCGTCCTCGTCCTCTTCGCGTTCCTCGTCCTCGCGGACATCCTCCAGGCTCAGTTCTTCCTCAATCTCTCCGTACTCCTGGCTGGGAATATTTTCATCCTCTTCCGGAATGATTTCATCCATGCCGCTGACGGAATCCATATCCCCGATATTGCTGGTATCCACGTTCTCGGTTCCTTCGCTTTCGGAATTGTCATCCTGGGCGCTGTTGCTCTTGTTCATTTCCTTCAGGCAGAACAGGCAGACATCCCGTCCGGGGAGGGCCGGTTCCTCGTTGCAGACACTGCAGAGCTCCACTTCGTCTTCTTTGTCCTCGCCCTTCATTTCACGCAGGCACACCTTGCAGTACTTTTCATCCTCGCGGATGTAGTTGAGGTCACATCTGGGACACTTGACCAGATTCATGCTGTTTTCCTCCCTGAGTCGCCCGTTGCAGGAACGTTTCCCCACCAGGTTACATTATTTTGCACAATTTAGTTCCGCTTTTCCACAGCATGGCTGAAATCCGGAGAATTCGCACGGTCTGTCCCCACTTATTGGGTTTCGCTGCCCGGAACGTTTTCCTCCGGTCCATTCCATTACTGCGGATGCAGATTATACTCTATTCCTTTACGGGATGCAATAGGAAAATACTGGGATCTTGTACGAATCCGGTTTTTATTGGTTTACTTTTCCAGTACCTGCTCCAGCAGCTTCAGCAGTTCGTCCCGTCCGGTGCCGTCTTCCCCGCTGAAACACAGGATTTCCCAGGGCTGAACACTCAGGGCCCGGCAGATGGGCGCCAGGTACTTCATGCGGGCGCCCCGGCTGATTTTATCCGCCTTGGTGGCGATGACGGAAAAAGGAATGCCGGATTCCCGGAGGAAGCGGTTCATGGTCAGGTCATCCTCCGTGGGCTCGTGGCGGATATCCACCAGGCACAGCACATGCTTCAGCTCCTCCGCCTGGGCGAAGTAATCCTGCATCATTTTGCCCCAGCGGAGTTTTTCCTGCTTGTCCACTTTGGCGAAGCCGTATCCCGGCAGGTCCACCAGGTGGAACTGCCCGTTCAGCAGGAAAACGTTCAGCAGGCGGGTTTTGCCGGGCGTGGAGCTGGTGCGGGCCAGCTTGTTCCGCCGGCAGAGCCGGTTGATCAGCGTGCTTTTGCCCACATTGCTCTTTCCGGCCACGGCAATCTGGGGAAGCCCCTTTCCCGGAAACTTCCCGTATTCCGCCATGGAGGTCACAAACTCAGCCGTTTTGATTTCCATGATGTTCTCCCGTCCGGCCTTCTCCGTTCCCCACCAGCGCCGTTTCCAGCACCTCGTGGATTTCCCGGACCGGAACCACCCGGAATTTGCTCAGCACATACTCCGGTATTTTCTCCAGGTCCTTCCGGTTCTCCTCCGGAATGATCAGCGTGCGGATGCCGGCCCGGTAAGCGGCCAGGGTTTTCTCTTTCAGTCCGCCGATGGGCAGGACCCTTCCCCGCAGGGTAATTTCCCCGGTCATGGCTACATCCTGCCTGACCGGCGTTCCGGTCAGGGCGCTGACCAGGGCCGTGGCCATGGTCACGCCGGCAGAGGGGCCGTCCTTGGGCACCGCGCCTTCCGGCACATGAATATGAATATCCTGCTGCTGATAGAAATCCCGGTCCAGCTTCAGCTCCTCCGAATGGGCCCGGACCCAGCTGAAGGCCGCTTCCGCGGATTCCTTCATGACGTCTCCCAGCTGTCCGGTGAGCTTCAGCGTGCCCTTGCCGGGCATCAGGGTGCATTCCACCTCCAGCATTTCGCCGCCCACGGTGGTGTAGGCCAGGCCGTTCACCACGCCGATCCGGGGTTCCTTTTCCGGGGCTTCCCGCAGGAAGCGCGGCGCGCCCAGCAGCTCCCGCAGGGTTTTCAGGTTCACGGTCATGGAGTGCTTTCCGGTATCCAGCATCCGCACCGCCGCCTTCCGGCAGACCGCCGCCGCCGTTCTTTCCAGCGTCCGGACGCCCGCCTCCCGGGTATAGTCCTCAATCATGGCCTTCAGGGCGTCTTCCCGAACCTTCAGGGCGTTCTCCCGCATGCCGTGTTCCCGGATCTGCTTCGGCATCAGGTGCAGCTTCAGGATCTGCAGCTTTTCCTCTTCCGTATAGCTGGGAACCTCAATGAGCTCCATCCGGTCCAGCAGCGGCGCGGGAATCGTTTCCATGCTGTTGGCCGTGGTGATGAACATCACCTTGCTCAGGTCAAAGGGCAGCTCCAGGTAATGATCCCGGAAAGCGTTGTTCTGTTCCGCATCCAGCACCTCCAGCATGGCGGAGGCCGGATCCCCGCGGAAATCCCCGCTCATTTTGTCAATCTCGTCAAAGAGAAACACCGGGTTCACGGTGCCCGCCTGCCGGATGCCGCTGATAATCCGTCCCGGAATGGAACCGATGTAGGTGCGGCGGTGACCGCGGATTTCCGCTTCATCCCGAACGCCGCCCAGGCTCATCTGTACAAATTTCCGGCCCACGGCTTCGGCAATTGCCTTGACAATGCTGGTTTTACCCACCCCGGGCGGGCCCACGAAGCACAGGATCGGACCCTTCATGTCCTTCTTCATGCGCAGCACAGCCAGGTATTCGATAATCCGTTCCTTGACCTCTTCCATGCCGTAATGGTCCCGGTTCAGGATTTCCCGGGCCCGGTTCAGGTCCAGGTTATCCTCCGTTTCCTTGCCCCAGGGCAGGTCCAGGATCCATTCGATATAGGTCTGGCTCACCGCGGCTTCCGGGGATCCCGGCGCCATGCGGCTCATCCGGTCCAGTTCCTTTTCACACCTGGTACGGGCTTCCTCGTTCAGGGGCGTTTCTTCCATCCGCTTCCGCAGTTCGCCGGTTTCCGAATCATCCCGGTCCCCCAGCTCGTTCTGGATGGCTTTGATCTGCTCCCGCAGGTAATAGTCCTTCTGGTTTTTCTCCACCTGCTTGCGGATCCGGGCCTGAATCTGCTTTTCGGTATCCGCCATATCCGTTTCCCGCATCAGGATGGCGCACATTTTTTCCAGGCGCTTCAGGGGATCCAGCTCGTTCAGGATTTCCTGGCGCTCTTCCTGCCGGGTCAGGATATTGGCGGCCAGCAGGTCCGCCGCCTCCCCGGCTTTTTCCACGCCGCGGATGGCGTCCACCGTTTCCTGGCTCACCCGCTGGGAAGTCCGGGCAAATTCGGCAAACAGGTCCTGGCAGGTGCGCAGCAGGGCTTTGGCCTCCGCGGAACGGGGGATTTTATCTTCATATATACGGATATTGGCGGTCAGGCAGGGTTCGTCCCCCAGGGGTTCCGCCACCACGCCCCGGCTTTTGCCCTCCACCAGCACGCGGATGTTTTCCCCGGGCAGGTTCATCACCTGGCGGATTTCCGCCACGGTTCCGACCTTGCACAGATCTTTCCAGCCCGGTTCTTCCACGCTGTCATCCTTCTGGCATACCAGAAAAATCTTTTGCCGGTCGCTCATGCCCTGTTCCAGCGCCACCACCGACTTCCGGCGGCCCACATCAAAGTGGAGCACCATGTTCGGAAAGATCATCAGGTCGCGCAGCGGAATCACCGGCAGATGGATCGTTTGAAGTTTCCTCATGTTTTCCTCTTTCAGCTGATTTCTTTCGTGTCCTCACTCTGCGATGCGGCGGACCGCTTGGCGCTCCGCCGCCGGACGCCCGCAATAAGCTTCGGCTTTCCGCCGGTCACAGCGTCCTTTGTAATGACGCACTCGTTGATATCCGTCTGTCCGGGCAGCTCAAACATTGTATCCAGCATCGCGTCCTCGATAATGGCCCGCAGGCCGCGGGCGCCGCATTTCCGGGTAATCGCCTGGCGGGCAATTTCGCGGATGGCGTCCTCTTCAAAGGTCAGTTTGACCCCGTCCATATCCAGGAGCGCTTCATACTGCTTGCACAGGGCGTTCTTCGGTTCCGTCAGGATCCGCACCAGGGCGTCCTCGTCCAGGCCGTCCAGGGTCACCAGGATTGGCAGCCGGCCCACGAACTCCGGAATCAGGCCGTATTTCGTCAGGTCCTCCGGGCGCACGTCCTTCAGGGCGTCCGTCCGGCCCGGATCCCGCTGGCTCTGCACTTCCGCGCCGAACCCCAGCACCTTCTTGCCGATCCGGTTTTCAATGATGGGCACCAGGCCGTCAAAGGCGCCGCCGCAGATAAACAGGATATTGGTCGTATCGATCCGGATCATTTCCTGATGCGGATGCTTCCGGCCGCCCTGGGGCGGCACCGCCGCCTCCGTGCCCTCCAGGATTTTCAGCAGCGCCTGCTGGACGCCTTCGCCGCTGACATCCCGGGTAATGGACATGTTTTCGCCCTTCCGGGCAATTTTGTCAATTTCGTCAATATAAATGATTCCCCGCTGGGCCTTTTCGATATCCCAGTCCGCCGCTTGAATCAGGCGCAGCAGAATGGTTTCCACGTCGTCGCCCACATAGCCGGCTTCCGTTACGCTGGTGGCGTCGGCAATGGCAAAGGGCACCTGCAGAATCTTCGCCAGGGTCTGGGCCAGGTAGGTTTTTCCGCTTCCGGTGGGGCCCAGCAGCAGGATATTGCTCTTCTGCAGCTCCACGTCCTCTTTTTTGGTCTTGCGGTTGATGCGCTTGTAATGGTTGTATACCGCAACGCTCAGCGCCCGCTTGGCCCGTTCCTGGCCGATGACGTACTCGTCGAGGATCTGCTTCATTTCCGACGGCAGCGGAAGCTTTTTCATTTCCTGCTTCTTCATTCCGCCTTCCGGTTCCATGAAGCTTTCATCCTGCAGAATGTCATTGCACAGGTCTATGCATTCATTGCAGATGTAAACGTTGGGGCCGGCCACCAGCCGTTCCACCATGTTCTGGCTCTTTCCGCAGAAGGAGCAGCGCGGTCCCTGGCGATTCATCCCGTTATTGTTTGGCATGTTTCAGACCCTCACTTTGCCTGCTTGTCCCGCGGCTGGTAGATCTCGTCAATAATATGATAGTTCAGCGCTTCCTCCGCGCTCATGAAATAGTCCCGTTCCACGTCCGCCTGAATTTTTTTCAGGGGCTGGCCGGTCATTTCCGCCATCATGTCGATCATTTTCTTTTTGGTTTTCATCAGCCATTCCGCCCGGATGGCCACATCCGTCGCCTGGCCCTGGGCGCCGCCCAGGGGCTGGTGAATCATGACCTCGGCGTTGGGCAGCGCCAGGCGCTTGCCCTTTTCCCCGGCCATCAGCAGGAAGGCGCCCATGCTGGCGGCCATGCCCACGCAGACCGTGCGCACCTGGGGCTTGATATAGCGCATGGTGTCGAAAATCGCCATACCGGCCGTTACGGAACCGCCGGGGCTGTTGATATACAGGCTGATATCGCTGTCCGGATCTTCCATTTCCAGGAACAGCATCTGGGCAACCACCAGGTTGGCCACGTCGTCGTTAATCTCCCCCCCGAGAAAAACAATGCGGTCCTTCAGCAGACGGGAATAAATATCGTAGGAGCGTTCTCCCCGGTTTGTCTGTTCAATAACCATTGGCACCAACGGCATAAAGAATTCCTCCTTCTGACAGGAACGGCGGCCCGGCCGGGCCGCCGTTTACGGTGTCATTATTCTTCGGTCTTTTTCTTCGCGGTTTTCTTTGCGGGTTTCTTTTCCGCTTCCTCTTCGCCCTCTTCCGCCTTCTTCACGGTTTTCTTCGCGGCGGGCTTTTTCTTTTCGGCGGGTTCTTCCCCGGATTCCTCATCCTTTTTCGCGGGCTTTTTCGCAGCGGGCTTTTTGGCCGCTTTCTTTGCGGGCTTTTCTTCCGCCTCTTCCTTTTCCTCAGGCTTCTTTTCCAGGATGACGGCGTCCTTCTTCAGCAGGTCCAGCACCATCTGAATGGCGGCGTTGTCCTTCAGGTAGCTCTTCTGCTCGTCCGTCAGGTTCTTTTTGAAGGTTTCCACATCCTGGCCGGAGCGTTCCGCCTGGTCCGCGATGGCCTTTTCGATTTCCGCCTCGCCGGGCTCGATGGCTTCCGCCTTGCGGATCGCATCGATCACCAGCTCGGTCTTCACCCGCTTTTCAGCCTCGGGTTTGTACATGGCCTTCATGCCTTCCATGGTCTGGCCGGTGTACTTCATGTAGTCTTCGATCTTCAGGCCCTGATAGCTCATGCGCATGGCCATCTCCCGGACCATATAATCCGCCTGGTCGTCGATCATGGCCTGGGGAACATCCATTTCGGCGTTCTCAACAGCCTTTTCCACCAGGGCGTTTTCCGCCGCGATGTCATTGTTCCGGTTGACCTGCTCCGTGAGTTCCTTCACAATGGAATCCCGGTACTCGGCAAAGGTGTTGTATTCGCTGATGTCGGCGGCGAAGTCGTCGTCCAGCTCCGGCTTTTCGGTAACCTGGATACCGTTGACCTTCACATGGAACACGGCGTCCTTGCCGGCCAGGTCTTCCGCGTGGTACTCCTCGGGGAATTTCACCTGAAGATCCTTCTCTTCGCCCACGGACATGCCGATCATCTGATCCTCGAAGCCGGGAATGAAGGTGTTGCTGCCGATTTTCAGGGTCTGCTTTTCGGCGGTGCCGCCGGCGAAGGCGACTCCGTCCACGGTGCCCGCGTAGTCCAGGTTGACGGTATCCCCGCTCTGAACCGGACGGTCATCCACGTCGATGGTGCGGCTGGCCTTGTCCTGGTCCTGGCTGATCCGGGCGTCGATCATGGCGTCGGTCACTTCCTGGCGGTCCGCTTCCACGGTGAGGCCCTTATAGTCTCCCAGGGTTACGTCCGGACGCACAAACACTTCCAGATGGAATTTCAGGTCCTTGCCCGCGCCGATTTCGTCCACGTCGATCTGCGGACGGTCCACGGGATGAAGGTCGTATTCCTTCACCGCTTCCTCGTAAACATCGGGGAACAGCAGCTCAAATGCATCATCATAGAAAACGCCTTCGCCGTAGAGCGTTTCAATCATCTTTCTCGGTGCCTTGCCCTTCCGGAATCCGGGAACATTGATGCGTCCGCGAAGTTTCAGGTAAGCTTTGGTCATCGCCTCGTCGAACTTCTCCGCGGGAATCGTGAACGTAAGCTTTGCTTTGTTTCCGGATACCTTTTCATAGGTGTGGCTCATGAATTTTATTCCTCCTGCATCTTGTCGAATAACCCCGGCGCACAGTGCGCCGCATGGCATTCTAACACATGTACGCCGCCTTTGCAACTTTTTTCCTATTATAAAGAAAAAAAAGAACAGAAAAGAAAAAGGCGGGGTTCCTTCCGGAATCCGTCGCCGCGGTTTTCCTGCTTTTATCGGGGCTGTTTCAGCCGACGCCCATCATCCGGTGCAGCACTTCCTGATAGGCTTCCGCCACATGATCCATATCCCGCCGGAACCGGTCCTTGTCCAGCGGCTCATGGGTGCTGCTGTCCCAGAAACGGGCCGTGTCCGGGGTGATTTCGTCCGCCACGAGGATTCTTCCGTGATACCTGCCGAACTCCAGCTTGAAATCGATCAGCTCGATGTTGATCTCCTTCAGGTAATTCATCAGCAGGTCGTTCACCTTGAAACAGATCTCGTCAATCCGGGCCATTTCTTCGGGGGTCGCGGCCTTCATGGCGTAAATATGCGTGTGGTTGATCAGGGGATCCACATCCATATCCGTATCCCGCAGCACATATTCCACCACGGTCGGATCCAGCTTCTGCCCCACGGGGATGCCGATGCGTTCCGCCAGGTTGCCGGCGGCCCGGTTGCGGATCTTGACGGCGAAGGGCAGCATATCGCACCGTTTCACCAGGCTGTGGCGGGCGTCGATCTTTTCGATGAAATGGTTCTCGATCCCGTTGGCGTTCAGCAGGCCGAACAGATGCTCGCACACCGCGTTGTTGACTTCTCCCTTTCCCAGGATCCGTCCCCGTTTCAGGCCGTGAAAAGCCATCGCCTCGTCCTTGAAAAAGACGATCGCCTTGTCCGGGTCATCCGTCGCGTAAACCTTTTTCCCTTTTCCCTCGCGCAAAATCATCCCGATTTCAGGCATCCGGCGTTCCTCCGTTTCGTTCCCCTTGAATTCCTGTATTTTATCATCTTACCCGTTTTTTCTCAAGACGTCGGAAATGTCCCCTCTTTCAGCCAAAAAGGACAATTCCCGGACGTTTTTACAGATTTCCGTGCAATCGTTCGGGTTGTGCCTGTTGCACCCTTTTCCGGAAACGGGTAAAATAATTGTATCCGTTCCGTGGAACGGAAAACACACAGCAAGATCTGGAGGAATAACATGGATCGTTACGGTAGAGTCCGGCGTGAAGGGCTTCGGGTCTATACGGCCGCCATTCAGGCGAACCAGGATCCCTATCTCCCGGTGCTGGAGGCCAGGGTTCCGGAGCTGGCATCCCTGTCCCGGCTGTCCCTGGGGATCATCTCCGTTCCCCTTTCCCGGGTGGTCGGTTCCGTTTCGGAAGGCCGTTCCAAAGCCTTTACCAAAAATTTTCTGCCGATTCTGGACGGGGGCAGCGAGTTCGCCGCCAAATGGGATCACCTGTACGAAAGCGTGGAAGCCAAAGGGGTGACCATGCCCGTTACCGCCCTTGAATATCTCGGATACTATTACATCATTGAAGGCAACAAGCGGGTTTCCGTCATGAAAGCCATGGGATCCCTGGAAATCGAGGCGGACGTGACCCGGGTTTATCCGCCCCGCACCCAGGACGACGAAATTACCGCCTACTATGAATACTGCGATTTCACAAAGGAAACCGGAATATACGGAATTCTCTTCACCCGTCCCGGTTCCTACCAGAAACTGGTTTCCCTTCCGGGTATGCGGGCCGGGGAAAAATGGACCGAGGATGAAATCCTTTCCCTCCGCAAGCTTTTCCACTACTTTGCCGAAACCTACGAAACCCAGATGAAGGATACGGAATGCCTGCCCGTGGGGGACGCCTTCCTGGCCTACCTGATCGCCTTCGGCTACCTCAGCGTCCGGGACGATTCCATGGACAAAACCCGGGAGCGGGTCCGCCTGATGTCCCGGGAATTCGAAGTGCACGACGGGCGGGTCAACCTGGTGATGGACCGGGCCAATCCGGCTCCCGCCGTTCCCCTGATTACCTCCCTGTTCCGGCCTTCCCACCTGAAAGCCGCCTTCCTTTTCAACCGGCCCATTGAGGCTTCAGCCTGGAACTACTGGCACAACCTGGGCCGCCTGGAGGCGGAGGAAAAGCTGGGCGGCAAGCTGGAAACCGTCGCCCGCATCGTTCCTTCCCGGGCGGATTTCGAACAGACGGTGGACCAGCTGATCAGGGACGGATATACCGCCTTTTTCGCCACCTCCCCCGTGATGCTCAACAGCGCCATTGAACCGGCCCTGACCCATCCGGAGGCGCGGTTCCTCTGCTGCTCGCTTCTGTCCAGCTACACCAACATCCGCACCTACTACATCCGCTTCTTTGAGGCGAAATTCCTGCTGGGGCTGGCCGCCGGCATCCTTTCGGACAACGGGAAGATCGGCTATATCGCGGATTATCCGATTTACGGGTCCCCCGCCGCGGCCAACGCTTTCGCCCTGGGGGCCCGCATGGTAAATCCCGGCGCGAAAATCTACGTGAACTGGTTCTCCGCCTCCTGGTACAATGACGCCCAGCCCTTTGAGGATCCGGAAATCCGGGTTGTCTGCAACCGGGATATTACCGCGCCCCAGTATGACGCCCGGGACTGCGGCCTGTATGTCCGCAAGGACAAGAGCCTGGTGCACATGGCCACGCTGGTTCCCCGCTGGGGGCTTTTCTACCGCCTGATTTCCGAAATGATCCTCAACGGCACCTTCAACCCGGCGGAGAACCGCCAGACCTCCACCAACTACTGGTGGGGCATCGGATCCCACATTCTTGACGTGGCCTTCTCTTCCCGTTTCGATCCCTACGCAGCCCGGATTATCAACCATTTCCGAGAGGAACTGAAGGAAGGCACCTTCACCCCCTTCGAAGGGGAAATCCGGGATCAGTCCGGCGCCCTGCGCTGCGAGGCGGACCGCCGCCTGACCCCCGCGGAAATCCTTTGCATGGATTACCTGGTGGACAACATTGTCGGTTCCTTCCCCCGGGAAGAGGAACTGATTGAAACCGCGCGCCCCCTGGTTCGTCTCCAGGGCATTCACGGTGAACTGAAGCCCGAGCTTTCCTCCTTCAGCTGGAACAGAAAGTGAGGTAAAACCATGCGGATTCTTGCCATTTCAGATGAGCCCTCCGCCCGGTTGTGGGGAGATCAGTGCCGGAAGGCGCTTGCGGACGTGGATCTGATTCTTTCCGCCGGCGACCTGCCGTCTGCCTATCTGTCCTTCCTTACCTGCTTCACCAGCGCCCCGGTGGTCTACGTTCACGGCAACCACGACGATCACTATGCGCAGAAGCCTCCGGAAGGCTGCCTGTGCGCCGACGGGAAAATCATTGAGATCAAAGGAATCCGCATCCTGGGCCTGGGCGGCAGCCTCCGCTACCGCCCGGACGCCGTAAACATGTACACCGAACGGGAAATGGAGAGCCGCATCGCCTCCCTTCGCCGCAGCCTCCGGGCAACCGGCGGTTTTGACATCCTGCTGACCCACGCCCCCATCCGCGGTCTCGGGGATGACGATCATCCTTCCCACCGGGGGTTTGAATGCTTTGGTCCCCTGCTGGACCGGTATCATCCGGCCGTGATGATTCACGGTCATATGCATCAGGCCTATTCCGCCTTTTTCCAGCGGCAGCGGGAATATCACGGGGTGCCCGTGATCAACGCCTCCACCTCCTGGGTTTTTGACCTGCCTGAAACCCCGAACCGGAAGGAGCCTTCCTTCCTCGGCCGGAGAATCCTGAAAAAAGCCAGCCGGTTCGAATGAACCGGCCGGCTTTTTTTATGCACAGTATTTCTTTTTGAAATCTTCAGGTTTCAGGGGTTTGTCAAACAGGTACCCCTGCAGCAGCACGTCCCCGAAGGAGCGGAGGTAATCCCGTTCCTCCGGTTTTTCCACGCCTTCGAAGCACAGCAGCATCCGGTGGTCCTCCGCAATGGAAGCCAGCAGCTTCGCGAACTTCGGATCGTTGTCGTTTTCCCGCATATGCTGGGTAAATTCCATGTCCAGCTTGATCTCGTTCACGTCCAGGTGCAGCAGCAGGTCGATGGTGGAGAATCCGGTGCCCATATCGTCCAGCGCCACCCGGAATCCGGCTTCCCGCAGCTCCTTCACCCGCTGTTTGAGCACGGCGAATTCCATTTCCTTGCAGCGCTCCGTCAGCTCCAGGATCAGGTTTTCCGGTGGATACTTTTCCTCTTCAAGGATTTTCAGCACTCTCGGGATGAAATCCTCCGAATATAGCTGAAGGGCGGTAATATTGACGTTGATGTTGAAGTCCGGAAGGGACTTCCGGATTTCGCCCGCGCTCTTCAGGGCGTTCCGGATAATATCGTATCCCAGCTCCGTATAGGCCGGATCGCTTTCCAGGAAGGAAATGAACCGTCCCGGCGCCACTTCTCCCAGTTCGTCGGTTACGTAGCGCAGCAGGGCTTCCGCGCCGGTGACCTTCTCCGTCCGGGCGTTCAGGATCGGCTGCAGCCGCAGGAAGAAACGGTCCCGGTTGTTCACGGCGTCGCTGTGCACCGTGCGCAGCAGCCTGGCTTCCTCCTCCCGGGTGTCCCCTTCACTGTGCTGGTAGAAGACTACGCCGTTTTCGTGTCCGAAGCCCGCTTCCTCCGTGATGTAAAGCACCGCGCTGCGCACATCCACCGTTTCGCGGAACGCCTCGTCCGGCAGCTGGACGCCGCCCGCATAGACGCTCAGGGGAACCACGTGACTGCCCGCAATCACCCCGGCGCTGCAGGCCTCCCGGACCCGGCAGAAAACCTCGTCCGCCGCGCCCCGGTCCTTGCCTTTCAGGCAGAAAACAAAGGCATTCCCGTTATCGCTGTAGACTTCTCCCCGGTCCTTCACCGCCTGCAGGCAGATATCCGCCACAGACCGCATGGCGCCGAAAATGGATTCCGAACCGTAGAGCATCTGTGCCCGCTTGATGTTCCGGATTTCCATCCGCACCACCATGACCTCTTCCCGGTTTTCCATCACCGCATCCATCCGGTCCACCAGCGCGTGCTCGTTCAGCAGGCTCGTCACGCTGTCCCGGATCTTCGGGGCGCCGTGGTTCACAATATAGCCGCAGAAAATATCCGGCTCTCCGTCCCGGCCGTGGTAAAGACCGCCCCGGCAGGTCACTTCCACATAGCTGCCGTCCCGGCCCCGGGCCCGGTATTTGTAGAAATGATAGTCCTTCAGGCTCTTCAGCGTCATCCGTACGTCCGCCTCATAGCCGTCCCGGTCGGCGGGATGAACATGCTCCAGCCAATGCTCCAGGAAGTCCTGGATAAACTCGCTCTCCAGCCCGAAGAATTCCGCCATGCCCGGCGCCACCCGGGTTACATTGGTCTCCAGGTTGGTCATGAAGGGATAGAACTCCTCGCTGGCCAGGCACATGGCGTCGAAAACCCGGTCCGTCAGCCCGTAAAGGTTCAGCCGGGTTCCGTTCTCGTGAACGTTTCCCACAGCGACTTCCCGCTTCAGGGCCGTCTTGTCCCGGTACATCATGTAATCCGCAACCCGCAGCACGTCCCGCAGGTTGTTGTATTTCGTGTCGGAAACCGCGTATCCGATGGCCAGCTCCGGATGATACCTGCCCCGTTCCGCCTCGCGCATGCAGGCATCCTGCACCCGCTGGATATCCTTTGCCACGATTTTTTCATCGTTTTTGCGGTAAACCGCCAGGAATTCGTCTCCGCCCATGCGGTAGATATGCTCCGCCGAGCGCAGGTTCTGAATCAGCAGGGCGGCAATCCGGCCGATGTAGGTGTCCCCTTCCTGGTGGCCGTACAGGCCGTTGATGGAGCGGAGGTTGTTGATATCGATGAAGACAAAGGTAAAGGGGGTTTCCTTGTTCTCCATGAACTCCTTGTCGTATTTCTCCATGTCATACTCGTAGCTGGAGCGGGACCCCAGGCCGCTCAGGGCGTCCAGCAGGATCTTTTTCTCCAGCACCGCCGCCGGATTCTCCATGGAGAAGAAAAAGCCGATGGAAATCACCGTCAGCGCTGCCCCCGTAAACAGGAACTCCTTGACGGTCATCTGGACGATTTCCACCGCGATCAGCAGGAAAAGCATCGGAACCAGCAGCATCCGGATATGCTTTCCGACCCGCCGGTTGTTGGCCAGGATCATGACGATGGACACAGCAAACATCAGCAGGCACACGGAAAAGCCCACCATCGGTGCGCTGCCTGTGCTGGCCCGGGTTCCGTCGAAGGGCTCATATTGAATTGTCAGGACTCCCAGAAGGGTCAGGACAAGAAACACCGCCGCGGCGCAGTCCGCGATGATCCGGATCGGCTTCAGGCGCTCCGGATAACACAGGTTGGTAATATAGACCAGAACCTCAACGGAGAAAAAAATCGCGGAAAGATAGAAAATGATGTACACGCCGTCCAGCAACCACCGGGGTACGGAATCCGGATGGTTCACCATCCATACGGTAACACCCTCCATCACCACATGGGTGATGGAAAATATCAGAAGCAGGTTAAAGATCCTGCCGTCCTTTCCTATCCGGTATGCTCTGGAAATAAAAGCCAGATACACCAGGAGAATCAGGCAGATGATCTCGGTCCTCAGGATCAGAATGGGGTTCATCCGTCGCTCCCTCTTTCAGCGGATCAGCCGTCGCACATCCATTGATTAACCATTTCGGTTTCTTTTTCGTTTTTATCCAGCATGTAGGCACGGTGACTCTCATCCGGTTCCGGATCTCCGGAAACCGCGAAACGTCCAGCGGGCACATGCAGTCCTATATACTCCCTGTTCCTTATAATTTTGACATAATCCGAAATGGTTGTCAATCTTTTTTCCAATTCCACCCCGTAGGGCCCGTCTATGGGAGAGTTATGATTGTCCGACCCGGCGGTCATGACCAGGTTTTCCCTTTTCCCCATCCGGAATGCCCGGGAATCGTCAATGGCTTCATTGCCCCGGTTGGCTGCCTCGATGCCATCGCAGAAAAGCGTGCCCACCCGGATGCAGTTCATGTAGCCGCGAATCCGGAACGGATGCGCCTGGATCACGCAGCCGCCGGCGCGGTGAACCTCCTCCAGCTGCTGGCGGCGGGTCCATCTTTCCATTTCCGGATGCGCTTTCATATATTCCTTTGTCAGTCCGTAAACCAGGTATTCATCCCCGGAGAAGTTCTGCTCCAGCCCGAAAAAAACATCCAGGCCGATCCGGTCCCCTTCTTCCTTCGCGTCCTCATAGCCCCGCCAGAACAGGTCAATCCGCTCCTCCCAGGGCAGGGACCGGTCAATGGCGGTGTTTCCGCCGAAAAAGTGGTCCGTCATGATAATCCCGGTAAAGCCCGCTTCCTTGTAAAAGCGGGCGTGTTCCTTTCCGGTGCTTTTTCCGCAGGCGCTGGCCAGGCAGGTATGCATATGCGTCTCGTACAAAAAAGGCATGCTCGTTCTCCTTCTTCCTTTGTCAGCCTATACTACTCTTTTTTTCCCGTTTCTTCAACAAAAAATCCGCCGCTGACCCGTCGGATCAGCGGCTTTGGGTGAACGAATGTTCTGTTTTCAGATTTCCCCGTCCCGTTTGAGGTAATTCACCAGGGTGACAAATTCTTCCTTAAAGCTGTCCCCGCTGACGCTTCCGCAGTCCCGGAGCAGGTCCAGGGCCGTTTCATAGGTGGCGTCGCCTTTCCATTCGCTGGAGCGCAGGATCATTCCGACCTCCGCCACCGCCGCGGCGAACTTCATGTTGTCGCTCAGGGTTTCCGCGGGCTTGTTTTCCACGGGATACTCATACAGTTTGCTTTCGGTTCCCTCCGGCTCCTTGGCGCGGATGCTCACCGTCAGCAGGTCTCCCTCCCCGCTGCCTTCCGCCGTCTGGTAACGGCTTTCCGCAGCGCCGAAATCAAAGTCAGAGCCCACCGGCACGATCTCGTACAGGGCCGTCATCCGGTGGCCGCTGCCGATTTCTCCGCCGTCCTTGGTGTCGTCCGCAAAGTCTTCCGCCGCCAGCAGCCGGTCTTCATAGCCGATCAGCCGGTAGCCCTTCACCTGGGCCGGATTGAAGTCCACCTGGATCTTCACGTCCTTCGCCACCGTGATAAAGGTGCCGCCGCCCTCGGTTACCAGCGCCTTGCGGGCTTCGTGGATCGTATCGATATACCAGCAGTTTCCGTCTCCGTAGTCCGCCAGGGCTTCCATTTTGTTGTCCTTGTAGTTTCCCATGCCGAAGCCCAGGCAGGTCAGGCCGATGCCGGTCTTCCGCTTTTCTTCCACCATCCGCACCAGATCGCCTTCGCTGGTTACGCCCACGTTCAGATCTCCGTCCGTGGCCAGCAGGATCCGGTTGACGCCGCCGGGCACAAAATGCTTTTCCGCCAGCTCATAGGCCCGCCTGATTCCCGCGGAACCGTTGGTGGATCCGCCGGCTTCCAGATCGGAAATGGCTTCCATAATCCGGGACTTTTCCCCGGCCGGCACGCCGTCGATCACCACCCGGTCCTGGCTGGCATAGGCCACGATGGACACCGTATCCTCCGCCCGCAGCTCCTCCAGCAGCAGCAGGAAGGCCCGCTTGACCAGGTCCAGCCGGTCCTCGCCGTACATGCTTCCCGAGGTGTCAATCAGGAACACCAGGTTGTGCCCCGGCAGCTGGTCCTGTTCCGCCTGCTGCGCCTGCAGGCCGATCTGCAGCAGCATCGTTTTGCTGTTCCAGGGGCAGGGGGCGTATTCGATCGTCACGCCGAAGGGATCCTTTCCTTCCGGCTGTTTGTAATCATAGTGGAAATAGTTCAGCATTTCCTCAATCCGCACGCTGTCCGGGGGAATCGTTTCCCCGTTCAGGATCCGCCTGCGCAGCTGCGCGTAGGAGGACGTATCCACATCCGCCGCGAAGGTGGACAGCGGAGAGGTCAGGGTGCTCAGGAACCGGTTGCTCTCCATGTGGTTATACTCGTCCGTGCTGAACTCCGGCATTCCCGGCCATGGGGCGCCCGCGGCCGGCATCGGCATGGCCGTCAACATCGGCATGGCGTTTCCTGCGTAAGCTTCATACACGGCGCCGGATTCTTCCGTTTCCCAGTCCTGGTATTCCCGCCGTTCTTCCCGGACGTGTTCCTTTTCCTCTTCCAGGATTTTCCGGGTCACATGGTCCGCCAGACCGGTTTCCAGCAGGTTATGCTTCCGCTGGAACCATTTCACGGCCTCTTCCGTTGCCTCGTCGTACTCGCCGGTGGCTTCCCCTTCCAGGTACTCCAGCTCAATCAGCTTTTCCTGCAGGCGTTTGACTTCCTCCCCCTTGTCGCCCGGCCGGAGGATTCCGTCCTCCGCCAGGGCGCCGGCGGCCGCCGACAGCGTCATGATGACGGTCAGTATGATTGCGATCCACTTTCTCATTTCCCTTTTCCCCTTTCTTCCTCCGGTTTTCCCGGCTCACCCTGTCTGACGCCGCATCCGGAAAAAAGTTCCCGGTTCCGGAAAAAATTTTTTTTGCCCGTTTCCGCAGGCATTCCGCACCGGGGCTGCCTTGCAGGCACCGGACACAATACGGCGGAACCCCCGGGATGCCTTTATTCCCACCGGAGGAGGGTTTCCTCCCGGATGTTTTCAAATCCGTAGGCAATATGCTCCTTCGCATGCGCGTCGCTGGACAGGAGCATTTTCCCGCCCCGCTCCCGGATATACTGCCGGATTTCCCCGGCGGGATAGGGGCCGGTCCGGTATCCCCGGCTCATGGCGCCCGTGTTGATTTCAAAGGGCTTTCCGGTTTTCAGCAGCGTATCGCAGGCCTGCTGCCAGGCCCGGATGTACCGCGGATGGCGGACGTCGAAGGAGGGATCCGCCTCGATAAACTTCGTCACCAGGTCGAAATGGCCGATGATGTCGCATTTCGTCACCTCCGCCACCCGGGCTTCCGTGGCGTAATAGGCTTCCGCCAGCGCGTACATGTCCCCGCCGAAATAAGCCGCGGCGCCTTCCCTGAGCTTTTCCGGCGTCCAGTCAATGGAAACATGGTGCCCGTCGGGCATGGCCAGCCAGTGCACCGAGCCGATGGTGTAGTCATATTCCCCGAAGTCATCGGTCAGGAAATCCCGTTCCAGCCCGCACAGCACCCGGATCTGTCCGGCGTATTTTTCCTTCAGCCGGCCGATTTCCTTCCGGTACTCCGGGCTTTGCTCCAGCTTCATGCCGCAGGGATCCCCGGAGCTGTGGTCGGAGATACCGACGGTTTCCAGCCCCCGGCGGATGGCCTCCTGCACCATTTCCTCCGGGGTGTTTTTTCCGTCGGACCACACCGTGTGCATATGCAGATCAAACATCAGGTCATCTTCTCCTGCTTTACTTTGTGGTCGATCACGTGGCGGGAAGCCAGCTCCCGGTGAATGTCCTCCAGGGAAATGCCCGCTTCGATCATCAGTACCATCACGTGATACGTCAGGTCCGCGATTTCATAAATGGTTTCCTTTTTGTCCCGGTCCTTGGCGGCAATGATCACCTCGGTGGATTCCTCGCCCACCTTCTTCAGGATCTTGTCCAGTCCCTTTTCGAACAGATAGGTGGTATAGCTGCCTTCCTTCTTTTCGGTCTTGCGTCCCTGGATCAGGGTCATCAGGCCCTCCAGGCTGAACTCATGCCGCTCGTCGCTTTCCCACACCGGGTCGTTGAAGCAGCTTTCCGTTCCCAGGTGGCAGGCCGGCCCGTCCTTTTCCACCTTCACCACCAGGGCGTCCCGGTCACAGTCCGCCGTAATGGAAACAATATGCTGGTAATTTCCGCTGGTTTCCCCTTTCAGCCACAGCTCCTGCCGGCTCCTGCTCCAGAAGCAGGTCAGTCCCTTTTCCATGGAAATCTTCAGGCTTTCCCGGTTCATGTAGGCCAGGGTCAGCACCTTTCCGTTTTCCGCGTCCACCACGATGGCGGGAATCAGTCCGTTGGCGTCAAATTTCAGTTCATCCGGGTTGATCATGTTGTTTCCTCCGTATCTGTTCTGTTTGTCCGCGCCTTCTTCCGCGAAGGGAAGGTCAGCGCTGGATTCTTGCCGGGATTCCGTTCTTTCTCATCTCTTCCTTCAGGTCGTTGATGGCAACCTCCCCGAAGTGGAAAATGGAAGCCGCCAGGCCTGCGTCCACGCCGGGCAGCGTTTTGAACAGCGTAATGAAGTCCTCGATTTTTCCCGCGCCGCCGGAAGCGATCACCGGCACCTGCACCGCGCCGCAGACCTTTTCCAGCAGCTCCAGGTCGAAGCCCTGCTTCACGCCGTCCGTGTCCATGGAGTTCACCACCACTTCCCCGGCGCCGTCTCCCACGCACCGCCGGATCCATTCGATGGCCTCCATGCCGGTGTTTTCCCGGCCGCCCTTGGCAAAAATCCGGAAAACCCCGTCCACCCGTTTCACATCCACGCTCAGCACCACGCACTGGTCCCCGTACAGCCGGGCCGCTTTGCCCACCAGCGAGGGATCCCGGATGGCGCCGGAGTTGACGCTGACCTTGTCCGCGCCGCACTTCAGCACCCGGTCAAAGTCTTCCGTGGTGTTGATGCCTCCGCCCACGGTCAGGGGAATAAAGACGGTCCGGGCGGTTTCCGTCAGGATTTCCGTAAACAGGCCCCGGCCCTCCGCGGAGGTGGTTATGTCGTAAAACACCAGCTCGTCCGCCCCGTTTTCGCTGTAGTACCGGGCCAGCTCCACCGGAGAGGCCACGTCCCCCAGCTTCTGAAAGTTCACGCCCTTGACCACCCGGCCATCCTTCACGTCCAGGCAGGGAATAATTCTTTTCGTAATCACCTTGCTACCTCGATCGCTTTCTTCAGGTCGATATCCCCGGTATAGTACGCCTTACCGATAATGGCCCCGTACAGGTCCATGGCCCGCAGGCTTTCCACATCCTCCAGGGAGGACACGCCTCCGGAGGCCGTGATGTTCACCCGGAACCGGTCCTTCAGCATCCGGTACATTTCCCGGTTTGTTCCCCGCATGGCGCCGTCCCGGGAGATATCCGTGCAGATCACGGTTTCCACGCCGGTTTCCTCCATTTTTTCAAAGAAGGCTTCCGCCGTTACCGTGCTTTTTTCCGTCCATCCCTTCACGGCGATCATGCCGTCCCGGAGATCCGCTCCCGTGGCAATCCGGCCGCCGAATTCCTTCACGGCCTCCCGCAGGAAACCCTCGTCCGCCACCGCCGCCGTGCCGAGAATCACCCGGTCCAGCCCGGCGGTCAGATAGCGCTCCACGGTTTCCATGCTCCGGATGCCGCCGCCGATTTCGCAGAAAAGGCCTACGCTCTCCCGGATTTTCAGCACCGTTTCCAGGTTCGGGGTTCCCCCGCTGCGGGCCCCTTCCAGGTCCACCAGGTGGACATGGGCGGCGCCGCACGCGGCAAAATCCTTCGCAATCTCCTCCGGGTGATCGCTGTAGACCGTCATCCGGCTGTAATCCCCCTTGTACAGGCGGACCGCCTTGCCCTCAAAAAGATCAATGGCAGGAAACAGGATCATGCTTTTCCCTCCGTTTCGCAGAAGGCTTTCAGCATCTTCAGCCCCACGCTGCCGCTTTTTTCCGGATGGAACTGGCACCCGAAGATGTTGCCTTTTCCGACGCAGGCGGTCAGCTCCGCTCCGTATTCCGTGGAGGCAATCAGCGAATCTTCGCAGTTTACCGCGCTGTAGCTGTGCACAAAATAAACGTATTCGCCCTCTTTTGTATACTTCATCAGCGGCGACGGCCGCCGGATTTTCAGGGCGTTCCAACCCATCTGGGGAATCTTCAGGCCACCGGGAATCCGCTCCGCGATGGGCCGGATTTCCCCCTTCAGGAGGCCCAGGCCCGGGTGCTCCCCGTATTCAAAGCTTTTTTCAAACAGCAGCTGCATTCCCAGGCAGATGCCCATCAGCGGCTTTCCCCCTGCCGCTTCCGCGCAGACTGCCCGGTCCAGGCCGGTCCGGCGCAGCTTTTCCGCCGCGTCCCCGAAGGCGCCGACCCCCGGCAGGATGATCCGGTCCGCCCGATGGAGCACCTCCGGATCCCCGGTCACCACCGCCTCTTCCCCGATGGCTGCGAAAGAGCTTTTCAGGCTGAACAGGTTTCCCACCCCGTAGTCAATGATTGCGACCATCAGAGAACTCCTTTCGTGGAGGGAATTTCCTCCGCGTATTCCGGATCGATTTTCACCGCGGCCCGCAGGCTCCGCGCCACGCTTTTGAAAGCGCCTTCGATAATATGGTGGCTGTTGCTTCCGGCCAGTTGGCGGAGATGCAGCGTCATGCGGGCGTTATGGGCCAGGGCCCGGAAGAACTCCTCGGTCAGTTCCGTATCAAAGGTGCCGACCTTTTCCGTCGGGATCTGCAGGTCGTACGCCAGCAATCCCCTTCCGGAAAGATCCACGGCGCTCAGGATCAGGCTTTCATCCATCGGCAGGATGGTCTGCCCGTAACGGGTAATGCCCTTCCGGTCCCCCAGCGCCTTGTCCAGCGCCAGGCCCAGGGCAATTCCGATATCCTCGGTGGTATGGTGGTCGTCCACCCGGGTATCCCCGGTGCAGGCCACCTTCAGGTCAAACCGTCCGTGCCGGGCAAACAGCTCCAGCATATGATCCAGGAAGCCGACGCCGGTGGAGATTTCCCGCTCCCCGGTTCCGTCCGCGTTCAGCAGAATACGGATATCTGTTTCCCCGGTCTTCCGAATGATTTCCGCCTGTCTCATGTTTTTTCTTCCCCCATTGTCCGCGCATTTCCGCGCTTACTTTCCGCCGATCACTTCACTGCAGGCCTGCAGGAAAGCTTTCATCTGTTCCTCGGTTCCGATGGAAATCCGGTTGTAATCCCGGATTCTTTCCACGTTGAAGTGGCGGATCAGGATTCCTTTTTCCTTCAGTTTCCGGTACAGTTCCTCCCCACCCACATCCGGATGCCGGGCAAAAAGGAAGTTGGTCCGGGATTCCGTCATTTCAAAGCCCATTTTCTCCATGGCGTACCGGGTTCTTTCACGGGTCCGGACAATCCTGCGGCAGTTGTCCGTGTTGTAGGAATCGTGCTCCAGGCAGGCTTTTCCCGCTGCCAGGGTCATGGAATCCAGGTTATAGGGATTCGTGGAATACCGGATGGTTTCCAGGTCCCGGATCAGCTCCGGATTTGCCGCCCCGAAGCCCAGCCTTCCCCCGGCCAGGCTCCTGGATTTGCTGAAGGTGCGGGTCACCAGCAGGTTTTCGTATTCCCGGATCAGCGGCACACAGCTTTCCGCCCCGAAATCCACATAGGCTTCGTCCACCACCACCACGTTGTAGGCATTGGTCTGCAGGATTTCCTCGATTTCATCCCGGCTCAGCGCGATCCCCGTCGGCGCGTTGGGATTCGCCAGGAAAATGGTTCCCGCCGTCTGGCGGAAAGCCGCCGTGTTTACTTTCAGGTTTTCCAGCAGCGGAATTTCCCGGAAGGGCACCTGGTTCAGCCTGGCGAAAACCGGGTAAAAGCCATAGGTGATATCCGGAAAAACCGCCGGGGTGTGTTTATCGCAAAACGCCATGAAGGCAAAGTTCAGCACCTCATCCGATCCGTTGACCATGATCAGCTCGTCCGGGGTCAGCCCCATATTTTCCGCCAGCGTTTTCCGGATTTCAGCGCACTCCGGATCCGAATACAGATGCAGCGTCTTAGCTGCCTCCGCCGCCGCTTCCGCCACCGCCGGATGCGGCGGATAGGCGTTCTCGTTGGTATTCAGTTTGATGTACTGCTGATCCTTTGGCTGCTCGCCCGGAACATAGGCTTCCAGTTCCGCGAACTTTTCCGAGAAATAACGGCTCACTTTTCACCGCTTCCTTTCAGGGGCTGTGCCGGACCGTCCGGTTCCGGCGGTTTATTCTTCCGTACGAATCTGCGCGCTGCGGGCATGGCCGGTCAGGCCTTCCTTTTCGGCAAAGGCAGCCACATCCGCCGCCACCCGTTCCAGCGCCTGCCGCGTGTAATAAGTATACTGCGTTTTCTTCACAAAGTCATCCACGCTCAGCGGACTGGAGAACCGGGCGGTTCCCTGGGTGGGCAGCGTGTGGTTGGGTCCCGCCAGGTAGTCGCCGAGGGATTCGGGGCAGTTGCGGCCCAGGAAAACACTGCCGGCGTGCCGGATGCTGTCCAGGTAGTCAAAGGGATTGTCCACGCACAGCTCCAGGTGCTCCGGTGCAATTTCATTGGCAATCTCGATGGCAGCCTTCAGGTTTTCCGCCACAATGATCTTTCCGTTGTTGTCGATGGAGACCCGGGCGATTTCGCAGCGCTCCAGCTTCGGCAGCTGCTTTTCGATTTCCGCGCTGACCTTCTCCGCCATCTCCTGGCTGTCCGTCACCAGCACGGCGCTGGCCACCTTGTCGTGCTCCGCCTGGCTCAGCAGGTCCGCAGCCACCCACGCCGGGTTGCTTTTTCCGTCCGCCACCACCAGGATCTCGCTGGGGCCGGCGATCATGTCAATGGACACCATGCCGTACACCTGCCGCTTGGCTTCCGCCACGTAGGCGTTGCCGGGGCCTACAATCTTGTCCGCCTTCGGAACGGATTCCGTTCCGTAGGCCAGGGCCGCAATGGCCTGCGCC
The DNA here is from genome assembly GCA_017526525.1 of Clostridia bacterium. Taxonomy (GTDB): domain Bacteria; phylum Bacillota; class Clostridia; order Christensenellales; family Aristaeellaceae; genus Aristaeella. The sequence continues at coordinate 122,666 of JAFXRG010000002.1, read as the reverse complement.
CCGCCGCACTTCACAATCCGGTCCGCTCCCGCCACCCGGGCGGCAGCCAGGATGGCCGGATTGATTTTTCCGTCCGGTCCGGGAGGCGTGGTCAGGATCACTTCCCCGACCCCTGCCAGCTTGGCGGGAATCACGTCCATCAGCACCGTGGACGGATACGTGGCCGTGCCGCCGGGCACATACAGGCCCGCCCGGTCCACCGGAATGACTTTCTGGCCCATGAGGATGCCGTCCTCATCATTTATAATGAAGGAATTCCGAACCTGCCGGCTGTGAAATTTGCGGATGTTTGCAGCCGCCCTTTCCAGGATCCGCAGGAAATCCGGTTCGACGCTCTTCAGCGCCTCCTCCATTTCCTCCTCGCTGACCGTCAGGCAGTCCAGGCGTGCATGGTCAAATTTCTCCGTATATTCCTTCAGGGCGGCGTCTCCCCGCTCCCGCACGTTTTTCAGGATGTCCGCCACGGTGTCGGTCACGTTGGCCGTGGGCATATTCCGGGCGAAAATTTCACGGTTGGGCACTTCTCCGTATTTCAGGATCCGTATCATGCTTCCTCCACTTCCTTTCTGATTTCTTCCGTCAGCTGCTCAATCTGCTCCGTTTTGAACTTGAAGCCGGACTTGTTGGCGATCAGCCGCGCAGAGATGGGAACAATGGTTTCGATCACTTCCAGATGGTTTTCCCGCAGGGTGGTTCCCGTTTCAACAATGTCCACAATCACGTCCGACAATCCGAGGATCGGCGCGATTTCAATGGAGCCGTTCAGATGGATGATGTCAATGTCCCGCCCCCGGGAGCTGTAGAAGTCCCGGGCGATCCGGCTGAACTTGGTGGCCACCCGCAAGGTCCGGTCCGGACGGTCCCGGAAGCTTTCCGGCGCCGCCACCGCCATCCGGCATTTACCCACGTTCAGGTCCAGCAGCTCATAAACCTCCGGCCGGTATTCCAGCAGGATATCCTTTCCGGCCACCCCGATATCCGCCGCGCCCCGTTCCACATAAATGGCCACATCCGATGGCTTCACCCAGAAATACCGGACACCGGCCTTCTCATTGTCAAAAATCAGCTTCCGGCTGTTTTCCATCAGCGCCGGACACGGAAATCCCGCCCGGTCAAACATGGAATAGACTTTTTCTCCCAGCCGGCCCTTGGGCAGCGCGATATTAAGCATTTTCCCGTCCTCCTTCCGTCAGGCGCTCCAGCATGTTCAGGAAAACAGCGAACCCGATGGCCCGGTCCTTTCTTCCCATCCGGTTCATCAGGCGGTCATACTGTCCGCCGGAAAGAACGCTTCCCGGAATGCCGCTGATAAATCCCTTGAAGGCGATTCCGTTGTAGTACTTCACATCCCCGGAAGCGGAAAAGTCGATCCGGATCCTGCCCTCCGCCCCGGTTCCGGCAAAGGCGGCCGCCGCCTGTCCCAGCTCATCGGCATATTCCGCCGTTCCGTTTTTCTCCGCCAGCGCGCGGATCCGGGGCATCACCGTTTTCGGATTGCCGTAGAGGCCCATCAGCTCCCGCAGCGGTTCCCCCGCCGCTTCCGCCGCCCCGTTTTCCCGCAGGATCCGGTGGATGCCGTGGCGGTTCTTTTCCACCACGCACTGCAGCAGTTCCTCCCGCATTTTGCCGTCCGTGGAAATGGAATCCACAAAGGCTTCCAGCATCCCCAGATGGCTGATTTCCAGCACGTACTCCGGCGAACAGGCCTGCAGGCTTTCCGCGGCCAGCTTCAGCACTTCCGCCACACAGGCCCGGTCCACGCCGCCCATGCACTCGACGCCCACCTGGGTCATCTCCCGGAATCCGTCCTCCGCGGAAGCCACCCGGTACACGTTTTCATGGTAGTACATTTTCTGCAGCGTCCCGGCGGCGTCCCGGGTGTTTTTGACGATGCTCAGGGTGACGTCCGGTTTCAGGGCCATCAGCCGCCCGTTGGTATCCGTAAAGGTAATGACCCCTTCCGAAAAAAGGAAGTCCTTGTTCCGGCTGTACAGGTCATACTCCTCGAATTTGCTCATTCTGTAACGGCTGTAGCCGTATTCCGCGTACAGTGACCGCAGCAGGAACCCGATCCGCTCCTGTTCATCCATGACACGGTCTTCAATCTGCATTCTGATTCCGCCTTTCTCCGCCGGTTCTCTCCCGGTCCGGAAGAATTATACTCCTCCGCCGGCTTTCAGAAAAGTTTTCCCGCTGTACCGGCCGAAAAATACTTTGTCATGCTATCACGTTAGCACGCTAAAGTCAAGGGTTTGGATACTTTTGTCATCCACAACATCTTGTTTTTTCATGAGGCTGTAACTTTTTTGTAGTCATTTTTTCCGTTTTCTGTGCCAAAAGTGTGACCTTTTCAAACTTCCCAAAGCACTTTTTCTGACATATAATGATTTTACAAATCATCCGGGAGGAAATCGACATGAAAAAACGTCTCGTTGCTCTTCTCCTCGTGCTGGTGATGATCATTCCCTGCGCGATGGCTTCTGCCGTAGTCTATTACCGGGTAAACACCTCTTCGGTCCGGCTGCGGTATCTGCCCAACTATGAATCCAAGGTGCTGGATTCCTACCGGCAGGACTGGTGCCTGACCATCAACTCCACCGCCACCAACAAGGCGTGGGTCAACATTACCTTCTCTAACGGCCGGGAAGGCTATGTGGAAAGAAGCCTGCTGGCGCGCTGCGCCGCTGCCTACACTGCCTGGGTCACCAAGGACAACACCGGCCTGAAGCACGGCCCCGGCTGGTCCTTTGCCAACGAAGGCATTGTGAACAAGGGCGACAAGGTTTCCGTTCTGTCCCACGGCCGGTACTATGATTATGTACGCACCACCGGCGGCCAGACGGGTTACCTGCCCAACGATGTGCTCAGCCGGAAAAAGATCGCTCCCTCTCCCTCGCCGACGCCTGCCGGGGACTATACTGCCTGGGTGGTCTCCCTCGGCGGCTCCGTGGGCCTGCGTTCCTCCGCTTCCGGCGCCAACAGCGCGGTCTTTGCCACCTACCCGCCCGGAACGGAAGTAACCGTTGTGGAGCACGGCACCCGCTTTGACTATGTCATCATCAAGGGCGACGGAAACACCGGATATATGCGCACCAAGTATATCTCCCGGGACAAGCCCGCCCCCATTCCGGACAAGCCGGTTCCCGCTCCCTTCTCCCCCTACACCACCACCACCAAAAAGAGCGGCACCAGCAGCCCCCGGCTGTATCAGGGCCTGGGCCTGGGCTGGTCCTCGGTAAAGGTTGAAGAAGGCGCTGAGGTGAACGTCCTGGAAAAGACCAAGGATCCCTACTGGTACAAGGTCTCCGTGGACGGCTCCACCGGCTATATGCCTGACAAGTATCTCAACTGATTTCGGAGGGTTCCATGAAAGCGAGGAAATCAGGCGCAATTGCGATTTTCATCGGCGTTGTGCTGATTGTCATCTTTGTGGTGGGTCTGGTTTGCCTGCGCAATCCCTCTGCTTTCCGGGCCAAGTACCTCTATGATTACGCCCTGGAACAGTTCTGCGCCTTCTGCGTAAACTGGTGGCTGCCCGCCGGGGTTATCGGAATTCCCCTTTTCCTGGTTTCCCTGATTCTCAGCCTCGTCCGGGAATCCAAAGAAAAAGAGCAATGAAAAAATCCGGAGCATTTCGCTCCGGATTTTTTCGTTCCGTTTTTCGTCTCACACGGCCTTGGCCCAGACGGTTTCCTTCAGCCGGTTGTTGTAACGGCTGTCCAGGCACATCCAGATTTCCGCGTCCTCCACCGTTTCAAAACGGGGCATCCCGGCCGGAGGCATCAGGCCCACCCGCTCATATTCCATCTGCACGTACTGCCACGGCCGGATTTCCGGCCGTTCGTTTTTTTCTCCGGATGCGGTAAACATCAGGGCGCTGTTGATGGCGCGGACGGTTTCCCGGTTCATATATCTGCTCATGGATTTTCCTCCTCCTGCTCTGATCCTGCGTTTCTTTTCTTTCCCGCAGCCGCAATCTGCCTCAGCTGCTCTGATGTGGGAATCTGTTCCTCTTTCACTTTGCCGATCACCCGGCCGATGCAGCGGACCGTCTGGTCCTCATGGAAGGTCATGGTCCGGTACTCCGGATTGTGGGAATGAAGTCCGTCCCTGCGGTATTCCTTGATGTAGCCTTCGTTGTCCACCAGGAAAATCCCGATTTCCCCTTCCCGGAGCGTGGCGGTATGCTGTACCAGCACCCGGTCTCCGTCCTGAAAGGTGGGCTCCATGCTTCGTCCGCACACGGTGATGATCTCATCCGCCCGTTCCGTATCCCGGTCAGCCCAGAGGACCGTTTTCTCGCCCTGGGCTTCTCCCAGCGCCCCGCCGAAGCCGGCCGCGGCGCCCAGGTCGCTTTCGTACAGCTCCACCGTTTTCGGAAGTTTTCCGCCGCTGCGGACCGTCACAGCCGCGGGTTTCTTCGGCGTTTCAGCATTCCGCCGGCGCGCTGCGGCCCGGTGGTCCCGCAGGGCTTCCATCTGCCACAGGATGCTTTCCCGGTCCCTTTCCTCCAGGGCAAAATAAACGGCCAGTACCCGGTCTTCCTCGGCGCTTCGTCCTTCCCGGCCGAAAAACGTGTTCAGGGAGATCTGCAGGGCCCTGCACAGGTCCGGCAGGGTGCTGAGATCTGGCCTGGAATGATTGGTTTCCCATCCGGCCACCGTATTCCGGCTGACGCCGACCGCCGACGCCAGCTCCGCCTGGTTCAGCCCCAGGGCTGTCCGTTTTTCCCGGATCACCTTGCCGTATTCCACCGCGCCTGCCTCCCGTTCCTTCGTTTCGGCATTATCTTACCTCGGATTGTTTCAATTGTCAACACTTTATTTCTAAATTGTTTCATTTTTAAACATTTTTCTTTGTTTCTGTCGCGCCCGGCGTATAATCCGCGAAAACCCCGCCCGCCGGTTTTCCGTCAAAAAAAAGGGCTGCGCACGGCAGTCCTTTTCTTTCCCGGCCCGGGTTGCAAACCGGATCAGTTGTCCTCAATAATCACATTCTTCAACACATAGCGGAACGCGGGCGATGAATACTTGCTGCATTCCTCAAAGCCCTTGCCCAGATCGACGGTGTCCTCCGGCCGATCCGGATTGACCCCCGTATACTGCCCCTGGAAAACCTTCGTTTTTCCCTTTTTCATGTTCTCAATGACCCGGTTCATTTTTTCTTCCGTTCCCTGCCCCATGGCCAGCTTGTTGAGTTCCACCATTTCCACCCAGTTTTCCCCAAAGCCGGCGCTGATATCGTTTCCGTGCACATTGCCCTTCACAATGCTTTCAATGCGTTCATTGTGCATGACCGCATCCGTCGCCTGCAGGATGTACGGAACCCAGTTTGACCGGACGCTGACCAGCGCGCAGCTGGGAGCCACATCCATCATGCTCTGGTGATAGCCGATAAAATACACCCGGCGGCCGGTCTGGGAAGCTTCCTCGCAGGCGATCGCCGGCGCCATGGTATTGGTGTGATGGCTGAGAATCAGGCATCCTTCATCAATCAGCGTCCGGGCGGTTTCCTTCTCCTTCGGGAAATTGCTCCAGCTGCCGGTATAGCGGACCCGCATCACGGTTTCCGGTGCCACGCTGCGGACGCCCAGCAGGAACGCCGTGTATCCGGAAATCACTTCCGCGCTTTTGTTGGCGGCCACATAGCCGATCACCGCGTTTTCCGGCAGCACCGCGCCGCTGTCGATCATTTCCCGCATTTTCAGGCCGGCCACCACCCCGGAAACATATCGGGCCTGGTAGATTTCCCCGTTGAAGGTATGATAGTTGTCCGGCTTCCCTTCCGGGGAAATATCGGGCATGGAAATCTGGCAGAACTGAACCTTCGGGAATTCCGGTGCCAGGTTCACTGCCGCCTCCGTATCCGCATTGACAAAGATCAGGCTGACTCCCTTGCGGATCAGTTCCCGCATGGATTCCTCCGCCCTGTTTCCGTGCACATTGCTGCGGACGAAGATTTCCACATTCTTTCCGTATTCCTCTTCCAGGGCGTATTTTCCCTTCAGGAAGTTATAGGTATAGGGGGTGCTTTCATCCTCGGAACAGATGATCCCCACCTTCAGGTTTGCTTCCTTCTGCTGCCGTTTCCAGAATCCGGACAGTACGCTGACCGCCGCAAGAACCACCACGCAGACCACGAGCGTGGCAATGATCTTCGCTTTCTCCTTCATGGCGTTTTCCCTCCCATCCGCTGTTCCGTGCCGGGCATTACTGCGCTTCCGGCTTTTGTTCCGGCGTGCTGCCGGAGCCCTGCGGGTTTTCATCCGGATTCGCTGCTTCCGTTTTTCCGGCTTCCTGCTTGTCCGCCGTTTCTTCCTGTCCGCCTCCGTAGAGGATGTTCAGGTCAATCACTCCGTCCCGGATCAGCTTCAGCAGGATATCCACAAACTGCGCGTCAAACTGGGTTCCTCGTCCTTTTTCAAGCTCGCCCAGCACGTAGCTGAAGTCCATCTGTTTGCGGTAAACCCGGTTGGCGGTCATGGCGTCGAATGCATCGGCCACCCCGATAATCCGGGCGTACAGCGGAATCTCCTCTCCCTTGAGGCCTTTGGGATATCCCCGTCCGTCATACCGCTCGTGGTGGTATTCCGCGCCTTCGATCACGTGATCCAGCAGGGTGAAGTCGCTCAGGATCTTTGCGCCTTCCGTCGTATGGGATTTCATGATGGCATATTCTTCATCGTCCAGCCGGGAATCCTTGTTCAGGATACGGTCGGGAATGGCAATTTTTCCGATATCGTGCATGTTTGCCGCCCACTCGATATCCTGGCAGTCCTTTTCGGTCATGCCGGCGGCCTTGGCAATCTGCTTGGAGTAAATGGCAACGCGCCGGCTGTGGCCGCCTGTCCGGGGATCCTTGGCATCTACTGCCCGGGCAATGGCCACCACGGTCTGCTTGCCCATTTCCACCAGCCGGTTGGCTTCGGCCAGTTCCTTCTGCATCTTTACCTCGCGCCGCTTGACCATCAGCCAGATGCCCCAGCCCACGGCGAACATCGGCACCGTCAGGATGTAGAGGATAAACCACGGATTGTCGTACAGCTCCTTTTCCTTCACGACGGTATAGGTTCTCTCCGCCAGGATGTTCTCCCGGTTGTTGTCAAAAACCGCCAGGTGGAAGGTGTACTTTCCGCTGGGCAGGTTGGTGTACACGATGTTGTTCAGGCTGGCCTGGGGGAGGATCACCCAGTCGGAATCGAACCCTTCCATTTTATATCCGACATACGGATCCTGAATGGTGTAGTTGATGATTTCCGGATAAAGCTCCAGCTTTCCGACGCCCCGTTCCACGGTGATCGGCGCAGTCCGGTCCACCCGGTGATACGCACCGTCCAGCCTCGTGTAAGGAACGCTCATGCGGTAAACCTTTGTGCCGCCGCTCATCCGCTGGGTATTCAGCACGAAAGCGCCGGTGTCGCAGGCCAGGAACAATTCCCCGGTTCCCTCATTGTACCAGGTCCAGGAGTTTGCCGTCAGGGAGCTGTTCAGTCCCCGGCGGGAATCCAGCAGGTCATAGCGGATCTCGGCCTTGCCGCTCAGGAGCTCCGAGCGGTCCGTCACGTAGATTCCGGCGCTGGAAAGCACAAACAGGTTGTCCGTTCCCTGAATCCAGATATCGTAGTTGTTGTAATACGGGAAGTTATCCAGCGGCCGGATGCTCTCATCCGGATTCATGTAGCACAGTCCGTTGCTGGTAACCAGGAAGGCGCCGCCGGTTTTCTCATCCACGACGGTCCTCAGGATCACCTCGGAGCTCAGGCCGTCTTTCCGGGTCAGCATCCTTTCAACCTTGCGGTTTTCCAGCACTGCCAGGCCGTTTCCGTCCGTTCCGGCAAGGATTCTTCCGTCCGGCAGTTCCGAAATCGTCAGCACCATGGAAGAGATTTTTCCCGCGCTGTATAAAATCGTATCCTGGATCTGATGATCGCTGATGAAGCTGATGCCCGTATCTCCCGCGGCCAGGATCGTTCCGTCGGACAGTTCCTTCACCACCCGGGCCCGGTTGCCGAAGGCGCCGTTTTCGTTGTTGTAAACGTGCCGGGTGCCGTCCGGCTCCACTTCCACCAGGCCGCTGCCGTAGGTGCAGATCCACAGGCTGTTGCGGCTGTCCACCGCCATGCAGCGGATCCGGGTTCCCTTCAGCCACTCCGTCAGTTCATCGGTGATCCTGTGTTTTCCGGAAAGGTCCGTCGCGTCCAGTCCTTTGTCCGTTCCGAAATAATAAACTCCGTTCCAGCTGACAATGGTGTTCACCACCTGGTTATCCATTCCGGCCGTACTGTAGATGTCCCGGAAATCCGACGGCGCCATCCGCAGCAGTCCCAGCCGGGAGGAAGTAAACCAGATGTTTCCCTGGTAATCCATCAGCATATTGTCAATGGAGTTGTTGAAACCGTTGGTATTGATCCATTCCAGGGTTCCGTCCGGCATCCGGTAGGCCACCCCGTTGTCAGCGCAGATAAACAGTTCGCCGCCGGGCAGGAAGGACAGGTCCTTGATGCTTTTCAGGTTTCCCAGATGCCAGACCTCTTTTTGTTCAAACCAGTCCGAGGAAACATCGAAAACATAAATCTCGCTTTCGGTGGTGGCCACCAGCAGCCGTCCTTCCGCATCGAAGGTGCAGCTTTTGAAAACAGCCGTTCCTTCCGTCAGCCGGCGGGAGGAAAGAATCTGGCCGCCCCGCAGCAGGTACAGCATGCCGCTGTTGGTAACCGTGGCCACCCGGCCCTCCGCATCCGCCGCGCTGTCATCGGCATACAGCACCTCCGAAAGCGTATTGACCCGGTGCAGGCCGTAATTCAGCGTCAGCACCTGCATGCTGCTGGTGGTGCCGATATAGTAGTAACCGTCCGTGCTGCGAATGATGGAGCGCACCGAGTTGGCCGGCAGGCCCACGCTGCTGTCCACCACATTGGCCACCGTGTCGTTGATCACAATACTCAGGCCGTTGTCATTGGTTCCGATCCACAGCCGGCCTTCCTCGTCCACATAAAGCGTGTTCACATTGCGGACGCTTTCATAGCTGTCCATCCACCGGAACTCCCGGCCGTTGTAGCGGTAAAGGCCCGCATAGGTGCCGATCCAGAGAATGCCGTCATTGGTCTGGGCAATATCATTGGCTTCGCCGCAGGGCAGGCCGTTGGTGCTGGAGTATACCGTCTGGACGTAATCGTTGTAATTGATTCCCCCGGCCGGTTCGGTCCTGTTTTCCGCGGTTTCCGCCTTCGCGCTGCCGGCCGCCGCCCCCAGGGCCAGGGAAGCTGCCAGCAGCAGGGCCAGTGCCCCGGTGCTGCCGGTAAACGATGCCTCTTTCTCTTCCTCTTCCAGGGAATGATCGGGTTTTCCCTCCTTCTTTTCACGCCGTTTGCGCTTCAGGGAGGCGCCCCATTCATTGACCCGGATCAGGATGAAAAGCACCACCAGGATCGCCAGCTTGTCCAGCAGCTCCACATACAACTGTCCCACCGGAATCGTCAGCAGCCGCGGAATACCGGCTTCGCACAGGAAGCCAATGACCGCGTCCCCCCAGATATTGCCGGTGCTTTCATTACCGAGAATAAGGTTCAGCGGAGTCGCCACAACGGTCGCTGTGATCGCCACCATCGCCGCCGTCGTCAGGATGCCCAGCAGGCTGCTGAAGCCTTTTCTGCGGGCTGCCAGGCCCACGATGACGCCGATGCAGATGCTGACAATGCAGTAAAACCACGGATCTCCGAAAGCCAGGTAATTGAAAAGGTTTGTGGTCAGTCCCACCAGGCCGCCCACCACCGGCCCGCCCAGGTAAGCCGCCAGCGCGGTTCCCGCGCTGTCCAGCCAGATGGGCAGCTGGCAGTTCGCGGCGAAAAGGCTTCCGGCATAATTGGCCAGAAGGCACAGCACGATCAGCAGGCAGAAAACTGCCATCTGACCTTTTTTCAGGGCGATCTTCTCCATGAATTCCGCACCCTCCCTTTACAGACCCAGCTCGTCTGCCCGTTTCTGGGCATCCACATACCATTCGTTGTATTTTCCGCTTCCGACCACTTCGTCAATGACGCCGTTCACGAAATACATCAGTTCGGTTTCACCCTTTTTCCCGGCAATCCGGTCCCCGGTAAACTGTTCTTCCAGGGTAAAACGGAAATCTTCCGCCAGCACAAGGCCGCAGTCCGGATTGCTGCGCAAATAGTTGATGGCGTTTTCCATATCCACCACGCCGGCGTCCGCCTGTTTTCCGATCACTGCGTTGTAAACCTCCTGGGTCTGCCCCAGCCGCCGGAACTCCCGGTACAGCCGGATCCGTTCCACCGTAACCGCTTCCTGCAGGGATCCCCGCTGGGCGGCCAGGGTGGCATCTTCCAGGTCTTCCACCTTCCGGTATTTTTCCGCATCCTCCGCGCGGATCACCATGGTAATGTTGCTGGGCGCGTCCGAGAAATAATACCCTTTGCTCAGCTCGTTGGTCATGGAGCGTCCCGGCGTATAGCTCAGGGCGCTGATGGCCAGGTCGGCCTGGTCCTCCGCCACGGCCTGGAGCACTTCCGTAAAGTCCATGGGAATGATAACCAGCTGGGCGCCCATCCGCTCCGCAATCAGCCGGGCCAGGTTCATATCCGCGCCCACATACTGCGCCTGTCCTTCCAGGGCCGGATCAATAAACTCCTGCGGTGAAAAATACGGTTCCGTCGCCACGCGAAGGACGCCTGTTTCCCGGATCCTGGCCAGCACGCCGTTGGCTGTTTCCGGAATTCCCTTTGACACATCCATGGATTCTTCCACGAAATTCCATTCATTTTCGACGAAGGGACTTCCCTCCTCCGCCCGGACCCCTCCCGGCGGGCAGGCAGCCAAAAAGACGGCCGCCAGCAGGAAAGACCAAAGCCTGGTCCATATGTTCTTTTTCATTTCGCGCAGCACCTCTGATCCTACGAAAAATGTCGGTCCCACCGAGTCAGAAAGTTCCTGATGTATTTTACCAGAAACCCATGTAAAAATCCATGGAGCTCCGCGGGATTTTTCCATTTTCCGGCGTTGGATTTTACATTTTTCCGGGAAGCTTTTTCCGCTTTGTTCCGTTTGAATAAATGAAGATGAATCTTTCCGTACGAAGGAGGCCTTCCGTCATGCGTCATACATCCGGCATATGCGCTGTTTTCCTGTGTTTCCTTGCCGTGCTCCTGCTGCTTCCCGGGCCGGAAGCCCGGGCGCAGACCGTATCCTGCCCGGAAGCCCGGATCACCCTGACCGTTCCGGATTCCTGGTCGGTGATTCCCCTGTCCGAAGCGGACGACCCGGGGCTCCGTCTTTTCCTGGCCTCGGAGGACGTCACCCTGTCCGTCTATGTGGACGATATCGGCGAAGAAAGCGGAATGGATATCTTTGAGGTTTTCACAGGGGATGAAACCCAGTCCGGCACCATGACAGTGGCCGGCGTGGACATGGATTATGTTTTCGGCTCCGGCGAGGACGGGGATTACCGGATTTATTCCTGGCTGGACCGTTCCTCCCAGGTGCAGCTCTATTTCCTGGTTAACGCCCATCCCGGCGCTTCCTCCGGGGTGATTGACGAAATCATAAACTCCCTGATCCTCCGCTGAAGCAGCGGCCGGGTCTCCGGCAGGCCGGACAGAAAAAACGGCTGCCGGAGCAGCCGTTTTCATATACGGACCTCCTTTCCGGAGGTCCGGTTTTTATTTGCCGGGATAAACAATCAGCGATTCAATGTCATAGCCCTTCAGCTTTTTCCGGCCTTCCAGGCCGGACAGTTCCATCACAAAGGCCATGCGGACCACTTTTCCGCCCAGCTTTTCCACCAGTTTGGCCGCAGCTTCCGCGCTGCCGCCGGTGGCAATCAGGTCGTCCACAATTACGACCTTTTCTCCGGGCTTGATGGCGTCCTTATGAATCTCCACCTCCGCCTGGCCGTATTCCAGGTCGTACTTCTGGCTGACGGTTTCCCGGGGAAGCTTGCCTTTTTTGCGTACGGGAACAAAGCCTTTATTCAGCAGGTATGCCACCGGCACCCCGAAGATGAATCCCCGGGATTCCGGTCCGATCACGAGATCAAAATCCAGGTCCTTCAGGCATTCGGCCAGGCCGTCCACAGCCATCCGCAGCCCCGTGGGATCCTGAATCACGGAAGTTATGTCGCGAAACATGATTCCGGGTTCCGGAAAATCCGGAATCGTAACGACATAATCCTCAAGCTTCTTTTCCATGCGCACATCCTCCCTGAAAGGTCAGTCCCACAGATCCACGCTGCCGGTTTCCTTGCCGCGTACCCAGTACGCCTTGTTTTCATCCACGCGGATGTAGATCTTTTCCGCCTTGCCAACCTTGGCCAGGATCTCCTCGGGGGTGATGTTTCCGCCCATGGGGCTCTGGATGATCAGCTGCGCAGCCTTGGCGGCAGCGGGCTTCTTGGCCGCGGCCTTGGGAGCGGCTTTCTTCGCTTCGGCTTTGGGAGCGGCCTTCACGGCAGCGGGCTTCTTCGCTTCAGCCTTGGGAGCGGCCTTCACGGCGGCGGGCTTCTTCGCTTCGGCCTTCGGAGCGGCCTTCTTTACCGCGGTCTTTTTCTCGGTTTTGGTTTCTTCGGTTTTCTTCGTAGCCATAAATGGTTGCCTCCTTCGTTGTTTCCCGGGTATTGTAGCAGAATCCCGTCCGTTTGTCCATATTTTTCAAGGGTTTCCGCGTTTTGGTGCCGGTTTTTTACACGTGCTCCCGCAGCCGGCGCATGATCTCCTGGTAAGCGTCTTCCACGCCGCCCAGGTCCCGGCGGAACCGGTCCTTGTCCAGCTTCTCCCCGGTCTTGCTGTCCCAGAGGCGGCAGGTATCCGGGCTGATTTCATCCGCCAGCACAATGGTTCCGTCCGACAGGCGGCCGAACTCCAGCTTGAAGTCCACCAGGGTCACGCCGCAGCCGGCCCAGAAGGCCTTCAGCACATCGTTGACCTTGAAGGAATACTTTTTGATGGTTTCGATTTCCTCGGCCGTGGCCAGCTTCAGCGCCAGCGCGTGGTAATCGTTCAGCAGCGGATCGCCCAGCGCGTCGTTTTTGTAGGAAAACTCGATGGTCGGCGCATCAAAGACAATGCCCTCTTCCACGCCGTAATGCTTGGCGAAGGAGCCGGCGGAAATATTCCGGATAATGACCTCCAGGGGAACGATGGAGACTTTGCGGACCAGCGTGTCCCGTTCGCTGAGCTCCTCAACGAAGTGCGTGGGAACCCCGGCTTTTTCCAGGCGCTGCATCAGCAGGTTGCTCATCTGGTTGTTGATGACGCCTTTGCCCACAATCGTTCCCTTTTTCAGGCCGTTGAACGCGGTGGCGTCGTCCTTGTAGGATACGATCAGCAGTTCCGGGTCATCCGTTTTGAAAACCTTTTTTGCTTTTCCCTCGTAAAGCTGTTCCCCTTTGTTCATGCTTCCAATTCCTCCCTCAATCCGGAAAAAAAGACATCCCTGGGCCGGATCGCCCAAAGAAGCCCTCTCCTTGTCGGAGGAGAGTATATCACAGCCGCATAGCCCGGTCAATGTACAGGATGGGAATCTGCCTTCCCTGCAGGCAGGAAAACCGGGAAAGCATACAAAAAAACGCTTGCATTTATTCGTCTCCTGTGATATCTTAGATAAGCTTGATGTGTAACACTCCAGCAAGGAGGAGGATTTCCATGGGTAAGTTTTGTGAGATTTGCGAGAAGGGCACGCTGAACGGTAACAATGTCAGCCATTCCAACCGCAAGAGCCACCGCATCTGGGCTCCCAACGTGCAGAGCGTTCGCGTGATGGTGAACGGTGCTGCCCGGCGGATGAATGTCTGCACCCGCTGCCTCCGCAGCGGCAACGTGCAGCGCGCTTTGCCCAAGATTCACGAAGAGGCCTGAGCATCCGTTTCCCGGTTCGTTGTGCAGCGGCCGATGAAACCGACGCAGGATCCGGTCTCCCGGAAAGATGTGTTATGAATTGGGGCTGTCCCTGAGGATCTGAAGATCCGATAAGGACAGCCCCTTTTCTTTTTGCTTTATTCGCCCTGCAGGTTCCTTTTCAGCCAGGCCCTTCCCTCCTGCCGGAGCTCTTCCGGGCCCTTTTCCCGGATCAGCCGCAGGAAGTTGTCCACCCGGCTGTTTTTGCTTTCCGGATCCTCTTCCCGGTACCGGCGCAGCAGCTCCGTGCGCACGCCCAGCAGGGTGCCGAACACCAGGCCGTGAAAGCTGTCCGTGCAGAAACAGGCGGCGCCTTTCACCGCGCCAAGGAATTCCTCCGGTCCCAGGCCTTCCAGGTGTTCAAAGCTGCTGCGGTAGCCTTCCGCCGTCACCGGGATTTCCAGCGCCCGCAGGCCGGTTTCCCGGCAGAGGGCCTGCGCTTTTTCCCGGTATTCCGGGTTTTCCCCGATAAAATAGCACAGCACATACGGCGCCCCTTCCGGGGACGGCGCCGCGATTTCTTCCCATTCCCCACGGCTCAGCAGGCACACGGGATCCGGCATCACTTCCGCCCGGATGCCCGTCATTTTTTCCAGCAGTTCCGCGCCCTCCTGCTCCCGCACGGAGACCGCGGAAAAGCCCCGGATCCACTTCCGGATCCGCCGGACTTTTCCCCGGGGCGGCAGGGTCCGGATGCCCAGGCTCGGCGCATAGGCAACCCTGCGGATCCCCGCCGGGGCGAAGGTCAGGAAATAGGCGGGATTCAGCCACACCGGATTCCAGATCTGGTCGCTGCCGCACACCAGCACATCGTATGCCCCGGCCGCCGCCCGGAGGTCCTTCAGGCTGCGGCATTTCCGGCTGAGCTTCATGCGGCGCCGGTAGAACTCCGGAATGGCGGCGCTTTTTTCCCGGGCGCCCTGCTGCCCGGTTTTCACGGACCGCTTGCGCAATCCCTCCAGGATCAGTTTCGGGTGGTTTCCGCTGCGCAGCAGGTTCCGGATTTTCTCTCCCCGGTCGGGATCGTAATCCAGGTGCTCGCATTCCCATCCCGTTTCCCGGATGGCCCGCTGCAGCGCATAGGCCTGCAGGGAGGACCCGTAATTGTCGTTATGCAGAAAGGTGATGACTCCGGCCCTGCTCATAGGCGCCCTCCGCGGTTATTTTCCCATAACCTCATGCATTTTCTTCACGGTTTCCCGGAAAACCTCCAGGGCTTCCCGCACCGGTTCCGGCCTGGACATATCGATGCCCGCCAGTTTCAGGGCTTCAATGGGCGGCACGCTGCATCCGGCGCTCAGGAACTTCCGGTAATCCCGCACGGCGCTTTCTCCCTCCGACAGGATCTTCCCGCTCAGGGAAATCGCGGCGCACAGGCCGGTGGCGTACACGTAAACGTAGAACGCGCGGTAGAAATGCGGAATGCGCATCCATTCGGAAGCGATTTCGGGATCCATGAAACAGGTTTCCCCGTAGTACTGTTCGTTCAGCTTGAAATAGGCTTCGGACAGGCTTTCCTTGGTCAGCGGAATTCCCTGGGCCGCCATCTCGTGGCTGATCTTTTCAAATTCCGCAAACATGGTCTGGCGGAACACCGTGGTCCGGAACTGTTCCAGCAGGTAATTCAGCAGGAAGGCCTGGGCCTTGGGCTCCGTCATGGTCTTCGTCAGGTACCGCTGCATCACCGCTTCGTTGCAGGTGGACGCCACCTCCGCCACAAACAGGCTGTAATCCCGTTTGGGAGCCGGCTGGGCCGTATTGCTGTAGAAGGAGTGCATGCTGTGGCCCAACTCGTGGGCAATGGTGAAGGCGCTGTCCAGGTTGTCGTTATGGTTCAGCAGCACATAGGGATGAACATCCTTCAGGTCACCGGAAGAGAAGGCCCCGGAGGATTTTCCCGCGCTGGGATAAACGTCAATCCACCGGTTGTCGCGGGCTTCCTTCAGCTTGGCGATGTAGTCCTCGCCCATGGGCTTCAGGCCTTCCAGCACCAGATCGAAGGCCTTTTCATAAGGCAGTTCCATTTTGTAATCCTTGACGATGGGCGTATACAGGTCAAACAGGTGCAGCTCTTCCAGCCCCAGCAGCTCCTTGCGCAGCCGCAGGTAATCCTGCAGCACCGGCAGGTAGTCGTGCACCGCTTCAATCAGGTTGTCATAAACGCTTTCCGGAATTTCCAGGGGCTTCATGGCCGCTTCCCGGGCGCTGCTGTACTGATGGGTCACCGCCATGAACTGGTCCTTCTTGACGCTGGCGCCGTAGGTGCCCGCAATGGTGTTCCCGTAGCTTTCATAGGTGCTCATGATGTTATGGAACGCCTGGCGGCGCACTTCCCGGTCATCCGAATGGATGAAGGTGGAATAGTTGCCTTCCGTCAGTTCCTGTTCGCTGCCGTCGGGCATCCGGATGGGCGGGAACTTCATATCCGCATCGGTCAGGGCGGAGAAAATGCTGCCGGGCGCTTCCGCCACCTCGCCCATCATGGCAATCAGCCGCTCCTGCTCCTTGGGCAGGGTATGGGGCCGCTGCAGCAGGAGGCGGCGCAGCATGGCGTCGTAATCCTGCATTTCCGGATCCTTGGCCAGGGCCTTCAGCTGCTCCTCCGGCATTTCCAGCAGCTCCGGCTCCAGGAAGGCCGCCCGGGCGGACAGGGTCACATACAGCCGCAGCGCCCGGTCTTTCAGGGCCTGGGCCGTGCTGTCGGCGTTGTCCGTTTCCTTCCGCAGGAAGGCGTATTCATAGATCGGGGCCATGCGTTCGAAGAGTTCAAACACTGTGATGACTGCTTTTTTCGGATCCTCCGCCACGTGCCCGTTCAGTTCGTCCAGCACATCGGCGGCCGCCGTCACTTCGTTGTAATCCTTTTCCCAGGCTTCGTCGGACGCGTAGATATGGGTCAGGTCCCACTTGTACCGGTCTTCAATCTCGCTGCGTTTTCTCAGTTCTTCTGCCATGGTTTTTTTTCTCCTTCCTGTATCGGTTTATTTTTTCTTTTCGTAAATCAGGGAGCGGCTGACGGCCGGCGCCGCCTGCCCGTTGGGGGTAAACTCGATTTTCCCCTCCCGGAGGGCCAGGAGCCCGGTGGACCCCTGCAGCTGTTTCTTTTCCAGCAGCAGCTGCATCAGCTTTGCCGTCAGGGCCGGCCCTCCCGCCCGCTGGAGACAGTCCTTCCAGACCGTGCATTTGCAGGCCGCCTCCGTGCAGCCGAAGGCCAGGGAGTTCTCCCGGAGCTTTCCTTTTCCGCACAGGGGGCACACCGTCCCCTCCAGCACGGTGCTTCCGCCGGAAGACCGGGAGCTGCCTTTCCTTTTCCGCTCGTCCGGCGGGAAGTCAATGGCTTTTGCCGTATCCCGGGCGTACTCCACCAGGAAGGCGCTCATTTTGCGGATTCCCTCCATAAAGCGGTCCGGATCCTGTTTGCCGTCGGTGATCTCATGCAGCGCCAGTTCCCAGCGTCCCGTCATCTCCGGGCTGGCAATTTCCGGCGGCATCACGTCAATCAGCAGGACGCCCTTGTCCGTAGCGTTCAGGGTTTTTCCCCGCCGGGCCGCGTAGCCTACCTTGATCAGGCGCTCAATGATGGCGGCCCGGGTTGCCGGAGTTCCGATGCCGCTGCCTTTCATCTGCCGCACCAGTTCCTCATCCTCCAGGTCCTTGCCGGCCGTTTCCATGGCCGCCAGGAGGCTGGCGTCCGTATGCGGAGCCGGCGGCTTGGTCTGGTCCTCCCGGATCCGGGTTTTCTCCACCCGGCGGGTATCCCCCTCCTTCAGCGGAGGCAGCGGGCCCTCTTCCTCTTCTTCCGTTTTCGCGTTTTTCTTTGCCTTTGGGGGATTCTCCAGCACCGGCACGTCCCGCCATCCGTTCACCAGCGTCACCCGGCCGGTGGTGCGGAAGGTATGCCCTGCCGCCTCCGTAATGACCCGGGTGGCGTCATATTCGCAGGCGGGATGGAAGGCCGCCAGCATCCGCCGGGCTACCAGGTCGTAAAGGTTCTTTTCATCCGCGGACATTCTGGACAGGTCCGCCCGCTTGGCCGTGGGCAGGATGGCGTGGTGATCCGTTACTTTGGAAGCGTCAATGGTCCGCCGGGTCACCGGAAGCTTGCCTCCCGGCAGGGCGCCCGCCGTATATTTCTGGTAGCTTTCCGGCAGCAGCTTCATGGTCTGCACCACCCGCGGAATCATATCCGGCGGAAGATACCGGCTGTCCGTCCTCGGATAGGTCAGCGCCTTGTGGGTTTCATACAGGCTCTGGGCAGTTTTCAGCGTCTTGTCCGCCGTAAAGCCCAGCAGCCGGTTGGCGTCCCGCTGCAGGCTGGTCAGGTCGTACAGCTGCGGCGGCAGGTCCTTTTTCCGGGTGGTTTCCGCCCGGATCACCGCGGCGGGCTTTCCCTGCACTTCCTCCGCGATCTGCTGCGCTTCCTCCTTGGTTTTCAGGTGGGTATCCGGATCCAGCTTTTCGGAAAAGTATACGCCGCTGTAGTCCCCGAAATCCGCCGTAACGGTGCAGAAGCCTTCCGGCCGGAAGTTTTCAATTTCCTTCCTCCGCTTCACCAGGATGGCCAGCGTCGGCGTCTGCACCCGGCCCACGCTCAGCAGGGCGTCATATTTCAGGGTAAACGCGCGGCTGGCGTTCATGCCCACCAGCCAGTCCGCCTTGCTGCGGCAACGGGCGCTTTCATACAGTCCGTCATAATCCTCTCCCGGACGGATTTCGCTGAATCCTTCCCGGATGGCCTCATCCGTCATGGAGGAAATCCACAGCCGGCGGAAGGGCTTTTTGCACCCCGCCTTCTCATAAATATAGCGGAAAATCAGCTCGCCTTCCCGCCCGGCATCCGTTGCGCAGATCAGGGAATCGGTCTCCTTGTCATTGATCAGCTTTTTGATGACGGAAAACTGGGACCGGGTTCCGGAAAGCACCTTAAGCGGTATTTCCTCCGGAAGAATCGGCAGGGTGGCAAAGGTCCATTTTTTATACTTTTCATCCATTTCATCCGGCTCCATCAGGGAAACCAGATGGCCCACCGCCCAGGTGACAATATATTTTTCACCGATGAGACACCCGTCCCCCCGCGTACCGCAGCCGATGACCCGGGCAATATCCCTGCCGACGCTGGGTTTTTCCGCCAGTACAACGATCTTTCCCATGGCGTGCCTCCTGTTTTAATGCGCCGGATCCCCGGAAGGTTTTCAGGAAGGATTCCGGTCGTTTTCCCGCTTTTCGCAGCAGCTTTTCCCGCATTCTGCGCAGCCACAGGAGCAGGAGCCTCCCTTTCCCTTTTTCCGCAGGATCCGCAAGGCTCCCGCCGCGGCGCAGGCAATCGCCGCCAGAATCAGTATATCCCAGATATTCATTCCGTTACCCCGCTCCGAACAGCATGCCGATCAGCCGTACCGCGGCAGCCGCCAGCCATGCAATGCTGCACTGCCACAGCACAGTGAACCAGGCCCATTTTCGTCCCATTTCCCGCCGGATGGCCGCAATGGCCGCCACGCAGGGAGTATACAGCAGGCAGAACACCAGCATGCTCGCCGCCGTCAGCGGCTGAACCGCCCCGGCCAGGCCCGTACCGGCATAAAGCATCACGGTGATGGTGACCACGCTTTCCTTGGCCATGAACCCGCAGATCAGCGAGGTAATCAGCCGCCAGTCCCAGTCCGCTCCCAGCGGCCTGAAAACCGGGGTCAGCACGCCGGCAATGGTCGCCAGCATGCTGTCCTGCGGATTCTCCGGCAGGCTCAGCCGGAAGGTAAAGCTCCGCAGGAACCAGACCACGATGGTGGCGATCAGGATCACCGTGAACGCCCGCTGCAGGAAGTCCTTGGCCTTTTCCCACAGCAGCTGCATGACGTTGCGGGGGCTGGGAATCCGGTAGTTGGGCAGTTCCATCACAAAGGGCACCGCGTTTCCCTTGAACAGGGTTTTCCGGTAACCGAGGGCTGCCAGGATTCCTACAAGAATGCCCAGGAGATACAGGCCGGTAATGATCAGCCAGCTGTTGTCCGGAAAGAACGTCTGCACAAAAAAGCTGTAAATGGGCAGCTTTGCGGTGCAGCTCATGAAAGGCGTCAGCAAAATAGTCATTTTGCGGTCCCGGTCGCTGGGCAGGGTCCGGGTGGACATGACCGCCGGCACCGTGCAGCCGAAGCCGATCAGCATGGGCACAATGCTGCGGCCGCTGAGGCCGATCTTCCGCAGCAGCCGGTCCATCACAAAGGCCACCCGGGCAATATACCCGCTGTCCTCCAGCAGGGAAAGGAAGAAGAACAGCAGGACAATCAGCGGCAGGAAACTGACCACGCTGCCGATTCCATCAAAAACGCCTTCCAGCACCAGGTTCTGGATCACCGGGTTCACATGGGCACCCTCCATGCCGCTGGCCGCCAGTTCCTGCAGCGCCCCGATGCCTCCGGCCAGCAGGTCCTGCAGCAGCGGTCCGATCAGGAAGAAGGTCAGGTAAAACACCAGGCCCATAATGGCAATAAACAGCGGAATCGCCGTAAACTTTCCGGTCAGGACCCGGTCCAGCTTCCGGCTGCGGGCATGCTCCCGGCTTTCCTTCGGCCGAATCAGGCAGGCTTCGCAGACCCGCTCAATATAATCGAAGCGCATATCCGCCATGGCGGCGCTGGCATCCAGCCCCCGCTCCTTTTCCATCTGGAGCACGATATGCCGCAGCATTTCCTTCTCGTTGTCATCCAGCTCCATCCGCTCGATAATCCGCTCATCGCCCTCAATCAGCTTGGCGGAAGCAAACTCCGTCGGAATCCCGCTGCGCTCCGCGTGATCCTCAATCAGGTGGCTCACCGCATGCAGCGCCCGGTGCATGGAACCTTCGTGATCCTCCGGGCTGCAGAAATCCTGCTCCAGGGGTTTTTCCTGGTACCGGGCAATATGGATCGCATGCCGCACCAGCTCGTCAATGCCCTCGTTTTTCGCTGCGGAAATGGGCACCACCGGAACGCCCAGCATGGATTCCATCCGGTTGATGTCCACGGTGCCGCCGTTTCCCCGCAGCTCATCCATCATGTTCAGCGCCACCACCATCGGAATCTCCAGCTTCAGGAGCTGCATGGTCAGGTACAGGTTCCGCTCCAGGTTGGTGGCATCCACAATATTGATGATGGCCTTGGGCTTTTCATTCAGCACAAAATCCCGCGAAACCAGTTCCTCGCTGGAATACGGGCTCATGGAATAAATGCCGGGCAGGTCCGTGATGGAGGTGTCCTTATGTCCCCGGATCATGCCGTCCTTCCGGTCCACCGTAACCCCGGGAAAGTTTCCCACGTGCTGGTTGGAGCCGGTCAGCTGGTTGAACAGGGTGGTTTTTCCGCAGTTCTGGTTTCCCACCAGCGCAAAGGTCAGCAGGGTTCCGTCCGGAAGCGGGTTTCCCGTTCCCTTGGGATGGAAAATGCCTTCCTCCCCCAGTCCGGGATGCAGCAGCTCTTCCCGTTCCCGGGCTTCCTGCGGGGGCCGGTCTGTTTTTTCCGTCGGGGTGACGCGCACCTGCGCGGCGTCCTCCAGGCGCAGGGTCAATTCATAGCCGCGGATCAGCAGCTCCATGGGATCTCCCAGGGGCGCCAGCTTCACCACGGTCACATCCACGCCCGGAATCAGTCCCATATCCAGAAAATGCTGCCGCAGCGCACCTTCCCCGCCGACGCTTTCGATGCGGGCGGTTTTTCCCGGTTTCAGGTCCCGAAGAGTCATATTATCCATTCTGCTCGCTCCAATGCTCTGGAAAAAGGATCTTTCAGGTTCTCCCCGGCCGGAGGATCCTTACCGGCCGGAAATCCCGTAAACGCGCATGGCGTTTTCGGTGGTATACGCAGCGACTTCCTCCGCCGTTTCACCCCGGAGTTCCGCCGCCTTCATGCCCACATACCGCACGTTCGCCGGCTCATTCCGGGTTCCCCGGACCGGTTCCGGCGCCATATACGGACTGTCTGTTTCAATCAGAAGCCGGTCCCGGGGGATCAGCTTCACGGCCTCCTGGAGTTTCGGCGCTTTTTTAAAGGTCAGGGGTCCGGCAAAGGAAATATAATAGCCCAGTTTCAGGTATTCCTTCGCGGTTTCCGCGCTGCCGGAAAAGCAGTGAATAATGCCGCCCGTCAGCCTTCCCTTCATGCTCTTCATGAGCTCCAGCATGTCCCCGTGGGCATCGCGGATATGAAACGCCGCCGGTGCGCCCAGCTCCCAGGCCAGCTCCATCAGGCGGCGGCATACCGCCTGCTGTACGTCCCGGGGGCTGAGATCATAGTAATAGTCCAGCCCGATCTCCCCGATGGCCCGGATGTCTCCGTTTTTCCACCACCGGGCAATCTCTTCACAGTCCTCTTCCCGGAAGCCTTTGGCTTCGTGGGGATGGATGCCGCCCACGGCCACGGCGCCCTCATGCTCTTTCGCGAAGACAATGGCATGGCGGGAGGTTTCCATGTCGCTGCCGATCACCGCAAAACGGGTAATACCGTGCTCGCGCATGCGCGCCAGCACGGCATCCCGGTCTTCATTGAATTTTTCCTCGTCCACATGGCAGTGGCTGTCAAACCATTCGGTCATCCGATGATGGCACCGTCCTCCACGCCTTCCTCAACGCTCATCAGGCGGAGATTGCCGCTGTCATCCATGGCGCTCAGAATCATGCCCTGGCTTTCGATGCCTGCCAGTTTGGCCGGCTTCAGGTTGGTGATCACCGCCACCTGGCGGCCCACCAGGTCTTCCGGCGCGTACCACTTCTGGATTCCGCTGACTACGGTGCGTTCGCCGTCCTTCCCCAGGCCCAGCGTGAATTTCAGCAGTTTGCTGCTCTTTTCCACCTTTTCGCAGGCCTTGACCCGGGCTACCTGGATTTTGCACCGGAAGAACTCGTCAATGGCGATTTCCGCCGGGTATTCCGGTTCCTCGTGCTTCTTGTCGGCCTTCTTTTCGGCCTTCTTTTCCGGCTTTGCCTCGGGCTTCGTTTCCTGCTTTCCGCCGCTGAGGGCTTCCAGCTCCTTGTTTACGTCGATCCGCGGGAAAAGCGCCTCGCCCTTGCAGACCCGGATGCCGTCCTTCAGCATGCCGAAGCACTTCAGGGAGTCCCAGGTTTTCAGGCTTTCATCCGTAATCCCCAGCTGGCTGAAAATGCGTTCCGGGGTGGAGGGCATAAAGGGCTGGATCAGCACTGCCGTGAAGCGGACGCATTCCGCCAGGGTCAGCAGCACATTGCCCAGCAGGCCGGTTTTTTCCGGATCCTTGCCGAGAATCCAGGGCTGGGTCAGGTCAATGTACTTGTTGCACTCCCCGATGACCTTCCAGATTTCGGCCAGGGCCTGGGAGAACTGCAGCTTGTCCATCTGCCCATTGACCAGTTCCGGCAGCGCGGCGCAGTGCTTCCTCAGCTCGGCGCCGGTGGGTTCCTCCGCGTTGTTGTCCCACGCCGGCATCACTCCGCCGAAATACTTTTCAATCATGGCCACCGTCCGGCTGACCAGGTTTCCCAGGTCGTTGGCCAGGTCCGCATTCATGCGGGTCAGGAAGCTTTCGTTGGTATAGTTTCCGTCGGCGCCGAAGGGCATTTCCCGCATGAGGTAATACCGCAGGGGATCCACGCCGTAGCGCGCCACGATGGGTTCGGGATACACCACGTTGCCCTTGCTCTTGCTCATGCGGTCCGCGCCGAAGAGCAGCCAGCCGTGTCCGAACACCTGTTTCGGCAGCGGCAGGCCCAGGGCATGCAGCATGATCGGCCAGTAAATCGTGTGGAACCGGACGATTTCCTTGCCCACCAGGTGGATGTCCGCCGGCCAGTATTTCCGGAACAGCTCATCGTGCTCCGTGTCGTACCCCAGGGCGGTAATGTAATTGCTCAGGGCGTCAATCCAGACGTAAACGGTGTGCTTTTCGTCAAAGTCCACCGGAATGCCCCATTTGACGCTGGTCCGGCTGACGCACAGGTCCTGCAGGCCCGGCCGCAGGAAATTGGTCAGCATTTCGTTGGCCCGCTTGGCCGGCTGGATAAAGTCCGGATGGGTTTCAATGTAGTCGATGAGCCAGTCCTGGTACTTGCTCATCCTGAAAAAATAGCTTTCCTCCCGCATGGGCTGGCAGGGGCGGCCGCAGTCCGGGCAGACCTTGACGCCGTCCTTTTCCACCAGCTGGGTGGGCGTCCAGAAGCTTTCACAGGGCGTACAGTACATGCCTTCATACTCCGCCTTGTAAATGTCTCCCTGCTCGTAGAACCGGCGGAAAATCTTCTGGACAATCCGGACGTGACGGTCCTCCGTGGTGCGGATAAAATCGTCGTACTGAATGTTCATCAGCTTCCAGAGTTCTTTGGTTTCCGCCACAATCCGGTCCACATACTGGATCGGCGTTACACCGGCTTCCGCCGCTTTTTTCTCGATCTTCTGGCCATGCTCGTCCGTACCCGTCAGGAAGTACGTATCATAGCCCTGCATCTTCCGGAACCGGGTCATGGTATCGGCGGCAACGGTGGTATACGTATGCCCGATGGTCATGTTGCCCGAGGGATAATAGATCGGCGTGGTGATGTAGAAAGTCTTTTTTTCCATGGTTTTCCCTCCTCCGGTTTTTTGCTGTAAAACTGAAAACGGGCTGTTGCACCGCAACAGCCCATTTCTTTCAACTCAATTACTGAGCCTCGGCCGCGGTCTCCACGGGATACACGGAAACCTGCTTGCGATCCTTGCCCAGCCGCTCGAAACGAACGATCCCCGTGGTCTTGGCGAACAGGGTGTCATCCTTCCCGATGCCGACATTGTGGCCGGGATGAATATGGGTTCCGCGCTGACGAACAAGAATGTTGCCCGCGAGGGCCATCTGGCCGTCCGCCCGCTTCGGTCCGAGGCGCTTGCTTTCGCTGTCGCGGCCGTTCCGGGTGGAGCCCATTCCCTTTTTATGAGCGAATTGCTGCAGATTAAGCTTCATCATGGTCGTTTCCTCCGTTCTTTAATGGGAAAGTGATTGAATCCTCAGTGTTACATTGTGCGGATACGCATCCGTCAGGTCCGTGAGCCCCTGCTTCAGGGCTCCCATCAGGATCTGCGCCCTGGCGTTTTCTTCCGGCGTCATTTCCGGAAGCTGAAAGGCCAGCACGCCGTCTTCATTCTCCGTGATCTCCGGAATGACGGCGCAGACGCTTTCCAGCGCGTTTACGCAGGTGCATCCGAGGATGGAAACCGCGGCGCAGACGATATCCCTGCCCGCTTCGGCCTGTCCGCTGTGTCCGGTAATGCGGCAGGCGGTCAGGCCGTCCGTCCCCTGATACAGAATTGCGGAAATCATTATGCCTTGATAGCGGTGATTTCCACCTTGGTGTAAGGCTGACGGTGGCCGATCTTCCGGCTGGAATCCTTCTTGCTCTTGTACTTGTAAACGGTGATCTTTTCACCCTTTACCTGCGCGAGCACCTTGCCCTCAACCCTGGCGTCTTTCAGAACGGGGTTTCCGACCTTGACGTCTCCGTCGCCGCCGATCATCAGCACGTCGAAGGAAATTGCAGAATCAGCTTCCTGGTTGACTTTGTCGATGTAGATCACATCGCCCTGGGATACACGGTATTGCCTGCCGCCCGCTGCGATAATAGCATACATGGGACAGCACCTCCTGTTTACATACTCGCCGGGATCCTGAGGTTGCGCAAGCGCATTTGGACAGACCTCTCCCGAGCGGCTTACCCCGATACCTTATCACTCTTCGCATCCCGTGTCAAGCATCTTTTCGGTTTTTTCCGCCCGTCCGGGGCCGAAGGCCAGCACCTCGCAGGTCACCCGTCCGGCAGGCTTCTGCGCCACGGCGTTGAGCTGCTGCCCCATAAACGCGATCACCGCGGTGCTGCCCCCATCCAGGTTCACCGCAATCCGGCATCCCCGGTCCTTCATGATGGCCGCCAGGGCGCTCGTCATGACCCCGGTGGATCCGTTGACGCTTTTCAGCCGGCCTTCGCACAGCACGTCGATGAAATGCCCGGGTTCCGCCATGCCGAAGGCATGCATCGGGTTCAGCGCCCGGTCGTCATACCGGAGCACCTCCTCCGGGATTTCCCCGTCCCGCACCAGCACCGGCCCGAAGGTATACACCTGCAGGGCGCCTTCGGAGAGGTATTCCTCCGCCTTCTTTTCCGCGGGCAGGAAGCTGTCGATATGCCCGTCCGCGTAGAGGGCCAGGGTATCCTGGGGCGGCCGCTGTCCGGGAAAATGCCGGTTCCTGCGGTCCTGGAGCACCAGGCCATTGCGGATCACCACCCCGCAGGTCTGCATGGAAATGCGGGCAGTAAACAGGTCCGTGCTGACGGCGAAAACGGCCTGCTGCTCCTGCGCAATCTGCGCGACGCTTTTCCGGATGCCCGTATTCCCCGGCTTTTCCGGGTCCGCCCACAGGGTCACCGGTCCCGGATCCTTTGCCGGATCATACCAGATTTCCGTTGTAAAGCACAGGAAGTCCTGTTTCGCGTCCCGGGGCCGTTCCCGTTCGGGCGTTTCCCGGGTGCGCACCACCTGGACCCGCAGGCAGTCGTCCACATACATCCAGTGTCCGCCCTCCGGATCCTGCAGCACATAGGTGCCTCCGTCCAGGAATCCCCGGTCGTTCAGGAGCACCTCCGCCCATTCAGGGGCGGGATCCCCGGCCGCTGAAGCAAAAAAAGCCAATGAAAGGATCAGCACCGCAATCCCCATCAGCTTTCGTTTCATGATTCCGTGCCCTCCGCGTCCGGTTCCGGAGGCGCTGCTTCCCGGACGGTTTCCGCCTCCTCAAAGTCCTCCTGCGCCGCCGGCATGTGCTCGCATACCATCAGGAAGGCATCCTCCTGGTTGTCTTCATAGTAGCGTTTCCGCTTTCCGACGCTGACAAAGCCCAGGCTTTTGTACAGGTTCTGCGCCCTTTCGTTGCTGACCCGAACCTCCAGCGTCGCATAGACGGCCCCGAGATTGCTCAGGTACTGCAGCAGCGCCTCCGTCAGCTTCCGGCCGATTCCCCGGCCGCGGAATTCCTCCGCCACGGCAATATTCGTGATATGGCTTTCATCCAGGATGACCCAGGCGCCCGCGTAGCCGGCCACCTGTCCCCCGGTTTCCGCCACCAGGTAGCGGGCGGCCACATTCCTTTCCAGCTCCTGGCGGAAGCTTTCCCGGCTCCAGGGCACGGCAAAGGTAGCCTGTTCAATGGCTTCCACCGCATCCAGGTCCGCCGTGGTCATCCGCCGGATTGTTACATTCATCGTTTTTCCGCTTCCTCCCGGTCCAGGCCCATCGCTTCCAGCAGGCGCTTGTTTTTCTGGGCGTTCGGCGGACGCAGGTACGTAGCCTGCAGGGACAGGTAATCCGTCCGGACGCCCTTTTTCAGCGCAATCATTCCCGCTGCCGACGGCCTCAGGTAGCTCAGGTGGGCCGGGGCGAAAAAGGCCCGATCCCCGAGTACTTCCCGGATCCGTTCCCGGTGCACCGGCATTCCGTCCCCGGTAAACAGGAAGCGTTCCCCCAGGGGCGCCGTTTTTGCCAGGAAATCCTCCAGCTTCATCGGTGCGTCTTCCGTCAGCCTTTCGCCGTTTCGGAACGCCGCGCCGTACACCTGCCCCGCCCGGGCGTCCTGCAGGGGGCAGACCACCCCGTCAAACTCCCCGGCGGACAGGCACAGCGCCTCCAGGGCATCCACGGGAATGCAGGGAAGCCCCGCCCCGTGGGCCAGGCCTTTCACCGTGGCCACGCCGATGCGCACGCCGGTAAAGCTTCCCGGCCCTGTCACCGCCGCAATGGCGTCCATATCCCCCAGGGTTTTTCCGGCGGAAAGCAGCGCCGCCTCCGTCATGGGCATCAGGTTCACGGAATGCGTGTTCCGGTTCTGGGAAATATATTCGCACAGAACCTTTTCATCCTCCAGCACCGCCGTTCCGCAAACCGGTCCCGAAGTATCAATCACAAGCAGGTTCATCGTTCTCTCCGTCAATCTCGATCTGCCGCGTTTCGTCCCCCGTAACCTCCAGGCGGACCCGGATCACCCGGTCCGGCACGGCATCCGGACAGCGTTCCGCCCATTCCACCACGGCAATGCCGTCGCCGCCCAGGTATTCATCCATTCCCATTTCGTACAGTTCGTCCTCGCTTTCCAGGCGATACCAGTCGAAATGATACAGCGGACACCGGCCGCTTTCGTAAACGTTCAGGATGGTGAAGCTGGGGCTCGTGACGGTTTCCCGCACGCCCAGGCCCCGGGCGATGCCCCGGGTAAATTCGCTTTTCCCGGCGCCCAGCTGTCCTTCCAGCACCACGGTATCCCCGGGGGCAAGGGTTTCCGCAAACTTTTCTCCCAGCGCCCGGGTTTCCGCCGCGCTGTTGGTTGTCGTCAGCATCGGAGCCACGCAGCTCCTTCCGGCCGGATATTCAGCACCTTGCAGGCGCCCCGGCCAAAGACTTTTTCCATTTGTTCAACAAACCGGCCCGTTTCCTCCACGGGAACGAAGTTCAGCGTGGTGCCGGCAAATCCGCCGCCGTGGATGCGCCAGGCGCCTTTCCCCTTCAGCATTGCCTCCGCCAGGCACAGGGCCAGGCTCAGGCTCTGGTCCGTTTTCGGCGAATAAACGTTCTGCAGGTACTGGAAGCTGGACCTTCCGCTGTCAATAATGGCCTGCAGGAATTCTTCGATCCGGTCCTCCTCCAGCGCTTTGGTCTGAACCGGAACCCGGTCATTTTCCTCCACAAAGTGGAACGCCCGCATCAATGCCCGGTCCCCGCACGCGGCGCGGATCTCCCCGGCCCGCTCCAGCAGCTGTTCCACGGTGATATCCCGCAGGAAGCTTTGGCCGAAGCAATTTGCCACGGCTTTCATTTCCGTGGGAATCGCGGCGTATTCGTCCGTCAGGTCCGCGTGGGATCCGCCCGTGGCCACCACCACCAGCCGGTATCCCCGCTTCGCGAAATCATACTGTATGGCGTGCACCAGCGGATGCTCCGTATCCCGGAAATCCATGGCCGCCAGTCCGCCGGCGGCGCTGGCCATCTGGTCCAGCAGTCCCGACGGCTTGCCGAAATACTGATTCTCCGCCCGCTGGCTGATCTGGGCCCGCAGCACATACGGCATGTCAAACCGGTTGTACAGCGCGTCCAGCACCCCGGTCAGCATCACTTCCAGGGCGGCGGAGCTGCTCAGTCCGCTTCCGCCTGCCACCGTGGAGGTCACCGCGGCGTCAAACCCGCCGATTTCATAACCGGCCTCCGCCATGCCTGCCGCAACGCCGCGGATCAGGGCCTGGGTGGTCCCTTCCTCCGCCTTTTGCGGTTCGAGCACCGACAGGTCCATTTCTATGGGCGCGTACCCTTCCGAATGGAAGCGCACCTTCCGGTCCTCCCGGCGGGTGGCCGCGCACAGGGCATCCAGGTTCACCGCCGCTGCCAGCACCCGGCCGCGGTTGTGATCCGTATGGTTTCCGCCGATTTCCGTCCGTCCCGGCGCGCTGACCAGCACCATTTCTCCCCGGTCGCCGAACAGCTCCCCGTGGCGCCGGATCAGGGCCGCATACCGCGCCTGTTGCTGCGCCACGGTTTCCGCGTCCGCACCATACAGGGCCGCAAGCCGTTCCCGGTTTTCCGGCAAGTCCAGTTTCCGAATCATTTCATCCCAGCGTTCCATTTTTTCTTCACTCCAGACTCTGTATTCCCTTCTGTCTTCGGCTGCAGACCGGACACGGGTTTAGGGTTTACCGGATATATTTCTGCCAGATTTCAATCATCCTGCCAAGGCCCTTTTCTTCCGCAGTCCGGCAGAATTTGTTCCATTCCTCGTCGTTGAGGGGAAGATCCCCCGCCACAAACTGCGCCATGGTGTTTTCCGCATACGTGGACAGATCCAGCTGGATGGCCGCGATTTTTTCCGCGTCCTCCCGGCTCAGGTTCACCAGCGGAACGGGCAGCACCGTATATTTTTGCATTTCAGCAATCTGCTCAATATCCCGGCGGGTGGCCTCATCGCTGTATTTCAGCTGGAAATCCACCGGGGAGATGCCCGGCGCCACTGCTCCGGAGCTGATGGTGCGTTCCGGAAGAATCAGCTGTGCCACGGTGGTCAGGTCTTCCTTCCACTCCCACAGGCCGTCTTCCCGGAAACTGTATTCCTCGCCTTCCAGCCCGTACTGGGACATGAGGGCGCCTTCCTCGGTATACAGGTAATTGACCCAGCTGACCAGCTTCTCCGGGTTTGCGCACCGGGAGGTAACGGCAAAGGTGCCGCGGACCAGGTCCCCCGCCAGGCTCCGGTAAACCTGCTTTCCTTCCCACTTCAGCGGAAGCAGCAGCGCATAGTTGCTCAGCCAGGCGGAAGGCACCACCGTCAAGGCGGAAGAAGACAGGATCATTCCGTAGGGGTTGGTCTTTTTCTCATCCGTAATCTGGCGCATGGAGTCCGCCATGGAAAAGCCGTTATGGTCCAGCAGGTTTTCCGCCCACAGTTCATGCAGCCAGGTAAGGAAGCGGCGGTTTTTCTCCGAGGTCAGGTCGGAGGTTACCTTGCCGTCCCGGGCGGAAATGTAATAGTCGTTGTCCGTGATCCCGAAGGCGTGCCCCAGGAACCGCAGCTCCCACATGCCGATAAAAGTCAGGGGGATTTCATCCTTCTGGCCGTTGTTGTTGGGATCCCGGTCCCGGAAGGCCGTCAGCGCCGCTTTCAGGCTCTCCGCGTCCTCCGGGGTCTCCAGCTTCAGGTTCCGGAGCCAGGTGCTGTTGATCCACATCAGGTCGTTGTTCTGCAGGGTGTTGAAGCACGGCAGCGCAGGGATCGCCCCGTTTTCCAGGGAAATGGCGGCCAGGGCCTCCGGGTTTTCCTCCAGCAGCTTCCAGAGATCCGGCGCATATTCCGCCAGGTAAGGCTTCAGGTCAATCAGGATTCCCGCTTCATAAAGATCCCGGACTTCCGTGGACTTCAGCTCCGCCTTGAACAGCACGTCCGGCAGGTTCTCCCCGGCCTTCATGGCCTGGATCCGCTGGCTCCACTGGGTGTACTGCGTGCTTTCCCGGAACTGGAAGGAAATGCCCGTCCGCTCCTCCATCCGCTGGAAAAACAGGTTCGTTTCCCAGTTCCGCGTGGCGTTTTCGCCTTCAAAACCTTCCAGGATATAATCCGGCGCTTTCTGCCCCTCCGCCGCGGCGCCGAAGCACCCGGCCAGGAGCATCCCCGCAAGAATCAAACCGATCCACCGTTTCATCCGTTGCAATCCTCCGAGCTTCCACAAAATTCAAGGGTATATCGTCTTATTATATTCCATTTTCCCGTAAAAGAAAAGCATCGGTTCACGCCTCCGGCTTTTATCCACACGAAGCGAAAAAAAAGGCCGCGGCGCCTTGCAGCGGCACCGCGGAATTTTGAAAGACAGGTTGGTTTACCAGAGCGTCTTTGTGCTGTCCCCGGCGGAAGCAAAGGGACCCGGCACCGTTTCCACGCCCCGGGGATTGCCGAAGTAATCCCGGTTGAAGATGATGTCCGTTCCGTCCGGATTCTCAAACCGTTCTTCCGGTTCAAACGCGTATCCCAGGAGATCGCTGGTAATGATTCCGTCGCTGAATCCCTTCAGGCGGGTATACAGGTTGGTTTTCAGCGTATACTTTCCGTCCTTTTCCGTCAGCGTCACCTTGACGCCGCCTTTGGGATCCGCCAGTTTGTGCTCTTCCTTGTGGTATACGGTGGCGCCGTTAAAGTAGGCGTTGCCGTTTACCCACACCGGCAGATGGCCGAAGTGCGCTTCGCCCAGTCCGTGCATGTTGGGTTCCTCGCCTTCCCGGAACGGAGCTATCCATTCCTCATGGGTGGGGAAAATGTCAAAGGGCGCCGTTCCCACCGTGCGGTGATCCGCATCCGTGGGCTTTTTGTCCGGCGCGTCCGGCCAGGCCTGGACAAAAATATTGTTGTAAATCCGGTCGTCTCCGTGAAGGATGGTCATGAATCCGGCCACCTCCGTCCGGTGACGGATGTGATAGGGGGTATACCGGGGTTCCCGCTGGCCGTTCACAATGCTGTCCACGCCGCTGTTGATCAGGCTGAAGCCGCCCAGCACCAGGTTATGGACGCAGGCGATTCCTTCGCTAGGAATCGTAATGCTCACCGGGCTCAGCAGCAGGTTGTTGTCAATCAGGGTCGGTCCGTGGCCCACCTCAATAAAGACGTCCGTGGAGAACATGGCGCCCTGGGCGTGGCTCCGGCCTTCCGGCGGCCAGTTGTCGTGCAGCAGGTTCTGGCTGATCCGGGCGCCCTGGGCTTCCCAGTCCAGCCAGATGCCCATGATGCAGTGATGGATATGGTTGCGGCGGATGGTCACGTCAATGGCCGCGTGCAGCTTGATGCCCGCGGTTTCCGCGCCGCCCAGCTGCTGGGAATTGCAGATGTGGTGAATATGGCAGTCCTCAATGGTGGAGAACACACCGCCCATCCGGCCCACGATGCCCGTCTGCTCGCAGTGATGCACTTCGCACCGGCGGATGATGTGCCCGCCGACCTTTTCCTTCAGCCACCCGTGATACTGGCCGCGGCATACCGCGTCCCGCTCCATCTGGGTGGGGCTCTTCACCCGGCGGCGATAGAAATACATATCGTTTTCGGGATCCAGGTATTTTCCCAGGGAGATGCCGCAGCAGCGGCTGTTGCTGACCTCACAGTCCTCAATGATCCAGCCCCGGCTCCAGTGGGGGCCGATCAGGCCGTCCTGGTAGGCGGCCGGCGGCGCCCAGGTGGTGGCGGCCTTGGTCAGCACGAATCCGCTGACGGTAATATAGCCGATGCCCGTCCGGTCCGGCATGAAAACGTTCCGGCGCACGCTGATCTCAACCTTTTCCGCGTTGGGATCCAGCCCCTGGAAGTTGGCGTAGAGGACGGTTTCCTCCCCTTCCTGCTCCGTGTACCACAGGTACTTGGCATCCTCCGGGTCCCAGGCGCAGGGATCCGGCTTTCCGGCCATGCACTCCTTCAGCGAGGTGGTTTCATACATAGCCCGGTCGTTCAGGTAAACGGAACCGGTATGGCGCACCGTGGGCGCGAAATACCAGTCGCCGCACACCATTTCCCGGTAGGGATTGTAGGCGCCGAACACGCCGTTGTTCACCCGGGCGGTCCAGGTGGTGCCCTTGACCTTCTTCCAGCCGGTGACCTCTTCCGCGCCGGTAATCACCGCGCCCCGGGGTTCCGTGCTGCGATAGACAATGCGCTGCTCCTCCGTGCCGGCATGGACCGGATTCACGTATTCCCGGTAAATGCCCGGCGCCACCAGCACTTCATCCCCGGGCATGGCAATCTTTGCCGCGTCGTTGATCCGCCGGAAGGGCATTTCCCGGCTGCCGTTTCCTTCCCGTCCCGCCTGGATGTCCACATAATAAATCATCTTTTTTTCTCCCTTCTATTATTTTAAATATAGATCCGGTAATTCCCGGTCAGCATCAGCAGGCAGAAAAACCAGAGGCAGTTGTCATAGTATCTCCTGACGCCCTTGCGCAGGGGCGTTTCCGCAAAAATCCGCAGGAACTTTTCCCGGTGGGCGCTTTTGCTGGCAATGGAAGCGGCTCCCAGCACCGAGAGTATGGCCGTGGGATGCATGGCCGGCTCCGTCTGGGGCGTTCCGTCCAGCTCGTAGGCCCGGAGATCGGACAGGTCCTGCGCCGCAAAGAAGTCCTGAATCCGGGTTTCCACATCGTCCTCCTCCGGATGATCCCCGAACCACACGTGGTCCAGGGCGATGTTTTCGGCGACCCGGTAGGCGTCGGAATAGTAAACCCACGGCTTTTTGAACAGCAGCACCGTCTTGCCGTCGTAATCCGCGTATTCCGGGCTCAGGCCGGTTTTCGCGTCCGCGGATTTCACAATGTATTTCCGGCTTGCTTCCGCCGCCTGCTTCCAGAATTTCCGGTCCTTTTCGTCCGCTTTCAGGGCGAAAAGATCATAAAAATGCGGAAGATGGTAGCTGGGGTCGGAAATCTTCATTTCCGGCACAAACCGGATATACTTGTTTTCCGGATCCCACATGGGTTCCCCGCCGGGAATCATTTCGTGCTGATGCACCACATGCCGCAGGATCTCCCGGGCCTGCTCCGTATAGTTGAAGATTCCTTCACCGTCTCCCCACCGGGCGCCGGCCATGAACAGCGCCATGGCGAAATACTCCTCCCCGTCCGGGGCGGGGCCTTCCGCGTTATGCTTGCCGTCCAGGCCCACCGACCAGGCAAAGTAGCCGGCATGGACGCCTTCCCGCTGCCGCATATACCGGTCCGAAAAGGTCCACAGCTTGTCGAAGATGTCCTGCCGGTCCATCTGGACGCACATCATCATTCCGTAGCTCATGCCTTCCGTCCGGGCGTCAATATTGCCGGTATCCACCATGCACCAGGCGTCCTCGTCCGTGTGATGGCAAAAGTTTTCCTCCGGGTCAAAAAAGATGGTCTCAAAGGCAGCCTGCACCCGCTGCTTCGCTTCTTCCTCCCCGATGCCGATTTCAGCAAGAAAATTGGGATAGACTCCGCTGATGAATGCTCCTTTGTTCATGTTCCCTCCGATTTTCATGCATGGTTTTTTAATTTGTACGAACCTTTTTGCTCATTGTAAACGTTTCCCCGTTCCGCTGTCAAGCTTGTCATTCACGTTCCGCCCCTGTATAATACCGGCAGGAAAAAAAGAAAACAACGGAGGGATTTCATGCGCATTCTCCTGATCCGCCATGCGGAACCGGACTACACCGTCGACTCCCTGACCCCCAAGGGCCGGATCGAGGCGGAGCTGCTCAGCCGCCGGATGGTCCGTTATCAGATTCGTGACTTTTATGTTTCCCCCCTGGGCCGGGCCCGGGATACCGCCGCCTATACGCTGGAAAAGCTGCATCGCGAAGCGGAAGTCCTTCCCTGGCTGGCGGAGTTCCGCGGCCGGTGCAAGGATCCGGAAACCGGGGAGTCCCGGCTTCCCTGGGACCTGCCGCCCCGCCTGTGGTCCGCGCTTCCCGGCGTGACGGATCCCGACCGCTGGGCGGATGCGCCCCTGTTTGACGGCAGCAGCGTCAAACCCATCTGGGAAGAAACCAAGGCCGGCGCGGAAGCGCTGATGGCCCGGTACAGTTTCCGCAAGGACGGCCCCGTATGGCGCTGCGAAAGCAACCCGAAGGACACCATCGCCCTCTTCTGCCATTTCGGGATTTCCGCGGCCTTCCTGGCCTGGCTCACCGACACCTCGCCCCTGGTGCTGTGGCACCGGACCCTTTCCCTGCCCTCCTCCGTGACGGAAGTGGTAACGGAAGAGCGGATCCGGGGGGAGGTTTCCTTCCGGATCACCCGGTTCGGGGATATTACCCACCTGGAAAGCGCCGGCGAAAAAAGAAGCACCGCCGGACTGTTTCCGGAGTGCTTCACAGGGGTGGATTCCACGGATCCCGCCGTCAACGGAACCCTTGGCACCGAATATCCGTATTAAAACACAAACTGGAAGACGCAGAAGGCCGCGTAAACGCAAAGCAGGATGATTCCCTGGGGCCGGGTCAGCTTTCCCCTCTTCAGGGCCGGCAGCGTCATAAACGCCATCACGAACAGCATCACCGGCAGGTCCACCACCAGGGACACGGGGGTTCCGCCGATGGTTTTGGCCCCCAGCTCATAAATGGAGAACGGACGCAGCACCGTGGCAATTCCGCTAACCAGAACCAGGTTGAACAAATTGGCGCCCACAATATTTCCCAGGCTCAGGGCGCTGTGCCCCTTGGCCAGCGCCGTGATGGCCGTAACCAGCTCCGGCAGGCTTGTTCCCAGCGCCACAAAGGTCAGGGCAATCACCGATTCCGGAACGCCCAGCGCTTCGGCGATCTTCGTTCCGTTATCCACCAGGAGCCGTGCGCCCACGGCAATACAGGCCGCTCCCGCTACCAGCATCAGGATGGTCAGCCAGAGCGGTTTTTCCTTTTCCGTTTCCTTGTCGCCGGAGGCGTCTTCCCCGCCGATCAGGCCCTTCTTTTTGCCGTTGTAAATCGTGTAGAAAATATAGCCGCAGAACACCGCCAGCAGCACAATGCCGATCCACCGGGAGAACATTCCGGTGGCATAGGCCGTGCCGGCATAAATCGCCGCCGCGGCAAAGAAGAAGATGACCGGCACCTTAAAACTGGCCCCGTCCACCTTGCAGGGGCGGATGGCAAAGGTCAGGGCGGAAATCAGCGCCGTGTTGCAGATCACGCTGCCGATGGCGTTTCCGTAAGCAATGCCGCCGTGGCCTTCAATGGCCCCCGTGGCGGAAACCAGCACTTCCGGTAGGGTGGTGCCGATGGAAACCACCGTGGCGCCGATAATCATTTCCGGCACCCGCAGCCGGTGGGCCAGGTCCACCGATCCGTCAACAAACCAGTCCCCGCCCTTGATCAGCAGAATCAGACCCAGGATAAACAGCAGAATCGGTACGAACATACTTCTCTTCCTCCGTTTTCATGAACGTGGAATATTTTACCACAAAACGGCTTTCCTTTTCCTTCGGATTTTCCCCGTTTCTCCCTTCTATTCCTCCGAAATCGGAAAAATAGAAATGCCCTGCTTTTACGCCGGCCCTTCCTCCGCATAGTAGCAGGCCGCCTGAACGCCGCCGATGTACCGCAGTTCAGGCTCCGACGCGGCGCATTTTTCCGTCGCCCGGGGGCAGCGCGTACGGAACCGGCAGCCGGTAGGCGGATCGGCGGGACTGGGCGGCTCCCCCTTCAGCAGGCGGATCTCCTTTCCCCGGACTGAGGGATCCGGCACCGGAACGGCGTCCAGCAGAAAGCGGGTATACGGATGCCGCGGGCGGGTGTAAATCTCTTCCGTGTCCCCGATCTCGCAAATTTTTCCCAGGAACATGATGCAGACCCGGTCCGCAAGATAGCGCACCACCGACAGGTCGTGGCTGATAAACAGATAGGTCAGCTTCCGGGAGGTTTTCAGGTCCCGGAGCAGGTTCAGGATCTGGTTCTGCACGGAGACATCCAGCGCGGAGACCGGTTCGTCGCAGACGATGAAGGACGGATCCGCGGCGATGGCCCGGGCAATGCCGATGCGCTGCCGCTGTCCCCCGGAGAACTGATGGGGATACCGGTACAGGAATTCCTCCGGCACGTTCACCGCCCGCAGCAGTTCCCGCACCCGGTCCGTAACCTCCTCCCGGCTGCCGCACAGGCGCCAGGTTTCAATCGGCTCCGCCACCAGGTCCCGGACGGTCATCCGGGGATCCAGGGAAGCATAGGGATCCTGGAAAACCAGCTGCATTTCCTTCCGGATCCGGCGGAAATCGCTGTCCTTCAGGGCCGTAATGTTCTCCCCCCGGAACCGCACCTCCCCGGAGGTGGGCGCAAGCAGCCGGATCAGCAGCCTTCCGAGGGTGCTCTTTCCGCAGCCGGATTCTCCCACCAGCCCCAGGGTTTCGCCCTCCCGAATCTGCAGGGAAACGTCGGAAACCGCATGCACCTTCTTTTTTCCCGCCGCCGGAAACAGTTTCGTCACATTCCGCGCCTCCAGCAGGTACCCGCTCATTCCTCTCCCCCCTCCGCCCGGAAGCAGCGCACCGCGTGCCCCGGTTCCGTTTCCAGCAGCTCCGGCATGGTTTTCTCACATTTTTCCCCGCATTCCGGGCACCGCAGGGAAAAGCTGCAGCCCTGGGGAAGCCGGAGCAGGTTCGGAACCACCCCCGGAATCGTCTCCAGCGTTTCGCAGCCTTCCCGAAGGGACCGGACGGACCGGAACAGCCCCCGGGAATAGGGATGCAGCGGCTGTTCAAACAGTCTTTCCGTCGATGCCTGCTCCACAACGCGCCCCGCGTACATGACATACACTTCGTCGCAGACCCGGGCAATGACCCCCAGGTTGTGGCTGATCATCAGCACGCTGGTGCCCGCGTCCCGCAGGTGCTCCAGAAGTTTCAGGATCTGCGCCTCCACGGTCACATCCAGCGCGGTGGTGGGTTCATCGGCAATCAGCAGCCGGGGGCGGCACACCATGGCCATGGCGATCATAACCCGCTGGCGCAGTCCGCCCGAAAGCTGGTGCGGATAGCAGCTCAGGCGGGTTTCCGCCTCGGGAATTTCCACCTCCCGGAACAGCTCCAGGGTTCTTCTTTTCGCCTCTTCCCGGCTGCAGTCCGTATGCAGCCGGATGGCTTCCTCCACCTGCTTTCCCACCTTCATCACGGGATTCAGGCTGGTCATAGGCTCCTGGAAGATCATGGACATTTCGTTTCCCCGCAGCTTCCGGCGTTCCTTTTCCGGCAGCGCAGTGATTTCCCGGCCGCAGAGAAACACCTTGCCGGCCGTCACCTTTCCGGGAGAGCGCAGCAGGCCCATCACCGCCCGGGCCGTCATGCTTTTGCCGCATCCGGATTCTCCCACGATTCCCACAATGCTTCCGGCGGGAACCTTCAGGGAAACATCCTTCACGGGAAAAATCGCGCCCTTCTCCGTCGGATAGCAGACGGTCAGGCCGCTGACCTCCAGTGTCATCTCGTTCATTCTCGGCTCCTGTTACTGTTTCTTCATACGGGGATCCAGCACATCCAGCAGTCCGTTCCCCAGAAAGTTAAAGGACAGCACAATCAGCATGATGGCCGCTCCCGGCGCAAAGCACAGCCACGGCGCGTTGTACAGGTACTGCCGCCCGGTATTGATCATCAGGCCCCAGGAGGCGTTCGGAGGCTGAATGCCGAGTCCGAGAAAGCTCAGGCTGCTTTCCGTCAGGATCGCCGCGGGAATGTTCAGGGTAAACAGGACCAGCAGTGTCGGCAGGCAGTTGGGCAGGATATGCCGGCGCAGGATGGTGCGGTCCGGAACGCCGGTGACCCGCGCCGCTTCCACAAACTCGTCGGACCGGAGTTTCAGGGTCTGGGACCGGACAATCCGGGCCACATTCGCCCAGTTGACCAGGGTCAGCGTCAGGAAAACGTTGAAAATGCCGCCGCCCAGGGAATACATGATCACCATGGCCAGCAGCATGGACGGAAACGCCAGCGTAACATCCGCAATCCGCATAATCACCGTGTCCGTCATCCCGCCCCGGTAGCCTGCGGCCGCTCCCAGCAGCGCGCCGAGAATCAGGCTCAGCAGCGCCGGCGCCACGCCGATCAGCAGGGAGACCCGGGCTCCGAACAGCAGCCGGGTCAGCACGTCCCTTCCGCCCTCGTCCGTTCCCAGGAGATGCTCCGCCGAGGGCGGCTGCAGCCGGTGCAGCAGGTCCATTTCGTTTTCTTCGTAAGGGGTCAGCAGCGGCGCCAGGATGGCAGCCAGCATCAGAA
The DNA here is from genome assembly GCA_017526525.1 of Clostridia bacterium. Lineage (GTDB taxonomy): Bacteria > Bacillota > Clostridia > Christensenellales > Aristaeellaceae > Aristaeella. Next base: position 83,515 of record JAFXRG010000002.1, on the reverse strand, counting down.
TCACAATCACAAAAAAGGAAACCACGGCGGTTTTGTTTTCCCGGGCCATGCGCCGCAGCTGGTCCCGGAACCGTTCCTGCTCGCCGATCTGGCTTTGCAGCCGGAGGTCCGCCGCCTGTTCAACCTGCTTTCGCTTCGCTTTCAGCACGGCTCACCCCTCCTTCCGGACCCGGGGATCCAGCACGGAATACAGGACGTCCGCCAGCAGGCTTCCGAAAATCACAACCGCCGTTGCCAGCAGGGCCGTTCCCTGCAAAAGCGGAATATCCCTGCCGGAAATCGCCTGCACCATCAACCGTCCGACGCCGTTGATGGAAAATACCGTTTCCGTGATCACAGCGCCGGAAAGCAGGCCGGAAAACTGAATAGTCATCATGGTCAGCACCGGCAGCATGGCATTGCGGAGGGCATGGTGGACCAACACCCCGGAGGGGCTCCTGCCCTTGGCCCTGGCCGTATCAATATAGTCTTCCTGCAGCGTTTCCAGCAGGGCCGTCCGCGTCATCTGGGCCACCTGGCCGGCGGAATTCCAGCCCAGGGCAATGGAGGGCAGGATAAACCCCGTCCAGCGTTCGGTGCCGGAAATGGGAAGCCAGTGCAGGCAAAACCCGAAAATGTACTGCAGGAACATGGCCGCCATGAAAACCGGCAGGGATATACCCAGGATGGAAAAACCCATGAACAGCCGGTCCGGCAGCCGGTTTTTGTGAACTGCTGAAAGAATGCCGCAGCCGATTCCCGCCACCCAGGCAAACAGCGCAGCAAACAGCGCCAGGATCAGCGTGTTGACAAAGGCGCTGCCGATCAGCTGCGAAACCGGTTTTCCAAGAGAATAGCTGGTTCCGAAATCTCCCCGGAACGCCGAGGAGATGTACCGGAAAAACTGAATATGCAGGGGCTGGTCCAGGCCCATTTCAGCGGTCATGCGCGCCACCGTGGCGGCGTCCGCGTGCTCGCCCATCATGGTTTCAATCGGATTGCCCGGAACAATCCGGAGCATCACGAAAATCAGCAGGACGACCCCGATCAGGACGATCACGGCCTGGACCAGCCGGTGAATCAGGCTTTTTTTCATCTTTATTTCAGCACAACGTCCGCAATATAGAAATCACTGAACCCGGCCCAGTGCGGAGTAAAGGAAGCCACCCGGTCTCCCAGGCACCACATATGCAGCGTTGAATACATGGGAATCCACACGGCATCTTCCCGGATCAGCTTCCGGTCCAGTTCCTGGTATTCCTTTTCCCGCTCCTGGTCATCCACGATGGTCCGTGCCGCGGCAACCCGGGCAAAAATCGATTTGTCCGGATAGTTGATGCTGCGGCCCCTGTTGCTTTCCTCGCTTCCGAAGAAGGTGAACACGATGTTCGCCGGATCGTTGTAGTCCATTCCCCAGCGGCCCACAAAGGAATCCATGGTGCCACTGGAGCGTTTGGCCAGCCAGGAGGAATGATCATAGCTGGCAACGGTTGCCTGGATTCCGACCTTTTTCAGCTGTTCGCTGATGGAGGCGTATACAAGCTGGGTGCCGGAATCCGCCGAGGAATCCATCGAAAGCTCAAACTTCACTTCGTTTTCCGCATATCCGGCTTCCTTCAGCAGGGCCTTTGCGGCTTCCGGATCATAGGTGTATCCCTCCTGCTGGTCGTTATGTGCCCAGACGCCGGTGGGAATCATGCAGTTTTCCCGCTGGGCGTCCCCGCTGAAAATGCTTTGGATGATCAGGTCCACGTCAATGGCCATTCCGATGGCTTTGCGGACTTTGACGTCCTTCAGGTAGGGGTTTTCTTCGTTCATCAGCAGGAAGGTCTCCCCTACGTTCGGCGTGCTGGCAATCCGATCCGCCGGCTTGTTTTTGTACGTGGCAGCCACGATGGCGCTGTCCAGGTACTGGAGGTTGATGATATCCAGTTCTCCGTTCTGGAACATCAGGTTCTGGGTCATGGGGTCGGCAATCACCCGGACAATCAGTTTTTTGACGCTGGGTTTGGGGCCCCAGTATTTGTCATTGTACACCAGCGTATAGTGATCGTTGGAAACCCATTCGGTCACAATGTAGGGACCGGTACCGATGGCATCCGCGGGATCGGTTCCGAAAGCGGCGGCTTTTTCCGTGGTTTCAGCATCCACAATGGAAGCCGCCGGGGCGGAAAGCTCCGCCGGGAAGCCGGCGTTCGGCGCGTTCAGGGTAACGGAAAAATGGGTGTCATCCTTAATGCTGAAGCCTTCCAGGGATTGCGCTTCACCCTTCATGACCGCTTCCCCGCCCTTGATTTCCAGCGGGATATCGGTATTTTCCCGGGCCGCCTTCAGCAGCCGTTCAAAGCTGTACTGCACGTCCGAAGCCGTCAGCGCGCTGCCGTTGGAAAACACAATGCCCTCCCGCAGGACAAAATCGTAGGTCAGGCCGTCCGCGCTGACGGAATAATCCGTGATCAGGCTCTTCACAATCTCGGATTTTCCGTTGACGGGCCGGGTTTCAAAAAGCCGGTCAAAAACATTCATCGGAATCAGGTAGTCGTCGGTGGTCTTTGAAACATCCATAGTGGAAATGTCATACAGCACGGCCACCCGGAGCACTTCGTCCTCCGATTCCGCCGCCTGCGCCGTTGCAATCCAGGGCAGTGCAGACGAGGAGTCCTTTAAACCCTTGTCCACTTTTTCCTTGATCATGTTGAACTGATCCACCAGCTGCTGCGAGTCGCCCTCGTACTTTGTCACATTGATGATCATGCCCAGGAAACCGAAATGGGGCTTGTCCAGGCACTGGGCCACCAGCGGCGCCTCGTCCTTGTATTTCAGCGCTTCATCGTGGATCTTCCGGAAGACGGCAACGGTTGAGAAGGTCATGATAACCGCCAGGATCACCGCCAGCGTACCGCAGATGATAGCGGCAATTCCCAGGCCCCGCCTGCGGGCGGCGATACCGATCAGGACGGCCGCCACACCCAGGGCCAGCGCGATTCCGCCGCCGATGACGCCGGTAAGGAAAACCAGCAGCACCGCCGCGATGATTCCCAGGAGCGCGAGTACAAAGGCCAGTACAGGATGCCCGGATTTCTGTTCATATTCCATGTTGCTCATCTTTTTTCTCCTTTATTTTATATCTCTTTTGTCAAACACCTTCACAGCCAGCGGCAGAAAGACGCCAATGGTCACCGCGCCGGCCAGCACCGACCGGAGGGTGTCCGGACGGTCTTCCTTCAGAAGCTGATCCGGCATATACAGGGTCAGGTCAAAGCCGTCTCCCAGCAGCTGTTGCAGTCCCGCATTGATGCCCAGATAGATCAGCGTCATCAGCGGAAGCCCCAGCACCACCGCCAGAATCATCCCCAGGGACTTGTTCCGGAATGTGGCGGTCACCAGCAGCAGGATTGCGCAAAGTCCCTGCATCAGCAGCAGCTTCAGCAGGAAAACCGCAAGGCTGTCCGGAACGGATCCTTCCACGGTAATTTTCTGAAACAGGAGGGTTCCGATCAGGTTTCCGGCCAGGCCTGTCACAAAAAACAGCAGATTGTGTGGAACGGAAGCCAGGTACCGGGAAAGAATGGAATACCCTTTTCGCGGCATCTGACCCGCAATGTTCTTGATATATCCGTTTTCCACATCCGCATGGAAAAAACTGACCGTGCTCAGCAGGGCAAGCATGACCGCCAATGCAGACGCCGGGCTGGCAATCATTCCGCACAGGCCGGCCTTTTCGGGAAACGGGAGGACATCTTTCGGGGACAGCGCCTTCCCCAGCAGGTAAAGCAACCTGGCCAGGGGCGTTGAAGCCAGGGAAAACACGAAGGCAAGAATCAGGCAAACGCGGAAGCTCCTGGCCTTTCCCATCCGGTACAGATCCATACGGATCAGGTTATGCATGGCGTCCACCCCCTGTCACGCCGAGATAATAGTCTTCCAGCGAGACGCTGTTCAGACAGATTTCCTGCAGGGCGATACCGGCTTCCACAATCGCTTTGGACATGGCGGCAGTGTTTTCCAGCTGTTCGGAAACCGCCAGGGAACCGTCCGCTTCCTCCCGGATCTGCTCCACCCCGATTTCCTTCAGCACCCGAACCGTGGCCGCAGGGTCATCCGTGCGGATCCGGATAAAGCGGCCGCTCCTCCGGTGCAGTTCCTCCGCGCTGAATTCATCCAGCAGTGTCCCTTCGTTGATGATGCCGTAGCAGTCCGCTACCTTGGCCAGCTCGTCCAGGATATGGCTGGAGACCATAACGGTCATGCCCTTTTCATCCCGCAGCCGGACCAGCAGCTGCCGGATTTCGGCAATGCCCTGGGGATCCAGCCCGTTGATGGGCTCGTCCAGCACCAGCATTTTCGGATCCCCCACCAGCGCCAGCCCGATTCCGAGCCGCTGCCGCATTCCGAGGGAATAGGAACCTGCCGGCTTTCTCCGGTCGGCGCCTTCCAGGCCGATGGTTTTCAGCAGCTCTTCCACATACCCTTTGGGAGAGATTCCCATTCCGATACATTTGATTTTCAGGTTTTCATAGCCGGAAAAACGGGAATACAGACCGGGGCTCTCAATGAGAACCCCCACATGCTTCAGCATTTTTTCCATCTCATGGCCGGTTTTCCCGAAAAGGGAATAACTGCCCCGGGTCGGAACGGACAGGCCGCTGATCATTCGCATGATCGTGGTCTTTCCCGCCCCGTTCCGGCCGATCAGGCCGTAAATCTTTCCTGCAGGGACGTGCAGACTGACATCCCGGGCAGCTTCCTTCTGTCCGTAGACTTTCGTCAGTCCCTTCGTCTCAAGAATGTAATCCATACGAACATTTCTTCCTTCCGTTCAGTGACTTCCGGATTTCATTTTCAAAGCGAAGCAGAAGCTGACTTATTCTATCATATTTTCTGCAGAAATCAAAGCCTGTCCGTTATGCTTTCCGGAAGGCCGGCCGAAGAGATCAGGCCTCTTCGATTTCCATGTTTTTGAGCGCAAACTCAACGGACAGCACCAGGATTTCATTCCGGGTCCTGCCGGTATCGGCGGCCACCTTTTCCACCGCGTTAAGCATTTCCTTCGGTAACCTCATGGAAATCACCGCAGACTCCCCCGTGTAACGATGCTGTGAGATAACCAGTTTCTTTCCGCCCATGTTTTCCACTCCTTTTATGTATCCGTTTGTTATTTTTATTTAATATATCACAATCGTAATCCGGTTACAAGTACATTCACAATATTTTTTCCGCGTAACTTTGAAAGCGGGAATCATAAACAAAAACCGGGGCATCTGCCCCGGTTGGGTTTGTTTTCGTCCGGATTATTCCGGCTTTGATGCTTCTTCTCCGCTGCCCGTATCCGCCGGCGCCGCGTTTTCTCCGCTGCCGGCCGGTGCTTCGTCCTTTCCGTTCCGCCGGGGCCGCTCCTCGGGGGAAGACCCTTCCGGCCGCTGCCTTCGTTCGCCGTCCGGGTTCTTTCCGGTCTCTCCGGTGCTGTTTCCGGTTTCTTCCGCAGGTTGTTCAGCCGGGTCCTCCGTTTTCGGAGCATCCTCTTCCCCGAGGGTCAGAATCGTTGTCATTCCGAACCGGACCGCCTCATCCGGCACAAACTCTGCCGTCATCCGGTAGGTGACTTCCTCGCTTTCCGCCGTAGCCAGGGCGGAGATCATGACAACCTTCCCCTCGTATACCTTGCTTTCATCCGTCACCAGCTCGATTTTCACGGTGTCTCCTTCGTGAATCCTGCTGCAGTAATCCTCCGGAAGCTGCGCTTCCGCCAGCATCCGGTCCAGGGGATATATTTCCGCCGCCACGCTGTTTTCCGGCACGTTTTCGCCCGGATGAACGCTGATGGTTCCGACGATGCCTTCCACCGGCGAAGGAATATCCGTTCCGCTCATGGCATAGCCTTCAAAGGTTCCTTCCAGGGTTTCCAGCAGCAGGTCGCCCCGCTTTACCGTATCCCCGTCCTTCACCGCAATGCTTACAATGGATCCGGCAGCCGTCACCGCGGCGGGGCTGACCCGGCTCACGGTTCCCCGGCCGGTCTTCTGGGCCGTGCTGCCGGATTCGTCCCGGAAAATATCCACGGAATCCCCGGGAATGAAGTTTCCTTCCGTCACCTGCACGGTATAGCTGTTTCCTTCCACCCGGACAATGGTGCCTTTTCCGGTTCGGGACATATTGCTCCGGCAGACCATGTAGACGGTTTCTCCCGTATGCATGATTTTTGTGCCGGCCGAAGCATAGGCGCCGTCGGTGCTGGCGCTGACCGTATAGAGGGTTTCCCCTTCAAGATACAGCACGGCGCCGTATTCCCCGGCAACGGTTTCCGCCACATCCCCCGGCTGTCCGAAAACGCCGGTCACCGTTCCGTCCCGGTCAGCGTAAACCCGGGTGGTTTTCATGGTATAAAGGATCTCTCCCTGTTTCACCCGCTGTCCGGCCTCCGCCTTCACGTCCTCCGCCGTTCCGCTGATCGGCGCGTAAACCCGCACCGTTTCCGCAGGAATCACCGTTCCGCTCAGGCTCAGGGTATCCGCGGCAGCGCTTCCCGCCAGCAGCATCACGCACAGCAGCATGGCCAGGACCGTCAACATTCCTTTTTTCATTTCTCCGTCCCCCTCGTATTTCTGTATTGCTTATTGAGTTCACAAAACCGCTATGCGGTTCGAAGCGCGTCAATCGGATTCAGCCGGCTGGCTTTTCGGGCCGGCGCCCAGCCGAAAACGAGTCCGACTGCAGCGGAAAATCCGACGCCCAGGGCAATGGCTCCTGTATTCAGCACAAACCCGGTTTCCAGCACCCGGCACAGGATGTAGCTCAGTCCGAGCCCTGCCGCCACCCCCAGCAGGCCGCCGATCATGGAAAGCAGGAAAGATTCGATCAGGAACTGCACCTGAATCTGCCAGGGAATGGCGCCCAGCGCCTTCTTCAGGCCGATTTCCACGGTCCGTTCGGTCACGGTGGTCAGCATCATGTTCATGATCCCGATGCCGCCGACAATCAGCGCGATGGAAGCAATTCCCGCCAGCAGGGAGCTCATCATGCCCATCATGGTTTCCATGGTTTCCTCAATGCTGGTCATGGCGGTTACGGTAAAGCAGTCCTCCTCGTAATCAAACATCGCGTCCATTTTTTCCTCCACCGCGGCGGAAGCCCCGGCGGAATCCGTGCCGTCGTTCAGGTACACCGTAAAGCTGCTGATTTCCCGGGAATTATTGATTTTCATGGCGGTGGTATAGGGAATCAGGATATCCGGGCTTCCGCTGAACATGGAAGCAACGCCTCCGCCGTCATCCTCTTCGTACCTCCCCACCACCGTAAAGGGGATCCCGGAAACGTAAAGGGTTTCCCCCAGCGGATTGACCCCGAAGAAAAACGTGTCCACCATTTTCCGGCTGATCACGCAGGCATAGGTGCTGTTGTCGTCATCAATAAAGTTCAGCGCCCGTCCCTGCAGGATCAGGTCCGGATTTCTCTGAAAATAATAGGCGTTCCGCCCGGACACGCTGACGCCGGATTCCACGGTTTTTCCCCGGGAAACACGCCCGTTCAGGCTGATGCTGGGCACCACGCCCCGGACGCTGTCCAGCGCCGTGATTTCCGCCAGGTCCTCCGGGGTTACGCCGGTTTTCAGGTCGTTCCCCGTAATGCTGACGGACAGCCGCCCGGCCCCCATGCTGCTGAAGGAATCCGCCAGGGTTCCGGATACGCCGGACACGGTGGAAATCAGGGCAATCACCGCGGTGACGCCGATCATGATGCCCAGCAGCGTCAGGAAGGAGCGGATTTTGTTTCCCCGGATGTTGTCCAGCGACATCCGGAAGCACTCGCCCAGCATCACGAACGTGCCGCGGATCGCATTACGCATCGTCTGCCCCGCCTCCCTCCAGGATTTCCCCGTCAATGATCCGGATGACCCGTTTCGCATGCGCGGCAATCTTCATATCGTGGGTAATCATAATCACCGTTCGGTTTTCCCGGTTCAGTTCGCCGAACAGCTCCATAATCTGGGCGCCGGTCTTCTGGTCCAGGGCTCCGGTGGGCTCGTCCGCCAGCAGCAGGGACGGATTTCCCACCATGGCCCGGGCAATTGCCACCCGCTGCTGCTGTCCGCCGGAGAGCTGCGTGGGCAGGTGGTCCATCCGGTCCTTCAGCCCTACCCGTTCCAGCATGGCTTCCGCCCGCCGGCGCCGTTCCTTCGGCAGGATCCCGGCGTAGATCAGCGGCAGCTCAACGTTTTTCCGGGCGGTCAGCCGGTTCAGCAGCTGGGAGTTCTGAAAAATGAATCCGATTTCCCGGTTCCGCAGCCGGGCCAGTTCCGTTTCGTCCATTTCATCCACTTTCCGCCCGTGGAGGATATACTCCCCTGCCGTGGGCGTGTCCAGGCATCCGATCAGGTTCATCAGCGTGGATTTTCCGCTGCCGGAAGGGCCGAGAACGGAAAGATACTCCCCTTCCCGGATGGAAAGACAAATGTTCTTCAGCACGTGCACCGGTTCTCCGCCCATGATGTAATCCTTATGGATGCCGGTCATCTCAAAAAATGTATTCGTCTGCATCCCCGTCTCTCCCGTTACCTTCCGAATCCGCTGCCGGAACCGTTTCTGCTGTTTTCGCCGTTGTTCCGGTTCCGGTTCTGCATGCCCCCGGCCGGCGGGTTCACGGCGGTGCTCCCGAAAAGTCCTGCAAAGAGTCCGCCATCCTTCTCTTCTGTTTTGGCAACCGCGTAAACCGTCTGGCCTTCCGTGAGGCCTTCCCGGATCTCCACATAGTTGCCGTTGGAAACGCCCACGGTCACCGGCTGCTGCGTCATGGTGCCGTCCTCCGCCTGCAGCCATACAAACGCCGAATTGTCAGCAGCGGTTGAAACAGCGTCCATCTTCAGGATCACAACGTCCTTCACCTCTTCCTGGGGAATGGTGACCGTCGCCTGCATTCCGGGATAAATTCCCTGCACCTGTGAGGTATCCACTTCCGTAACCGCCTGATAATAGGCCACACTGTTGCCGCTGTAGGAAGCGTAGTCGATCGACCGGATTTCTGCCGTAAAGACCGCCCCGGCTGACGGCACCGTTACCCGGATGGACTGCCCGGCGGATACGTCGTTGATATTGCTTTCACCGATCCGGAAGGAAACCTGCATCCGGTCAAAGTCCGCCACCTGGACCAGCGTATCGTCCTTTTTGACTTCCGCCCCTTTTTCCACGCTGATTTTGCTGACCGTTCCGTCAAACTCCGCCGCCAGCAGCGTTCCGTCGGAAAGCCGCATCAGCTTGTCCCCTTCCCGGACCCGGCTGCCCTCGGAAACATAGATTTCCCGGACCCTGGCGGCGGTTTCCGCCGTATATACCGTATTGTTGATCAGCTGCATGGTTCCGGTATAGCTCAGGGAATTTGAAATCGTTCCCACGGTGGTTGTATAGGCGTCATACGTAATCCGGTAATCCCGCTGAAGCTTCCGGACCGTCAGGAATCCCAGGCCGCCTGCCAGAACAAGCACAATCAGCCATACAATGATTTTCCGGATCCTGCGCCTGCGTTTTTGACCCGTTCGGGCTTCGTTTTTTTCCTCTGCAGCTGTATTTCCGTTCCTCATACCGGTCCCCCTGTCCGTGGTTTTCTCATCTCGAACCGATGAACAGGAAAACTGTACCGTAGCTTGCTTAAAGAAACCTTAAAACATCCGTAAAACAAAAAACGCCTGTGATTTTCTCACAGACGTTTTTTCCGGAAGCGGTCGGTTACTGCTTCGCAATCTCCGCCAGCCTGGCAAATCCCTCGGCGTCGTTAACAGCCAGGTCCGCCAGCATCTTGCGGTTGACTTCGATGTTCTGCTTCTTCAGACCCGCGATGAGCCTGGAGTAGCTGATCCCGTTCAGCCGGGCCGCGGCGTTGATACGGGTAATCCACAGGCGGCGGAACTCGCGCTTGCGCAGCTTTCTTCCGACGAAAGCGTAGCGCAGGCTGCGCGCAACCTGTTCCTTGGCGGCGCGGTACTGCTTGGATTTTGCTCCGAAGTAGCCCTTCGCCAGCTTCATGACCTTGCGGCGGCTTTTATGGGCGTTCACAGCCCTCTTGATACGTGCCATGATTGTTTTCCTCCTTGCCGGTTAATGGGCTTATTTGTAAGGCAGCAGCTTATGGATCGTGCGGGCCTCGGCAGCATTGTCAATAATGCCGGCGCTCCGCAGGTGACGGGTGCGCTTGGTGGTCTTCAGATGCACCTGATGGTTGGCGTTCATCTGCTTATGCTTTACAATACCGGATTTGGTAAAGGAAAAGCGCTTGGCAGCCCCGCGGTGGGATTTCTGTTTAGGCATAGTGTTTGGTCCTCCTTCCAGTGCGGTTATTCCTGCGTCTCTTTCGAGGCAGCGTTCTCCCTCTTCGCCTTCTTTTCGGCGAAGGAGGCCTTGATGGCCTTGGGAGCCAGGATCATGATCATGTTCCGGCCATCCAGCAGCGGGCGGCGTTCCACCATGCTGACGTCCTTGCACCTGTCCGCGAAGTCCAGCATAACCTTCATGCCGATTTCGCTGTGGGTGATCTGGCGGCCGCGGAAGCGGATGGAAACCTTAACCTTGTCGCCGTTTTCCAGGAAGCGGATCGCCATTTTCGCCTTGGTGTTCACATCGTTTTCTTCGATGGTGGCGGACAGCTGCACTTCCTTGATATCGACAACGCGCTGATTCTTTCTGTTCTCCCGCTCCCGCTTGGATTGCTCGTAGCGGTATTTGTCATAATCCAGCAGCTTGCATACGGGCGGAACCGCGGAAGGCTGAATCTTGGCCAGGTCATAGCCCCGTTCCTCCGCCAGCGCCAGCGCCTGCTGCGTTGTCATGACTCCGAGCTGTTCGCCGTTTTCGTCAATCAGGCGGACCTCTCTGTCGCGGATTTCCTCATTGATCATCAGTTCGGTTGCGATGTCCATGCACCTCCATTAAAAATGAGCGCCGGGTCTGACCCGCCGCTCATGATGCACTGATGAATCCTGCCGAAACAGGATGCTTCGTGACCCGGCGATGGAAACCGCCAAGGTGAGAGACGGGCAGCCTCTGCTTTCAAACGAGTGAATATTACCATAGCCTTTCCGGGCTGTCAAGCATAAAAATCGAATTTCCCGGTCAGTAATCCAGCGTTTCCCCGGTGAGGGATTTCCACAGGGCCCGGATGGTTTCCTGGTTCGCCACGCCGTAGTTCGGATCGTTCTGCTTCGCTTCCGCCATGTCCCGAAGGAAATGTACGCACAGATGGCCGTTGAAATTGTTGTCCGAAATGGTTCCGGACTGGTGGGGCATGTCATGGGTGGAGGCCACGGTCCAGACACCGGAGGGCAGCTTTACGTAAACGCCCTTCTGGTCCCAGGTGTTCTTGTTTCCGAAAGCCCGGACCATGTTGGCGGTATCCGCCGCCGTCAGCGGTTCCGCGTCGCAGTGGCGTCCCCTGGAATGAATCCGGAGGGTCCAGGAAATGCCGGTGGCCGGATCGTAAATCAGGAGATGCTCCCCGTTTTTCAGGGCGTTCTTTACATCATTATACCAGTGAAGCAGATACAGCGTGCTGCCGTCGGGCGCGGTTGCCTTCTTCGTGGCGGCGGCGGTCTGCGACTGACCGTTTCCCGCGTCCGTTCCGCCGGTTTGCTTTTCCGTTTCCGCGGTGCCGGAGGTCTCCTGGGCGGCTCCCGTGGAAGCGGATCCGCGGACTTCGTTGTTCTTCGCCGCGTTTTCCAGGGCCTTCAGGGTTTTCTTTCCGGCCAGTCCGTCCGCGGAGAGGGCGTGCTCCTTCTGGAACAGCACCACGGCGTTCAGGGTATTCTTTCCGAAAATCCCGTCCGCCTTGCCGGAGAGGTAATTCAGGGCAATCAGGGCCTTCTGCAGGATTTTGACCCGGTCGTTTTTGTCCCCCGTCCGCAGCGTGGCGTAATTGCTGCCGAAAAGGCTGCCCGATGCGGTGCCCGCGGAAGCGCTGCTTTCGGAAGTGCTGCTTCCTGAAGCGGTTTCCGTTTGTTTCCCGGAATCCGTCTGGCCGGTCTGTTGGGTTCCGGTTTCCGCCGCGGTTCCGGTACTGCCCTTCGCCGCCGCGGCCGCCAGCAGCGCGTTCTGGGTTTTCTTTCCCGCCAGTCCGTCCGATGTCAGGCCGCTGGCGGACTGGAACGCCCGCACCGCCCGCTCGGTCTGGTTGCCGAAGACGCCGTCCGCCTTTCCGCTCAGGTATCCGAGCTGAATCAGGGCTTTCTGAAGGCTGGTCACCGCCTCGCCCCTGGAGCCGTTGCGCAGCGTGGAGGCTTCCAGCGCGGAGGCGGAAGCGCAGAAGCATACGGTCAGCACCGCCAGAACCAGGATACAGATGAAACGACGCATATCGGAAACCTCCTCTGCCGGAAGCCGGAAATTCAGGATAAAAATCTGCCGAAGCACAGAACAAGCATATCACAAGCGGGGTAAATTGTAAAGGAAGTGTTACGCATTCGTTACGGAATCTATTGCTTCCCTGAAAAGGCAGGATATGGTATACTGCGGGGGTAAGAATGACAGGCCTGCCGTAACGGCGGGCAGCTCAAAGGAGCGTATTGGGAATGAGAAAAATCGGTGTGCTGACCAGCGGCGGGGACAGTCCCGGAATGAATGCCGCGGTCATGTCTGTAGCCCGCAGCGCCGCGCTTTACAGCATTCCGCTGATCGGCATCAAGCGGGGCTACAACGGTCTGCTTCGCAAAAGTGCCAACATCCGGGATGATCTGCAGGAGCTGAACCTGGAAACCGTTCTGGATATTGCCGATGAACCCGGCACCTATCTGCGCACCGCCCGGTGCGACGAATTCCGCCAGGCCAAATACCGCGAATTCGCCATGCAGACGCTGAAAGATATGGAAATCGACGGCCTGGTGGTCATCGGCGGGGACGGAAGCTTCAACGGAGCGCTGGAGCTCTGCCGGATGGGTATGCCCTGCATCGGGATTCCGGGCACCATCGATAACGACCTGGCCTATTCCGAAATGAGTCTTGGCTTCGACACCGCAGTAAACGTCTGCGTGGATTCAATCCGGAAAATCCGCGCCACCTCCCGCAGCCACGACCGTCCGGCGGTGGTTGAGGTCATGGGCCGTCACTGCGGGGATATCGCGCTGACGGCGGCGCTTTCCACCGGCAGCGAAATCTGCGTGGTGCCGGAAGTCCCCTGGACGGTGGAAGGGATTGCAATGCAGCTTCAGCGCCAGCTGAACCGGGGAAACTACCGGGCCACCATCGTCATGGCGGAAGGCTGCTATGCCACCATGGCTCCCTTCGACCTGTACCGGTTCCTGACCAGCCACGGAAAGGCCTGCTATCCGGAAGAGCCCATGAGCGCGGTCCGGTTTGCCTCTGTCATGAAACGGATGTGCGGCGGTGCGGAAGCCCGCGCCAACGTGATCGGCTATGTCCAGCGCGGAGCGGAACCCACCGCCCGGGACAGCGCCTTCGCCTTTGAGGCCGGGAACCTGGCGGTCCGCCTGCTGCGGGACGGCATCGGAAACCAGGTTATCGGCATGCAGAAAGGCAGGGTCTTCTATATGCCCATCGAAACGGCGCTGAAGCGCAGAAAGCAGTTCAACCGGCCCATGTTCGACCTGGTCAACTCCCTGTGACAGCGCCGGAGGAAGAAATCCTTTTCAGGGAAAATGTTTGTCAGGGAAAAACCCTTGACAAACATTTTTTTGTCTGTATAATACTCCTGTCAATGGTTTCACCTTGACACAAGGAGTGTACGCCCATGGTGCAGGAGGATCTTCGGAAAAAGGTGGATCTCGCCTTCCTTTCCGCGTTTTACGGCGGTCTGCTGACGGAAAAGCAGCGCCGGGTCCTGTCGCTTCATTGTGAAGAGGATCTTTCGCTGGGGGAAATCGCCGCGGAAGTCGGTATTTCCCGCCAGGCGGTGCACGAAACTATTGCCCGCGCTGCGGCCCGTCTCAATGAGATGGAAGCTTCCCTGGGCGTCGCCTCCCGCTTTCAGCGAATGGAGTCCGGTCTGGAAGAAGCCCTTGCCGCGCTGAAGGCAAAGAATTACGCCCGGGCGGAGCAGCTGCTTGCCGGCCTGCTCGCCCTTGATCAGGAGGAGAACAATGGCCTTTGAAGGCTTAAGTGAAAAACTGCAGGGAGCGCTTCGGAAAATGACCGGCCGCGGCCGGCTGAACGAGGCCGCCGTCCGGGAAGGCATGCGCGAAGTGCGGATGGCTCTCCTGGAGGCGGACGTCAACTACGCCGTCGCCAAGGATTTCATCAAAAAGGTCACCGAGCGCTGCGTCGGAGCAGATGTTCTGGCTTCCCTCTCCCCGTCCCAGCAGGTCATCAAAATCGTCAGCGAAGAAATGACCGAGCTCATGGGCAGCACCAACGCCCGGCTCAGCTGGTCCCCTTCGGTGCCGACCATTTTCATGCTCTGCGGCCTGCAGGGTGCCGGTAAAACCACCATGTGCGCCAAGCTCGCCGGTTATCTGACCAAGCAGGGCAAAAAGCCCATGCTCGCCGCCTGCGACATTTACCGTCCCGCCGCCATCAAACAGCTGCAGGTCGTCGGGCAGCAGGTCAACGTTCCCGTTTTTGAAAAGGGAACCCAGGACCCGGTCAAAACGGCGAAGGAAGCCATCGAATATGCCCGTTACTATCAGCGGGACGTGCTGATTATCGATACAGCCGGCCGTCTTCATATTGACGAGCAGCTGATGGAAGAGCTGGCCCGCATCAAGGCGGCGGTCAAACCCACGGAAATCCTGCTGACGGTGGATGCCATGACCGGTCAGGACGCGGTCACCGTTGCCAAAACCTTCGATGAAAAGCTGGACGTCACCGGTGTCATCCTCACCAAGCTGGACGGCGATACCCGTGGCGGCGCGGCCCTGTCCATCAAGGCGGTAACCGGCAAGCCCATCAAGTTCAGCGGCATCGGCGAAAAGCTTACCGATATCGAGCCTTTCCATCCGGACCGGATGGCCTCCCGTATTCTCGGCATGGGCGACGTGCTGACCCTGATTGACAAAGCCGCCGAAGCCTTCGATACGCAGGACGCCGAGAAGTTTGCCCGGAAAGGCCTAGGAAACCGGCTGACCCTGGAGGATTTCCTGGAGCAGATGCAGAGCATGAAGAAAATGGGCGGCCTCCGCAGCATGATCGGAATGCTCCCGGGCATGAGCGGCAAGGACATCGACGTGGACGACAATGCCATGAAGAAGCCTGAGGCCATCATCCGTTCCATGACGCCTAAGGAACGCCGCGATCCCTCCATCCTCAACGCTTCCCGCCGCAAGCGCATCGCTGCCGGCTCCGGAACCACCGTGCAGGATGTCAACACCCTCATCCGCCAGTTTGAACAGGCCCAGCAGATGATGAAACAGATGATGGGCGGAAAAGGCCGCCGGATGCGGATGCGGTTCCCCGGGATGTAAGATCCCTTCCCTGTTGTCGGGCTCATATACACTGACAGGTATATGTTTCCCATAGATGATTTTATTTTATATGTTTTAAGGAGGATTTCCGAAAATGTCTGTCAAAATTCGTCTGAAGAGAATGGGTATGAAGAAAAAGCCTTTCTATCGCGTGGTGGTTGCTGATATCCGCAGCCCCCGGGACGGCCGCTTTATCGAAGAGATCGGTTATTACGATCCCATGACCAAGCCCGCTGAAATCAAGGTTGACAATGACCGCGCAAAGTACTGGCTTGGCGTTGGCGCTCAGCCCACCGACACCGTCCGCATTCTGCTGAAGAAGACCGGTGCCATCGAAGAGAAATAACCGACGCCGAGAAAGGATGTACCTATGCAAGAACTTCTTACCTTTGTGGCGCAGTCACTGGTGGAACATCCCGATCAGGTGAGCGTCACTGAGACTGAGGGGCCCGAAGCCATCATCCTGGAGCTGCATGTTGCGGAGGAGGATATGGGCAAGGTCATCGGAAAGCAGGGCCGTATAGCCAAGGCGATCCGCGCAGTGGTCAAGGCGGCTACGGCAAAAAACAGCAAGCCTGTTTTTGTTGAAATTCAGTAAGATTATCAGCGCGGGATCCGCAACAGAAAAGGATCCCGCGCTTTTCACAGTTTGGTCTGTTTTCAGCGGTTTTCCGGCCGGAAAACCGGGATCATCCGTTATAAGCCGCCTGTGCCGGTTTATAACCGCGGAATTGAAAGATGAAGAATGAATTGAACCAGTATCTGCTGATCGGCTCCGTCCTGAAGCCGCAGGGCGTTCGCGGTGAAGTGAAAATCAAGCCCTATGCTGCCCGGGTGGAAATGTTTTCTTCCTGGAAGGAGCTGTATCTGGAGGATCACGGTGTATATACCCCCGTTTCCCTGAAAGTAACCAGGATTCATGAAGGCTTTGTGTATGCCCGTCTGGCGGACAGCGCTTCCGCCGATGACGCGGAAGCCTTCCGCAGCCGGGATTTGTATATTGACCGCGCCCATGCCGCCCCCGCGGAAGACGGGGCGGTCTATATTGCCGACCTCATCGGCTGCGAAGCGGTGGATGAAAACAACCGCCCCGTGGGTGTCCTGACAGACGTGCTTCAGTACGGCTCCGTGGACACCTGGGTATTTCGCACCCCGGAGGGAACGCTGATGGCGCCGGCGCTGCTTTCCGTTTTCCCCGAGGTGGATGCCGGCAGCCGCCGGATCCTCGTCTGCTCGGAAAAACTGCAGGAGGTGGCCGTTCTTGACCATTGAAATCCTGACCATTTTTCCGGAAATGTTTGACAGTGTTTTTTCCTCCAGCATTCTCGGCCGGGCCCGGGCCCAGGGACTGCTGGATCTCCGGACCCGGGACATCCGTCCCTACTCCGCCAGCAAGCATAAAAACACCGACGACTACCCCTTCGGCGGCGGTGCCGGCATGGTCATGATGGCGCAGCCCATCATGGACGCCATGGCGGCAGCTTCCGCCTCCCTGCCCGGCGCCCGCCGGATTTACCTCGGGCCCCGGGGGCGAAAGCTGTCCACCGGCGTGGCCCGGGAACTGGCGCGGCAGGAATCCCTGATCCTGCTTTGCGGCCACTATGAGGGCGTGGACCAGCGGGCGCTGGACACCTGCACGGATGAGGAAATCAGCATCGGGGACTATATCCTCACCGGCGGCGAGCTTGCCGCTATGGTGCTGGTGGACTGTGTCTCCCGTTTTGTTCCGGGAGTCCTCGGCAGCGCCGAAAGCCCGGAGGAGGAATCCTTCTCCGACGGCCTGCTGGAATATCCCCAGTATACCCGCCCAAGGGATCTGAACGGCCTGGCAGTTCCGGATGTGCTTCTTTCCGGCAACCACGCGGATATCCGGCGATGGCGCCGGCGGGAAAGCCTGGCCGCCACCCTGCGCTGCCGGCCGGACCTGCTGGAAGGCGCCGTGCTTTCCCGGGACGATCAGAAAATGATAAAGGAGCTTGAAAGCGAATGTTCCTCCGAAAGCTGACGGTGATCATGGTTCCCCTGTGCATGCTGATCCTTCTGTGCCTGCTGATGCCGCTTCTTTTCTCCATGAGCTGGTATTTCGGCGGCCTGCTGATCGGCCTGCTCCTCGGAACCCTGCTGAGTCTCCTGCTTCCCCTCGCGGGCGCCACGCGTCTCCGGGAGCCCTTTGCCTGGCTGCTCTGGATTCCGGCGGCGGTGATTCTCCTGGTCCTGCTGTATCAGTACCTGGCCTCTGTGGATGTAGGCCGCTCGGTTCCCGTGCTTCGCCTGCTGGTGGTGGATCCGGCTTCCTCCGGTTCCTGGATTGTTGCCGTGGAGGCTGCCTTTGCCGCCTACCTGCTGGCCTTCTCGATCCGTACCGGCCGGGGAATCTGACTGCTGATAATGAAAGAGGTGTATCCTATGACAACCCTGTGGATTGACGCTGATCACTATAAAACCGCCCGGGAACTTCATGCTGCCCTGAAAATGCTGCTGGGGCTCCCGGATTATTACGGAATGAATGCCGATGCCCTTCACGACTGCCTGTCCGAAAGGTCTGAGCCTGTCCGGCTCTGGATTGCCTCTCCCGGGGAGGGCGAGGTATCCCGCTCCCTGGCAGGCATCTGCGCCGTGGTGGAGGACCTCGGCGGCGAAATCGTTGAAATCTGAAAAAAGCCGACAGGAAAGGAGAACAGCATCATGAAACTTCATGTACTGGGTGTCAGCGGCCCGTTTCCCGAAAGCAACGGAGCAACTTCCGGATACCTGGCAGAGGCAGGGGATACGCTCCTGCAGCTGGACTTCGGCAGCGGGGTCCTGGCCCGGCTCACCGCCCTGATGCCGCCGGAATCCCTGACCGCGATTCTTCTTTCCCACTGGCATTATGACCATACCGCGGACCTGACCGTCCTGCTGTACCGGCTGGCGGCTGCCGGCAAAACGCTGCAGGTTTTCGCGCCGGCCGATCCGTCCTCTCCCATCCGGGAGATCGTTGCCGCCGCTCCCTGCTTCCGCCTGACGGATGTTTCCCCGGGGGATGTGCTTTCCCTCGGTTCCTGCACGGTCCGCGTGGGGGAAGCCCGCCATCCCGTGCCCGCGGTGGGCTACCGGATTGAGTCGGAAGGCCGCACGCTCGGTTATACCGGGGATACCAACACCCTGCCTTCCCTGGAAAGCTTTTTCCGCGGATCTTCCCTGCTGCTGGCCGACGGGCTTTTCCCCTCGGAAAACTGGGCCGAAAACCTGCCGCATCTGTCCGCCGCCCTGGCGGCGGACCTGGCGTCGGCCTGCGGTGCCGGGCAGCTGGTGCTCACCCATCTGAACCCCGTCTTTGAACCCCGTATGCTGCTGCGTGAAGCCCAGTCCCGCCATCCCAATGTTTCGCTGGCGGTGCCGGGCACCACGCTGGACGTATGACCGCCCGGCAGCGGGGCTGGCTTCTGCCGCCTGCCCTTCTGTTTCTGGCAGGCGGTATCCTTTTGGGCCGGAATCTGTCCTCCCCGCTTTTTCCGTGGCTGGCATGCATTCCGGCTGCGGGGGCCGTTTTCCTCCTGCGGGACCGTTTTCGTTTTGCGGCCTGCATGGTGCTGGCTTTTACGCTGGGCGCCGCCGCCGGACAAATGGCCTGGAATCCGTCCCTCCCGCCGGAAGGGGATTATGAGGTTCGCGGCGTTGTTTCCGACGAAGTCCGGTCGGGCCATTACGGCCAGGTTCGCGTTTTCCTTTCCGATGTGACCCTGAACGGCCGGCCGCTTTCTTCCGGTGCTTACTGGACCTTCTATACGGAGGAGGAAGCCCTGCCGGAGGGACTGGAACCCGGCCGGGAGGTGTCCTTTGCCGGCTCCCTTTATCATCCTTCCGGCACCGATAATCCGAACGGTTATGATTTTCGGGAGGAACTGCTTCGCCGCGGGGTCACCGTGGGCCTCTACGGGGCAGAGCACCTGTCCTGCTCCGCGCCTTCCTCCTTTTCCTTTGCCGGTTCCGCCGCGTCCCTCCGCCACCGTCTTTCCGCCGCGCTCACGGAGCGAATGGGCGAGGAAGCCGGCGGATACGCCGCAGCCGTCCTGCTGGGCGAGCGCTCCACGATCCCCTCGGAGGACCGGGCGGCCTTTGCCCGGCTCGGCGTTGCGCATATCCTGGCGGTCAGCGGGTTTCACACGGGCATCCTGGTTTTTATGCTGGCGGGCCTTTTCCGGCTGCTGAAGCTGCGCCAGGGGCTTCGCCTTGCCCTCTATGCCGTAATCCTGCTTTTCTACTGTGCCCTGTGCGGCATGAGCCAACCGGTGCTCCGCGCTTCCCTCCTGCTTCTGCTCACCCTTTCCGGCAAGCTGCTGAACCGTCCCCGTATCGGACTGCACCTGCTGTGCGCCGTGATGATCCTCATGTTGCTGCTTTCCCCGGTGCAGCTCACCGGCGTTTCCTTCCAGCTCACCTTCGGCGCCGTCTTCGGCCTGGTGCTGATCACGCCGTATCTGTCTGCCCGGATGCCTTTCCGGAAAAAAATCCCGAAGCGCATCGGGGAATCCTTCGCGGTGCTGATCGGCGCCCAGCTGGGGGTGCTGCTGCCGGAACTGTATCATTACCAGAAACTGCCCCTGCTGTCCTTCCTGGTCAACCTGCCGGCCTCCCTGGCCGCTTCCCTGATGATCATCCTGGACTGGATCACGCTTCTGCTGCTTCCGGTCCCCTTTTTATGCGCTTTGCCCGCAGCCGCCGCAAGGCTGCTTACCACCGGGTTTGTCCGGAGTATCCGTGCCCTGTCCGCGCTGCCGGGCATCACCCTCTGGACCCATGCCTCCACCTGGCTGACCGCCATCGGCATGATCCTGGTATTCTTCGCCCTCTGTCCGCTGTTCCGCACCGGATGGGGCCGGCGGTGGATCAGCCTGGCTGCCGGAGCGGCGGTTGTCATCTTTTCGCTGATTCCCCTTCCCCATTCGGGAACGGAGTATATCCAGTTCAGCGTCGGGAATGCCGATGCGGCGGTGCTTTGGGATCAGGATGAGGTGTACGTCCTGGACACCGGTATGGATGACGGCGTTCTCAGCAGCTTTCTCCGCCGGAACCGCCTGACGCCTTCCGCCGTGATCCTGACCCACCTGCACACCGATCACGCCGGCGGCCTCCAGTCCCTGGTGGATGATGAAATCCCTGTCCGGCGGATTTACCTCCCTGCCGGAGCGGAAACGCAGGAAATCCATGAGGACATCCTGGCCCTGCTGGAGTCCCTGCGCGCTTCCGGCACGGAAATCGTACACCTTTCCCGGGGCGATGTCCTTCCGTTTCCTTCCGGTTCCCTTTCGGTTCTCTGGCCGGAGGCTGGATATATCCGTCCTGCGCAGGATGCCAACAACTATTCCCTGGTATCCCTGCTGTCCCTGCAGGGGGTTTCCTTCCTGCACGCCGGGGATATCACCGGAAGCTACGAGCTTTACGCCGCAGCCCCGGCGGATCTCCTGAAGGCCGCCCATCACGGTTCCCCTTCCTCAACCTCGCCGGAATGGATTGCCGCGGTATCTCCCCGGGCCGTTCTGCTTCCCTGCGCCAAAGTGAAACGCCACGAGGATTTTTCCGGGCGTATCGGGGAGATTCCGGTTTACTCCACCGCCGAAGGCGGGGCGCTTACCGTTCGTTTTTCAGAGGATACCTTTACGGTGTTTCCATTTCTTTCACCGTCTTCTTCCGGAGGTTTGTAATTCATGGATCGCAAGGATTTTGACCGTCTTCTTTCCCGGGGTGAAATTCCCTCGGTGCTCCTTTTTGAGGGCGAGGAAGAGCATCTGAAACAGGATGCCCTGAATGCCCTCTGCAAAAAAATCCTGCCGGAAGGGCTGGAGGATCTGAACCGGACCCTGCTGGAAGCCCCGGAAACCGATCAGATCATTTCCGCCGCGGAAACCATGCCCTTCATGGCGGACCGGCGGCTGATCATCGTACGCGATCATCCGGCCCTGACCGGCCGCGCCGAGGCGGATGAGCGGCTGATGGAGTACCTGCCTTCCGTTCCCGCCTCCTCCGTGCTTCTTTTCTTCTGTGCCCTGAAGCCGGACGGCCGGAAAAAGCTTTACGGCGCGGTCAAAAAGCTGGGCGGCGTTGTGGTTTTTTCTCCCCTGCGGGACCGGGAACTGACCGCTTTCATCACGGATGCTTTCCGCTCGCTGGGCAAGGAATGTGACGACCGCACCGCGGATTTCCTGGTTTTCACCTGCGGCAGCGATGCCGGACTGCTGCTTACGGAGGTGGAAAAAGTCGCCACCTATTCCGGCGATGCTTCCGCCATCCATCCGGATTTCATCCGGGCGGTTGCCACGCCCTCCACCGAATGCACCGTTTTCCAGATGGTGGACGCCGTGGTGGCCGGACAGAGCAGCCGGGCCTTTCAGCTCCTCCGCAACCAGCTGCTTGCCGGTACGGACCGCGTTTACATGCTGTCCATGCTTCTGCGCCAGTTCCGGCTGCTGCAGCATATCAAAATCATGCAGTACGAAAAAAGGTCCCAGGCCCAGATGCGCGCCGACCTGGGAATCCCGCCCTTCGCCGTGGACCAGTATGTCCGCCAGGCATCCGGCTGGAGCAACGGCCAGGTGAAAAACGCGGTCAATATCTGCTTTGACGCGGAGTATGCCATCAAATCCGGCCGGCTCGGCCAGGAAGGTGCGCTGGAAGCCGTGATGCTGAAACTGCTGAATCTCCGGGTGAAAAACTAAGGTGAATTTGTATTCTGCCGGGGAATATGCTAATATAGAATTCGCTTCCGTTCAGCGGAGGCTCAAGGGAGGTTAACGCATGAAAAAGATCGTATCGTTCATTCTGGTTTTCAGCCTTGTGCTCGGTCTCTGCTCCGCCGCGCTGGCGGCCGGCGCGCCGAAAATCCAGACGCAGCCCACCTCACAAACCACCGATAAAAACGGAAAGGTTACCTTCTCCTTCAAGGGAAACAATTATATTGCCAAAGAGAGCGGCTGGCGCTTCGTGAACCCGCTGACCGGTGAGGAACTGGATGTCCCCGCCCTGCGCGAAGCCATGAAAGAAGCCGGTGTCAAGGGCTTCAGGCTCTCCGCCGCCAACGACAAGCACTATATCACCATGGAAAAAGTTCCCGAGTCCATGCACGGATGGGAAGTCTACTTCCATATGTCCGGAAACGGATACCAGATTGATTCGGACCGGGTCCGGCTCTGGTGCTACGGCCTGGAACAGATTGTTCCCGGCACGGAACCCGCCCCGGCAACCGCTACGGATACGGCTCCCGAAACCCCCGCGGAAACTCCTGCGGAGCAGCCCGCGGAACAGCCTGCGGAGCAGCCGGCCGGCCAGGATCCGGAACAGCCCACGGACGTTCCGGAAGCGGAGCCCGAACCGGAACCGGTCACCGTGACCACGGACAACCTGACCCTTTATCCGCTGGACACCCGCGGCAATATCCAGGAGGACCAGGGAACCACTTCCCTGACCTTTGAAACCTCCGGCAATGTGGCGGTCAAGTCCTCCGTTCCCGTTAAATACTGGCTGATCAACGGAATGCGCATTGAGCCCCTGGACGGGAATGTCACCGGTTTCACCCTGAAGAATGTCACCACCAGCCTGAGCATCTCCGCCAAGCTGGACAAAACGGCCCGCAGCAACACCGGCGTCAATCCGGAAGTCCAGTGCCAGGTGACCTGCTCCGGCTGTGTCTTCACGTATCATGCCGGCAGCCTCATCTCCGTGGAATCCGGCACGGTTCCCGCCGGCGCCACCGTGTTTGTTTCCGCCCAGAATCCGGAAGCCGCAGCCAATGGATACATCATCAACGGCGGAGCTCCGGAGCATCAGGGAAGCTCCTCCTTCCGGCTGGTCATCACGGGAGACACCACCATCACGCTCCCGTAATCCTTTCCGAAATTGCCAAAGCCCGTTCGCGTCATGCGAACGGGCTTTTCTGTCGGATCGTTTTCGTTTCTTATTTCAGGAGTCCGCCGATCAGGTTGCCGAGGGTATCCCCGAGGCTGTTTCCGGCGGAGGAGGAAGCTGCGGAACCGCCGCCCACCATGTTCAGCAGGCCGGTGACCGTATCCCCGTACTCCCCTTTCAGGACCTTCAGGGCGATCTTCTTCAGGTCGGAGGATGCTTCGCGGTAGGCTTCAACCATTTTCTTTTCCGCGGCGGTGACCTTCATGGAGGTGCCGGCTGCGGTCTTCTTTGCCGTTGTTGCAGTCTTCTTTGCCGCTGCGGGCTTCTTTACCGTTGTCGCGGTCTTTTTTGCCGTTGTCGTCGGTTTCTTCGTAGCTGTGGCGGCAGGCTTCTTTGCGGCTGCCGTCGTCTTCTTCGCGGTCGCGGCCGGTTTCTTCGCGGCTGTGGCTGTTGTCTTCTTCGCAGTTGCAGTCGTCTTCTTCGCGGCTGCGGCCGGCTTCTTTGCCGTCGCTGCCGGTTTCTTCGCAGCTGCAGCTGTCGTCTTCTTTGCGGTTGCCGTTGTCTTCTTTGCGGTTGCAGCCGTCTTCTTTTCCGTCGCGGTTTTCTTCGTTGTGGTCGCCATGCAAATCACCCTCCTATGCGTTCCGGAGCGAATCCGGCTTGCAGAACGGATCCGTTCCTGTTTTCCGGAAAAAACCTGTCTTCCCCTGTATGAATCCTTCGCAGGATCATTCTGCGAAGCTGTTGATCTCCTGCCAGGCGGTTTTCAGGCTTTCAATAATGTCCAGGTGCTGCGGGCAGGCCGCCTCGCAGGCGCCGCATCCGACGCAGTTGTCTGCCCCATTCCCGTCCCGGACCATATTGCGGAACGACCAGTCATGCTTCGGGTTCTGGTTGTACAGGGAAGCATTGTTCCAGATCGAGAATACCCCGGGAATATTGACATTGTTCGGGCAGGGCATGCAGTACCTGCATCCGGTGCATCCGATTTTGGTCCGGCTGAGATAGGCTTCCCGTACATGATCCATCAGCTGGATTTCTTCCGGCGGCATGATGCCGCTGTCCACCGTGTCAAAAATACGCAGGTTATCCTCAATCTGCTGCTCCTCATTGCATCCGCTCAGCACAACGGAAACCTCCGGATGGTTGCACAGCCACCGGAAAGCCCATTCCACCGCGCTTCTCCTGACCGGGAAAGCGTCATACAGGGCCTGCACGTTGTCCGGCGCGTTGGCCAGCCTGCCGCCCAGCAGGCCTTCCATAATCACCACCGGAATCCCCATTTTCCCCGCCAGCTCCAGTCCCTTTGTTCCGGCCTGGTTGTTGATATCCATGAAGTTGTACTGAATCTGGACCATGTCCCAGTCGGAAGCTTTCAGAATGTATTCAAAATCTTCATAGGGGCCGTGGAAGGAAAAGCACTTGTAGCGGATTTTCCCGGCTTTTTTCATTTCGTCGAAAAACTCAGGCGCGCCGATAGCTTTGAATTTTTCCCAGCCATCCCGGTTGATGCCGTGCATCAGGTAGAAGTCGATATGGTCTGTCTGCAGTTTTTTCAGCTCTTCCTCCAGCAGCGCTTCCATGCTGGCCCGGTCGTGCACGGCATGAATCGGCATTTTGGTGGCAATGGTTACCTTTTCCCGGTATCCGTCCCGCAGCGCCTTTCCCAGCACGATTTCCGAGGTTTTGTCCAGATACACATAAGCGGTGTCGATATAGGTGACCCCGCCGTCAATGGCCTTGCGAATCAGGGAAATTGCCTTTTGCTCGTCAATGATGCTGTCCCCGGAAGCTGCCCCGTTGAAGCGCATGCATCCCAGGCCGAAAGCTGAACTGCTGATGTTCAGTTTGCCCATCTTCCGATACTTCATATGCTTTGCCCCTCTCGTTATTTCTTTTTTTCTTTATTCTATACATTTGACCCTACTCTAAGTCAAGTATTCCTTTGTTACCGGCGAAAAAAAGGATCCGGCCGAAGCCGAATCCTGACGGGTCGATTATTTCTTTTTCTTTTCCGTTCCGAGGGGAGTCAGGTGCCAGATGGTATCGTTGTACTCCTTGATGGTCCGGTCCGATGAGAAGATGCCGGACATGGCCGTGTTGATCACCGCCATCTTCAGCCACTTCTCCCGGTTGGCGTAGTCGGTGTTCAGCCTGCGCTGCGCCATGGAGTAGCTGCCAAAGTCCTTCAGCACGAAGTAGCTGTCTCCCATGCTGCCCCAGCTGCCCAGCAGCAGGCTGTGGTACAGGTCCTGCAGCGCCGCGGGATTGCCCGGCATCAGGGTTCCGTCAATCATCTGGGTCATGGCCTGGCGGATTTCATGGTTGGATTCGTAAATGGTCATGGGATTGTAGGTGTTTTCCCGATACATATCCCGCACGGTGTCGCTGCGCATGCCGAAAATGTAAATATTCTCCATTCCGACCTGCTCGCTGATTTCCACGTTGGCTCCGTCCATCGTGCCGATGGTGACCGCGCCGTTCATCATGAACTTCATGTTGCCCGTTCCGCTGGCTTCCTTGCTGGCGGTGGACAGCTGTTCGGAAACCTCCGCCGCGGGAATCAGCACTTCCGCGCTGCTCACGTCATAGTTCTCCAGGAACACCACCCGCAGCATCTTCCGGGCTCTCGGATGCTTTTCAATCAGCTCGCTCAGGGCGCAGATCATGCGGATGACCTGCTTGGCCCGGTAGTATCCGGGACTGGCCTTCGCACCGAAGATAAACACCCGGGGCTCCATGGTAAAGCTTTCATCGTTCACAATCCGGTTGTACAGCACCAGGATATGAAGCGCATTGAGCATCTGCCGCTTGTATTCATGCAGGCGCTTGGCCTGGACGTCGAACATGAACTGCGGATCAATCTCCACGTTCTGGCGTTCCTTCAGCATTTTGGCCAGCCGTTCCTTGTTATGCATTTTGATTACGGCGAACTTATCGCGGAAGGCCGCGTCATCGGCAAAGGGTTTCAGATCGCTGAGCTTTTCAGGATTCTTGATCCAGTCCGTTCCGATGGAGTCATTGATCAGCGCGGTCAGTTCCGGGTTGCAGCTCATCAGCCAGCGCCGGTGGGTAATTCCGTTGGTAATGGCACTGAACTTCTCCGGCATCACCAGGTTGTAGTCGTGGAAGGTTTCCTCTTTCAGGATTTCCCCGTGCAGTTTGCTGACGCCGTTGACAGAATAGCTCATGGCCACGCACATGTTGGCCATGTGGATGTTGTCATAGCTGACAATCGCCATCCGGGCAATCCGGTCCCAGTCCCCGGGGAAATAGTTCCACAGCCGTTCGCACAGCCGGCGGTTCATTTCACAGATAATCTGGTATATCCGCGGAAGCAGCTGCTGCACCATGTTGACCGGCCATTTTTCCAGCGCTTCGGACATGATGGTATGGTTGGTATACGCAATGGTCTTCTGCACAATGGCGCTGGCTTCGTCCCAGCCCAGGCCTTCTTCATCAATCAGCAGGCGCATCAGTTCCGGCACCGCCATACCTGGGTGGGTATCGTTGATATGAATCACAACCTTCTCGGGAAGCTTGCTCATATCTTTGCTGTAGGTGCGCTTGTATTCCTTCAGAATGTACTGCAGGGAAGCGCTGGTGAAGAAGTAATGCTGCTTCAGGCGGAGCATTTTTCCTTCATAATGCCGGTCTTCCGGATACAGTACCTTGCTGATGGCTTCCGCCAGCTCGATTTCCTCGGAAGCCTGTACATAGTGGCCTTCGCCAAAGCTGCCGAGGTCCAGCTTTTTCGGGCTCCGGGCGCTCCACATCCGCAGGGGATTCACTGCCGTGGCATCATAGCCGACCACGGGCATATCGTACGGCACGGCTTCCACGGTGTAGTAATCCCGGGGAATATAGCGCTTGATGCCGTTGATTTCAGTTTCTTCCACATAACCGCCGAAATGAACCTCACAGGCGTCTTCCATAGCGGCAGTTTCCCAGACATTGCCGTTTTCAAGCCAGCTGTCCGGCAGTTCAACCTGCTGTCCGTCCACGATCTTCTGGCGGAAAAGGCCGTACTCGTACCGGATCGTGCAGCCCATTGCCGGCAGGTCCAGGCTGCTCAGGCTGTCCATGAAGCAGGCCGCCAGGCGTCCCAGGCCGCCGTTGCCCAGGCCGGGTTCCGGCTCTTCCTTCAGGATATCCTTGATATCGATGCCCAGTTCCTTCAGCGCTTCCGTGTATTCCTTCGTGCTCAGAAGGTTCAGCATGTTGCAGTACATGGAGCGGCCCATCAGGAACTCAACGCTGAGGTAATACAGCCGTTTTCCCTTTTGCCGTTTCCGGGTTTCCCGGCTGAGCAGCACCTTCTGCATGATCTGGTCACGAACCGTGGAAGCCACGGCCCGGTAAATCTGCGCCTTGGAGGCATCCTCAATGGTCAGCCCGTTGTAGCGCTGAATTTTGCCGATGATTGTATTCTTGATGGATTCCTTGTCAAATTTGGTCGCTGGCATATTGTTCCTCCTTAGGGTCCTCACCAACCCGCATTTATATGCAGGCCTTATAAATTATATCATTCCGTGCCCCGTTCACGCAAGGCAGCCGGATTGTCCGTTTTCTGACCATCCTGACCATTCTCAGGCATTCGCCCGACGCTTTTCCCACCATTGCCGAACGGTTTCCCGGTCTTTCCGGATCTGGGCGGCCAGTTCCTCCGGGGATTCAAACCGGTGTTCCGGACGGATCCGGTCCCCGGGAATGAGCACCACATGCTGTCCGTACAGGTCCGGCGCGCCGTCCAGTGCGTTGGCCTCCACGGTCACCCCGCCGCTGGGCAGCGTGGGCTGCAGCCCGATGTTCACCGCTACCGGGCAGCTTCCCGCCTCCGTGACCATTTCACAGGGATAAACCCCGAAGGCCGGAAGCAGCTTCTGCCCGCTGACCTGTACATTGGCTGTGGGCACGCCGATTTTGCGGCCCATCTGCTTCCCGGATGTCACTTTTCCCCGCAGCTCATAGGGATGCCCCATCAGCCTTTCCGCCTCGGAAGCCTTCCCTTCCTGCAGCCGGGTGCGGATCAGGGTGGAGGAAATGGTTTCCCCCTCCCCGGTTTTCACCGGCGGTAGAATCAGCACGTCGTATCCGTGCCTGCGGCCATCCTCCCGCAGGGTTTCCGCGTTTCCTTTTCCGTGCCTGCCAAAGGTGTAGTTCCATCCGGCCACCACCGCCCGCAGATCCGTATCCTCCCGCATCCGGCGCAGGAACTCTTCCGGTTCCAGGTCGGCCGTCTCCCGGGTAAAGGGCAGAAGCAGCAGCTCATCAGCGCCGTAGACGGCCATCCACCGGGCTTTCTCCGCCAGCGTCGTCAGCAGCTTCGGCGCAGCCTCCGGACGCAGCACTTCCAGGGGATGCCTGTCAAAGGAGCATGCCCGCAGCAGGATTCCGTGCTCCCGCGCATACGTCTTTCCGGCCTCCAGCAGCGCCTGGTGTCCCCGGTGCACCCCGTCAAAGGTTCCCAGGGCCACCACCCGTGCCTCCCGCTGCTCCGCTTTCCGTATCACTTTCATGGATGTTTTCCTTACCCCCGGTTTTCAGGCTTCTGCAGCCCCTCTGATGCTTCCGGCGCAATCTGTGCCCTCCATACGAGCGCATCCTGCTCCCGGTGCATAATGCCCCAGAATTCCCCGTTCAGGTATACCCGGATGTTTTCTTCTTCCGGCAGGGGCTCCTTCAGGATGCCCGCCGGTATTTTTGCCCCGGCCCGGACCTGTTTGGCCCATCCTGCCGGAATGTTTTCCGCCCGCATATGCCCCAGGGGATAATCCGGCGGCAGCATTTTCTCCCCCAGCCGGCCTTCCGCCGCCAGCTGCCGGGCCTCCTCCAGCGTCAGCGCGGTTTCCCCGGTGAAAACCCCGCTTTGGGTCCGCACCAGGCTCCGCATATGGGCCGGGCATCCGCACAGTTTGCCCAGGTCGTCGCAGAGGGTCCGGATATACGTCCCCTTTCCGCACCGGATCCGCAGGGCGAAGCCGTGCTCCGGCTCCTCTCCCGTCACCTCAATGCTGTATACGGTGACGGTCCGTTCGGGAACCTCAATTTCCTCGCCGTTTCGCGCCCGCAGGTACAGCGGTTTCCCGTTCATCTTGATGGCGCTGTACATGCTGGGCCGCTGGCGGATTTCCCCAATCAGTTTTTTAGCGTTTTCCCGAACCGCAGCCGCCTCCGGAAAACGGTCCCCGGTCTCCAGCACGGTGCCGGTGGCATCCTGGGTATCCGTCCTGGACCCGAATGCGCAAACCGCCTCGTATTCCTTTTCCTTGTCCACCAGATAATCGAAAAGCCGCGCGGCTTTTCCCGTCATAATGGGAAGCACGCCCGCGGCTTCCGGATCCAGCGTGCCGGCATGGCCCACACGCTTTTCCCCCGTCAGGCGCCGCATCACGGCCACAACCGCCGCGCTCGACATCCCCGTAGGTTTCCAGATATTAAAAAATCCATTCATGCTTCAGGTGCTCTTAACCTTCCGTCGTTTGCCGTTTGCCGGCAGCTTTTTCTTCCATTGCTTTCACAACGGCTTCCACGCAGTCCGCAAGGCTGCCGGTCATGGTGATGCCGGAAGCCTGGGGATGTCCCCCGCCGTTGAACTTCCCGGCGACATCGTCCACCCGTTCCGGTTCCTTTGCCCGCAGGCTGAACTTCACCTGTCCGTTATCGGTTTCCCGGGCCAGCAGGGCCATCTCGGTCCCCACCGTATCCAGGCCGTAGTTCACAATTGTATCCGCATGCTCGCTCAGCGCCCCGCAGGCGGCAAAATCTGCCTGGGTCAGGGTCATCACGGCAATCTTGCCTTCGCCCCGGAACCGCAGGCTTTCCAGCGCTTTCCCCAGAAGCCGGATCTGCTCCCGGCTCTTGACCCGGAACAGGATCCGGTTCAGCTCCGCCAGCGGCAGGTCCTGCTCCATCAGCTCGCTCATCATCCGGAACGTTTCCGCGTTCGTGCTGGCAAAGGCAAAGTTTCCCGTATCCGTGCTGATGCCGGTATACAGGCAGATGGCCGTTTCCCGGGTCAGCGGTACATGCAGCAGGTTCATCAGTTCCCGGATCAGGATGCAGTTGGCCGGTGCACCCCCGTCCACACAGTTGGTTTCCATGTACAGGGGATTGGTGGGATGATGGTCAATCTGCGCCGTATGGGTGCTCTTCGCTTTCAGGTCGATGCAATTCCCCAGCCTTTTTTCAGCGCTGACATCCACCGCCAGCATCAGGTCAAAGGGGCCTTCGCTGCCGTCCGGCACATGAAACAGGGTGGCTCCCGGAAGAAAGCTCATCTGGTCCGGAATTTTTCCGTCGCAGAAAAGGGTAACTTCCTTTCCAATGGACGTCAGGATCAGCCGCATCGCCGTGGCGCTGCCCAGGGTATCCCCATCCGGATTGACATGGCTGACCACCGCAATGGTCTGCGCTTCCCGGATCCGTCCGGCAACGGCCTCAAGATTCCGCTTCGTTGTTTCCATCGGTCTTATCCTCCGGGCGTACCGTTTCTGCCAGCACTTTGGCAATATGAACGCCGTATTCAATGTTCTTGTCGCTGATAAAAATCAGTTCCGGGCTGTAGCGGATAATCATCCGTTTGCCCAGCGCCCGGCGGATGAAGCCCTTGGCGCTCTTCAGGGCGTTCATCAGTTCTTCCCGCCGGTCATCCTCCAGAACGCTGATGTAAATCTTTGCGTAGCGCAGGTCTCCGGTCACTTCAGCCCGGGTCACGGAGAAGGTGCCGCCGATCCGCGGATCCCCCAGTTCTTCCCGGATGATGGCATCCACTTCCCGGCGTACTTCCTCCGAAATCCTGTCAATTCTCTGATAACTGCTCATTTAGCGCGGAATCTCCTCCATGATGTAGCACTCGACCACATCGCCTTCCTTAATGTCGTTATGGCCTTCCAGGCTCATGCCGCATTCGTATCCGGCCGCCATTTCCTTCACGTCATCCTTCAGGTGGCGCAGGCTGCTCAGCTTGCCTTCGTGCACCACGACGTTATCCCGCAGCAGCCGCACCAGCGCGTTGCGCTGCACCTTGCCGTCCGTCACATAGCAGCCGGCAATAATTCCGGCGCCGGTGATCTTGAACACATTGCGCACTTCCGCGTGGCCCAGGAGCACCTCCCGGTATTCCGGCTCCAGCAGGCCCTTCATAGCCAGTTCCATATCCTCGATGGCCTTGTAGATTACCGTGTACAGGCGCACGTCCACCTTGGCCTTTTCCGCTGCTTCCCGGGCCGAGGCATCGGGCCGGATATTGAAGCCGATAATAATGGCATTGAACGCGGAAGCCAGGTTCACATCGTCCTTGGTAATGGCGCCCGCCGCGCTGTGCAGCACGCGGATCTTGACCTCGTCGCTGCTGAGCTTCTCCATGGCCTGTTTCACAGCTTCCACGGAGCCCTGCACGTCCGCCTTGATAATCAGGTTCAGGGTGGTGACCTTGCCCGCTTCGATGGAAGCAAACAGGTTTTCCATGCTCATCTTCGCCATGGTGGCTTCCCGGCTGGCCCGCAGTTTTTCGCGGCGCTCGTCCGCGACCTGGCGGCTCAGGTGATCGTCGCCCACGGCGATCATTTCGTCTCCGGCGCTGGGCACATCGTCAAAGCCCATGATTTCCACCGGCATGGAAGGTCCGGCGGATTCCACCCGTTCTCCCTTGTCGTTGATCAGCGCACGCACACGGCCGGAGGCCATGCCCGCAATGATGTTGTCGCCCACATGCAGGGTACCGTTCTGCAGAAGCACGGTGGCCAGCGGGCCCCGGGCTTTGTCCAGCTTTGCCTCTATAATGACGCCGCGTCCCAGCCGGTTCGGGTTCGCCTGCAGCTGCAGCACATCCGCCTGCAGCAGGATCATCTCCAGCAGTTCGTCCACGCCCTCGCCGGTTTTGGCGCTGACCGGCACGCAGATCGTTTCGCCGCCCCAGTCTTCGCAGACCAGTCCGTACTGGGTCAGGTCCTGCTTGACCTTTTCCGGATTGGCATCTGGCTTGTCAATTTTGTTGATGGCAACGATTACCGGAACCTCCGCTGCCTTGGCGTGGTTGATGCTCTCAACCGTCTGCGGCATAACGGAGTCGTCCGCGGCCACCACCAGCACGGCAATATCCGTGGCCTGGGTTCCCCTGGCGCGCATGGCTGTGAACGCCTCGTGGCCGGGCGTGTCCAGGAAAGTGATCTGCCGCCCGTCCACGTTCACCGTATAGGCGCCGATATGCTGCGTGATTCCACCGGCTTCGCCCGCGGTCACGCGGCTCTTGCGGATATAGTCCAGCAGGCTCGTCTTGCCGTGGTCCACGTGACCCATAATGGTCACAACCGGCGGTCGGGCCACCAGGTTCTCTTCGGCATCGTCAAAGTCTTCCGCCACCAGGGCCGCCTCGGCGGTCTGCTCCTGTTTTTTCTCCAGGGTGATTTCGAAGTCGGAGCAAACCAGCTGGGCCGTATCGAAGTCAATTTCACTGTTGATGGTGGCCATATTTCCCAACATAAACAGTTTCTTGATGATTTCGCCGGCAGGCTTGCCGATCTTTTCGGTCAGGTCGCGGACCGTAATGGTATCGCCGGCCATATAGGCGGTTTCGATTTTGATCGGCGCCATCATCTGCTGCGCGCTGGGCTTCTTGCTCCGGGCCCGTTTGCCGCCGCGGATCACTTCATCGTCATATCCGTTGAAGTTGCTGTTCTTGCTGGCCTGTTTCCGGTTGCGGCTCACATGCTCCGGATCGTGCTGCCGGATATAGTTTTTCTTGTTCGGGTCATAATTGGATACCCGTTCTTTTTCCATGGGTACGGACAGTTCAGGGGTGCGGCTGCGGGCTCCCGCTCCGCCCCGGGGTCCGCCCTGGGAGGCTCCGCCCGCAGGCCGGCCGAATCCACCCTGGGAAGCACCGCCCGCAGGCCGGCCGTATCCGCCCTGGGGTGCTCCGCCTGCCGGACGGCCGAATCCGCCCTGCTGTCCGGGAGCCGGACGGCCGTAAGGTCCCTGTCCCGCCGGACGGCCGTAAGGTCCCTGCTGTCCTGCACCGCCCGCGGGGCGGCCGTATCCGCCCTGCTGTCCGGGCGCCGGACGTCCGTAAGGTCCCTGTCCCGCCGGACGGCCGTAGGGTCCCTGTCCGGGGGCCGGACGGCCGTAAGGTCCCTGTCCCGCCGGACGCGGCACGCCGGGGGTACCCTGCCGGGGAGCATCCCCCGGCCGGCTGATGATCTGACCGATCGCCGGTTTTTTCGGCGTTTCCGGACGGGAAGGCCGTTCTGTTCCGGTCGTTCCCTGCGCGGCAGGCGCTGTCGGAGCTGCCGGCTCGGCAGGCTTCTCTGCCGGTTTCTCCGCAGGCTTCTCGGCAAGCTTTTCGGCAGGTTTTTCCGCAGGCTTCTCCGCGGGCTTTTCGGCTGGCGTTTCCGGCGCCGCTTCCGCGGCGGGCTTCTTCGCTTCCGCTTTTTCCGCAGCAGGCTCCGGCTTGGTTTCCGGCGCTGCCTTCAGCGCATTCTGCTCCGCCTGCATGGCCGCTTCCATCATCTGCTTTTCATCATCGTCCAGCATGGTAAAAGCTTTGGTGTGAGCTGACTGCGCTTTCAGCTGCTCCTGCTGCCTTCTGCGCTGTGCTTCCTCATCCTTCTGCCGCGTGAATTCCTGATCCATGCGCCGCAGCATGTCAAACAGAGCATCCGCGTTTTTGCGGATCCCCGTCGCCCTTTCCAGAATCCCGGAAGCTTCTTCCACCAGTCCCTTGGTGGTCTCCTTCAAGTTCACCTTTGCCATTCGACGTTTGTACCCCCTGCCATATCCGGCATGAATCTAAGTGATATTTGTTTGCTGTCCGGCTTAATCCAGGCAGCTGATCAACTGTTCCGAAAAGGAGCCTTCCTTCACAGCCATGGCCGCTCCGGGCCTCCCCGTGGCATCCGCCAGCAGTCCCGCCGGCAGGATGGCCATGCGCGTTTCCGTATACGCGCAAAGATCCTCGTAACGTTTTCTGGAATGATCGCTGATTCCGCCGTCCGCCAGCAGGATACCGCACTGTCCGGCAGAGATGCTTTTGCGGCAGGCTTCCTCTCCGAACACGGCTTGCCCGGCCCGGACACACAGCCCCATCAGTCCCTTGATCCGCCGTTCATCCATTGCCTGTTTCTCCCAGCGCGGTCATTTCCGCGGTCAGCGCCTCCGCTGTCTCCGGCGGCAGCGTGACATCCAGCTGCCGTTCAAGCTGCTTCTGTTTCAGCGCCCGCTTCAGGCAGTCGGCACTCCGGCATACATAGGCGCCTCTTCCGGGCTTTTTCCCCACAGGATCCAGAGACACTTCCCCTTCCGGGCTTCGAACCACCCGGATCAGCATCTTTTTTTCCTTCATTTCCCGGCATCCGACACACATTCTCATCGGAATCTTTCTTGGCTTCATCTTCCGTACTCCAGTTTCGCGAAAAGGCATCCTTCCGGCCGTTCCGCCGGCGGTCCCTCTTCCGCTTACATCGTATCGTCGTCTCCGTCCATCGTCTCGTCAAAGTCCATGGTAAAGCTTTCATACACCGGAGCCTCCACCTGGACGTATTCCGTCATCTGGCCGTTCTCGTCCACCATGTCGCTCATTTCCGCGGCCTGGCTCTGGCTCTTGATGTCGATCTTCCAGCCCGTCAGCTTCGCCGCCAGCCGTGCGTTCTGGCCTTCCTTGCCGATGGCCAGGCTCAGCTGGTTATCCGGGACAATCACGCGGAATGCCTTTTCATCCCGGGCCTGGTAAACGCTCAGCACGTGGGCCGGGTTCAGGGCATTGGCCACAAACTCCGCCGGGTTGCTGCTCCACTTGATGATATCGATCTTTTCACCCTTCAGTTCCGCCACAACCCGGTCCACGCGGCCGCCCCGCTGTCCGACGCAGGCGCCCACGGGATCGATCAGCATGTCCGCGCTGTGCACGGCGATCTTTGTGCGGCTGCCCGCTTCCCTGGCAATATTCTTGATGGTTACGATACCGCCGGCAATTTCCGGAACCTCCATCTCAAACAGGCGCTTGACCAGGTTGGGATGAATCCGGCTGACATAAACCTGCGGGGTGTATCCGGCCCGCTGGCTTTCCTTATGCACTTCCAGGATATAGACCTTGATGTGGTCGTCGTCGTGCAGCACTTCGCCGGGGATCATTTCATCCCGTTCCAGCACACCTTCCGTCCGTCCCAGGTCCACATACACAGCCTTGGGCTCGATGCGTTCCACAATGCCTGTGAGGATTTCGCTTTCCTTTTCAACGTATTCATCGTAGATCTTTCCGCGTTCCGCTTCCCGGATGTGCTGGATGATCACCTGCTTGGCGGTCTGTGCCGCCACCCGCAGGAATCCGTTCGGGGTCACGTCCACTTCGGCGATGTCACCCATCTGATAGGTGGGATTGATCTTCTGGGCGTCCTTCAGGTTGATCTGGTTCGTGGGATCTTCAATATCCTCGTCCTCCAGAATCAGCTTCCTGGCATAAACGGAAATGGCGCCTGTATCCCGGTTTACGGATACATCCAGGTTGTTCGGGGCGATTTCACCCTTCGGCAGGTTCTTTTTATACGCGGCCTTCAGCGCTTCCTCAATGGTGTTGAAAAGGGATTCCTCCGGAATTTCCTTTTCCTTTGCCAGCATTTTGATGGCTTCAATCACTTCAGATTTCATTGTTTGCTTCCCCGCTTTCTGTGTTCTCGTTTTCAGCATTTCCGGAAAGGTCAACCTCTTCAATGCCTTCCATATCCACTACCGGTTTTACCAGAGCCGCGGCTTTCCGCGGAATCCGCTTCGTGCCCTCCGGTGTTTCCAGCAGAATGTTCCCGTCTTCCAGTCCGGCCAGGATGCCGGTCATCAGTTTCATGCCGTCCATGGGCCGAAAGAGCTTTACTTCGATCTCGCTGCCCAGGTTCCGTTCAAAATCCCGGTCCTTCTTCAGCGGCCGGTCAATGCCCGGGGATGAGACTTCCATAAAGTCGTAATCAATGCTGTCCGCCAGGCTTCTCACCGCTTTGTGATAGGCTTCGCAGTCGTCCAGCGTGATGCCGTCCGGCTTGTCGATATAGAAGCGGAGATACCGTCCCGCCGGTTCCTTCTCCACCGCTGCATCCACCAGCTCAAAACCCATTTCCTCCGCGATTTTTCCGCACCGTTTTTCAATCGCGGCCACTTCAGCTTTCGCCATCTGATTTCCAACGCTTTCCGGGCAATCAAAAAGAGCGGAAAACAAGCCCTTCCTCAGCCATTGTTCCCGCGGATCCGGACGTCCTTCCTTCCCGCGAATCAACAGCCTTCAGGCTTTTTCCACTCTTTACGTTAAACCCTTCTTTCAAGGCGTAATGCCGTTTAATTGTGTGGAAAACCACACGCCGGAAAGTATAACATACTTTCCGGCGCGTGACAATCCTTTTTTTTCAACGTTTTCAGGTGTTTTTCGAATTTTTTTCCTTCTTTTCCGGCCTTCGGGCGCCGGAGGTCAGGTTACAGTCTTTCAAATACGGGAATTTCTTCGATGGGTGCCTTCACGGTCACCGTTTTTCCGCCTTCCAGCGTTTCCCCGTTGTTCACGTTCTTCCAGCTCCCCGCCGGCAGGTAAACCTCCCGCTCCCAGCAGTCGCATTCCAGCACCGGAGCCACCAGGTACTTCCCTCCGAACATGTACTGGTCCTGGAGTTCCCAGCACTTCGCATCCTCCGGGAATTCATAGAACATGGTCCGGATCAGCGGGCTTCCGTTTTCATGTGCTTCCCGGTAAAGGCTCCGGATGTAGTCGTGCATAGCAATCCGGACGTCGTAGTATTTGCGCATGATTGCGTAGTTTTCCTCTCCGTAGCTCCACAGTTCGTTCGGCTGGCCGGTATGAAGGTATCCGCCGCCCCAGTCCCGGGTATCCAGCGGAGGAATGTTGTAGGGGCCCCGGTCTCCGTGCATGCGCAGCACCGCCGAATACACCGCGAACTGATACCACCGGATCAGCAGCTGCCGGAATTTCGGATCCTCCACGTCGTCCGTCATGAATCCGCCAATGTCCGTCGTCCACCACGGAATGCCCGCCAGGCCCATGTTCAGGCCGGCCTGCAGCTGTTCCCGCAGCGCCTGGAACGTGCTCGGAACGTCGCCGCTCCAGATGACGTTTCCGTACTTCTGGCTGCCGGCCCATCCGCAGCGCAGCAGGTTCACCGTATCCTCGCCCTTGTCCGCGGTCATGGGCTCAAAGAACGCCCGGCTGAACATCTGCGGATACATGTTGCTGCAGGTCAGGGCCGGTCCGGCGCAGTAACGGTAGTTTTCAAAATCGTATACGCCGTAATCCGGCTCGCTGTTATCCAGCCAGAATCCGTCGATGCCGAAGTCGTAATAATTCTTTTTGCATACTTCCCAGATATACTGCCGGGTTTCCGGATTGAAGGGATCGATCTCAACGCAGTCGCCCTGGTAGTCGTAGGTCTGGGCGGCGCCGCGCTCGGTGCGGATCAGCAGTCCCCGTTCCATCATCGGAGCGAAGTTTTCGCTCTTCCGGTCCACGCTGGGCCAGACGGAAACGATCACCCGGATTCCCATGGAATGCAGCTCATCCACCATGGCCTTGGGATCCGGCCAGTAGGTTTTGTCAAACTTCCAGTCGCCCTGTACCGTCCAGTGGAAGAAATCGATCACAATCTGGTCAATGCGGATGCCTTCCTTCTGGTACTGCCGGGCCACGGAAAGCACTTCCTCCTGGGTTCTGTAGCGCAGCTTGCACTGCCACAGGCCCATCAGGTTTTCCGGGAACATGGGCGCGTGTCCCGTCACGTCGGTGTAATTCCGCAGGATCTCCTTCGGGCCGTCCGCCGCCGTGATCCAGTAATCCATCTGTTTGGTGCTCCTGGCCAGCCATTCCGTATAGTTGTTGGCAAAGGCGGCATGGCCCACCGCCGGATTGTTCCAGAGCAGGCCGTATCCAAGGCTGCTGACCATAAAGGGAACGGAAATCTGGCTGTTCCGCTGGGCCAGTTCCAGCACGTTTCCCTTCAGGTTCAGCCAGGGCTGCTGATACTGCCCCATGCCGTAAATCTTTTCTCCGTCATTGGCATCAAACTTCACCGTCAGGGTATATTCGCTGCCGCCGATAATGCCTTTCCAGTCCCGGTTGACAATCTTCAGGCAGCGGCTGCCTTCGCTCAGCGTTCCGCCGTAGCTGCGGTAATATTCCCGCAGGATCAGTTTCCCGTCCCGGAAAAAGCTGATAACCCCGGCAAAGTTCACCACGGCCCGGATCCTGCCGTTCTCAATTTCAGCGCAGGGAACCCGGTCGATGGTTCCGTCTCCGACCCAGTGATCCTCTTCCCCGATCCGGATCCGGCATTCCGTCTCTTCCGGCTTCTCCGTCAGGGCCCAGTCGTTCCGGCTGCTTTCGTCATACATCCAGGCCCGTACCCGCAGGCTGTCCCGGCCCCATCCTTCAATGCGCAGCGTTTCTCCGCCCCTGCGCGCAACCAGGGCCTTTCCTTCTGCCAGAAACTGCATATTGTTCCTCCTGTCTCCGCTCATTTTTCTGCATCTTACCATAGGGTTCATCAAAAAACAAGAAAGCTTTCAGGCCGGTTCCGCGTCGGTTTTATTCCAGGCCGAAGCTGTTCACAATCCCGGAAAACTCCGCGGAATAGGCAAACCCGTCGTTCAGTTCCTCCAGGGTCATGCCGCCGGCAATCCGGTCCTTCCAGTAGGTCTTTCCGTCCGGATCCGGTTCCCGGCCCAGGTACAGCCGGTAAAGGGATCCCAGCAGGGCGTCCGGATCCTCGGTGATTTTCCGCGCCGCGTCCATCTCCGGGGAGAAAACGAAACCCCAGGCCACCTGAATGGGCGTCTGCTCGCGGTTCGTCAGGATGCCGCACCAGTGGTTAAAGCCGCCCTCATCGCTGCCCCGGCCGAGGGCCTCCCGGTAGCACCGGTCCACAAAGCCGCCGATGCCGGTGGCGGATTCCCCGCCGGAAACAGCCACCGAGCCCGCGGTAATGCCGTAATCATCGCAGATCTTCAGGAACTCGTTGCTGCCGCAGAAGCCGTTGATCACCGCATTGCTTTCATTGCCGGTGTTCAGCACCTCCACCCAGCCGGCTTTTCCCGCCGGATCCGCCGGCCGGTCCAGCATGGTATTGTAAAGAATTTCAACCGTCTCGTCGTTTGTTTTGTTCATGCCGGTAAATTCCGTGCTGCCCAGGAAATTGCTGATAATGGTGGCGGCGTTCGAGTGTCCGGAAAGCAGCTCGTTCACCCAGTTGTTCAATCCGCCCTCATCCGCCTCGCGGCCGAGAATCAGGCTGTAGCACCGGCGAACGAAGGCGGAGGTCTGCTCCAGGGACGGATCCGGCTTCTCGGTTCCGTTTTCAAAATACAGGCGCCTGCCGTCTGCCTCGGCCCGTCCGGTGATTCCCCTGCCGTCCTCGCCGAAGAAGTAGTATTTCCCGTCCAGGATGACCAGCCCCCGAACGCTCTTTCCGTCGGCGCCGAAGTAATACAGGGAACCCTCCGCCTCTCTCAGCCCGGTGCGCATGACCCCCTGCTCATCGAAAAAGTATGTATCACCCTGGATCTGCGCCACGCCGGTCCGGGCCCTGCCGACCTCGTCGAAATAGTAGTCGTTTCCGTCAATGGAGGCCCATCCGTTGGTCTGCAGCGCACCGTCCGGATCGAAGTAGTACAGGTCTCCGTCAATCACCGTGAACCCGATGTCCTTGATCCCTTCGGAATTGTAATGAACGGTATAGTTCTCTTCCCGGTCCCATCTTTCCGTCTGGTGACCCACCACCGTCAGGCTGCATTTGACCCGGCTCTCGCTCCGGTTCCATTTTCCGTTGGCGAAATATGCCGGATAGATCACCACCTGGTAGCTGCCGGCATGCAGCGCGGCGGTGGAAAGCCAGAGGGCCCTGTAGCCCTGCACCGGCTGGTTTTCCTCCACATACCAGGCGCCGATCAGCTTGTTGTCGGATCCGTAAATGGCATGGAAGATCCTTTCCTGTTCATATTCGGGGGTATACATGCCGACAATGCGCAGCCGGCCTCCCTGCTGAATGGTGTATTCCGTCTGCGCAACGGAGAATCCGGAATCCGCCGCCGCGCCGCCCGTCAGCGCCAGCGCCGCCAGCACCGCGGTAATCCACACAACAAACCTTCTCCCGTTCCTCTTTGCGAACATGATCCTTTCCCCCTCCGTGATCCGGGCCGGAAGCCGCCGTTCCGGCTCCCGAAGCCTCGCCTGTGTTCAAGAAAATCCCCGGATTCCTGAAGGAACTCGGGGATCTGCAATCCGCTTTGCCAGGCCTGTTTCAGACGGCCGGATCGAAGCATTCGTCTTCGGTGTCCAGCATCATCCTGAAGATGCCCGGAATGCCCAGCGGCGTTTCGTAATCAATCAGTTCTTCCATTCCCGCATCCACCGGAATGGCTTCGGAAAGCTGTTCGCTTTCCGCCTGTGTTTTTTCTCCCGCCGTAGGGGCCGCCGGGACCGGCGGATTTTCCGGGGCGGAAGAGGCTACGGAAACCGGGATTTCCAGTTCGACGTTTCCGAAGGTGCTGTGCAGGGTGGTATCTCCCTGGGCGGCGCCCACCAGCTGGTCTCCGCTGACGCCGATCACGCTGTCCTTCGGCTGCCAGGACTGATCCGTGAAGGTAATGGAAGCGCCGGTATGGCTGGAGGCGTTGATTTCCGGCATGGAAACCGATCCGCCCTCTTCAATCGTAATTTTGTCCACGGAGGCGTGAACGTCATGGATGCCGGTGGCTCCCAGAACTCCCCAGGAGGTTTCAACAAACACATCCGTATAGGGATCTTCCGCATTGCCGCCGGCAGCCCCGGAAGCAAAGGCCTGCACCCAGTACACCTGTCCGCCGGACTCGAAGGCGCCGAAGCCCACCCGGGTAAATTCGTTCCGGAGCATGTTCCGGCGGTGTCCCTGTCCGCTGTAATCCTGGTCAGTCTCGCAGAAGGCTTCAAAGAAGTCTTCCACCGTGCCGCCGGTGCCGTATCCGATGTTCTCCCCGCGGGAGATCTGTCCGGAGGGATAAATCGTTTTCCAGGAGCTTCCGTCCGGCCGGTTGTGATTGAAATAAACCGCAATTTCCTCCGCCCGCTGCATGGCCACTTTCTCCAGGTCGTAGTCGTAGCTCAGGGCGTTCAGGTTTTTGGCCGCAACCTTGGTGTGGTTGTCCTTAGAAAGGTACCATGCGTTATCGCCGGTTCTGAAGTCGTTGATCAGCGAAAGCATGCTTCTGGCCTGGTCGTACAGAAGGGTTCCGTTGACTTTTACCGAAACCGTATTGTCCGCCGCCGCGCCGTATAAGAGCATGCTGAAAGCCATCACCAGGGCGGTGATGAATGAAACTGTTCTCCTGTTTTTAATTCGCATCCGCGCACTCCTTTCTGACAAGTCACCGGTTCTCCGGAATCTCTGATATAATTGTACCAAAAAAATACAGAACGTCAAGAGCGGAAGAACCGGAGGTTCCGCATCCGCGGATCCTGCCCTCCAGTACTCCCGTCCCCGGTTCTTACTCTTCGATTCTTTCAAGCACCATCGCCGTCCGGCAGGGGCTGTAAACATCGAACCCCAGTCCGCGGCCTTCAATGTATTCCGTTTCATAGGTCACGTTATGGTCAATCAGGCCTGGGCCCCCGAAGCGCGGCTCGTCCGTGCTGAGGATCACCCGGTACTTCCCTTCGCCGACGGTATGCGCATGCAGGAAGAACCGCGGCTCGCTGTAGCTGTTGTGGAAATTCACCACAAACAGCAGCTTTCCACGGCTGTATGTAATGATTTTCCGGTCCGGATCGATCCACAGGCTCACCGCGTAGGGATCATCCAGCAGTTTCCGGTCCCGGGCCAGGTTGATCATGGCCTTGTCAAAATCGTTCAGCCATTCATACTTCAGTTCATGGTTGTCCACCAGGCTCCACTGCCGACGGCAGTATTTATAGCTCCAGCCGTTGCCCTCCCGCGGGAAATCAATCCATTCCGGATGGCCGAACTCATTGCCCATGAAGTTCAGGTATCCGTTGCCGCCCAGGCTCATCGTGTACAGGCGGATGATTTTGTGCAGCTCAATGGCCCGGTCCATGGTCAGGGAATGATAGTCTTTCCTCATGCCGGTGTACATTTCCGCGTCCGCCATCCGGAACAGGATGGTCTTGTCGCCCACCAGCGCCTGGTCGTGGCTTTCGCAGTATCCGATCACCTTTTCCTGGGGCCGCCGGGTGGTCATTTCATGCCACAGGGCGTTCATGTTCCAGTCTTCATCCCGGGTGTCCTTCAGGAGCTTGATCCAGTAGTCCGGTTCGCCCATAGCCAGCCGGTAATCGAACCCGATTCCGCCCTGTTCAAGCGGCAGGCACATGCCGGGCATTCCGCTCATGTCCTCGGCAATGGTAATCGCGTTGGGATTGACCTCGTGAATCAGCTCGTTGGCCAGCTGCAGGTAGTTCAGCGCCTCCAGGTCCGTGTTCATGCTGAAATACATATCATAGTTGGTAAACGCGCTGCCCAGGCCGTGGTCGTGATAGAGCATGCTGGTCACGCCGTCGAACCGGAACCCGTCAAAATGATACTCCTCCTGCCAGAATTTCAGGTTGCTCAGCAGGAAATGAAGCACCTCGGG
Source organism: Clostridia bacterium (assembly GCA_017526525.1). Classification (GTDB taxonomy): domain Bacteria; phylum Bacillota; class Clostridia; order Christensenellales; family Aristaeellaceae; genus Aristaeella. The sequence continues at coordinate 40,659 of JAFXRG010000002.1, read as the reverse complement.
CCGGGCGTAATTGAACAGCCGGGTTCCCCAGGCCGGATGCCATCCCCGGTCCCCCGGCAGGAAATACTGATCGTCCGTGCCGTCCTGGAACTGCAGGCCCTCGCCCACATTGGGACAGGCGTGGCTGTGCACCACGTCCAGCAGTACCCGGATTCCCAGGCCGTGGGCTTTGTTGATCAGGTATTTCAGGCCGTCCGGCGCCCCGTACCAGTGCGCCGCCGCAAAAAAGTTCGTTACCTGGTATCCGAAGGAACCGTAGTAAGGATGTTCCTGAATGGCCATCAGCTGCACCGTGTTGTACCCCAGGGCGGCAATCCGCGGAAGCACATTGTCCGCAAACTCCGCATAGGTGCCGATGCCTTCCTTGTCCTGTGCCATTCCCACATGGGCCTCATAAATCAGCGGGGCCGCCGGCGCCTGGCGCATAAAGTCCGCATCCGTCCACCGGAATTCCTCCTCCGGCGCCCAGATCTGGGTGCAGAGCATCATGGTCTTCTCATCCATGCAGACCTTGGTGCTGTAGGCCGGAAGCCGTTCAAACCAGTCTTCTCCCCGGCGGACCCAGAGCTTGACGAACTGCCCGTGCTTCAGGGCGTCCTTCCCCGCCAGGCTGATTTCCCAGGTTCCGTTGTCTCCCCTGTGAAGGGGATGGCTTTCCCGGTTCCACCCATTGAAGTCTCCTGTCAGGCGGACTTCATCCGCCCCGGGCATCCATTCCCGGAAAACCCATCCGTCCCCGGTCCGGTGAAAGCCGAAATACAGGGCACCGTTGGCGAATTCGCAGAGGGTGGGCTGATCGCCCGCAATCTGCCACCGTCTTTCCTTGAAGCGGTTCATGCGCAGCTCGATGTCTCCGGAATGAGGCGCCAGCCAGGGATCGATGGATGTAATTTCATAGGGTCCGTAAAGCTTGCTGATATCCATGGGTATCCTCCTTTTTTTACCGGATCACTTCAAGCAGGTTCCCGTCCTGATCATATTTGTAGCTGATAGTGGCTGTTTCTTCCCCGTTTTCTCCCAGATAGGTTTCCGTTGTAATCCGGTCCTTTTTGATGGTCCGCCGGACGCTGACCGCCCCGTTCTCAAAGGGGATCCGGTTTCCCTGCAGCCCGAACCGGGTCAGGGTGACGGTTCCGTCCCGGTTGTAAACATATTCTTCCCAGGCGCATCCGCCTTTTTCCGTGGGCTGCTCTGTCTCATCCAGGTAGCGGACGGCCGTAACCCGGTCCTTGCTGTCCCGTTCATAAACGCACATGTACCATCCGTCCGGTCCCGTCGCCGGGGTTCCGTCTGCGTGGGTATACCAGACCCGGAGGATCTTCGAGGTTTTGCTCATCTTTTTTTTCATCATGGCATACCCCGCGGGAATATCCACCGGATTTCCCTTTTCATCCTTATAGGTCCGGCCTGTCAGCGTGGTTCCCTTGTATTCATTTTCCACCTGGGCGTATCCCAGGGACGGAACCATCACCGGTCTCCGGTTGGTTCCGCAGAAAACCACAACCCGTTCCGCTCCGAAGGTAAAATAGGACGGATAGCTGATCATCGCGTATCCCATCCGGGTCATGGTCAGTTTCCCGTTCACGCCCAGGTATTCCACGGATGTGATGAAATTGCGGCTGTCCCGGATCACCGTTTTTCCGTAATATCCTCCCGCCGTCTCAAAGGGATTTCCTTCCCCGTCGTAGTATCTCTCCGTAACCTGCTGGTAAGCATAATCATAGCGTACTTCCGCGTATCCCTCCGGGCCCGGCGCCGGAATGCCGTTTTCATCCTTCCAGACCACCTGCATGACCCGGCCGCGCTCTTCCCGGGTTTCTGCCTTGATTTCCGCCCGGGCCGCGCCGGTCAGGGACAGCGCGAGAAGCGCTGCCGCCGCGGTTGCCGTTATCCGTCTGATTCTGTTCAATCGGTATCACCTGTCCTGTTTCGTTTTACCGAATTATATCAAATCCCATCGACAAAAACAACCCGCGGAGAACCTCTTGCGGCCTGCTTCCCTCTCATGATAGAATCAGCCTGTTCAAACAGCTGCTCTGCTTTGAGGTATGAAGATGAAAAGAATCCTTTCATTTTTTCTCCTGCTGGCCTTCTGTTTTCCGGCTTTCGCTGAGCCGGCGCCGGAGGTTGCCCCCGTAACCCCGGATTCCTTCCTGAACGATCTGTATAACGCCTGGGCATATCCGGAAGCGGACGGCGTCCTCTGGCGCATCGAAACGGATCTGGTGGAGCTGGCGGATCCCCTTTGGGAGGATATTGCCGGCCACTGGCGGCAGGTTTACCTCAACCCGGCCTACCGTCTCCTTTATTATGAAACGGATGATCCCGCCCTGCTGGAAATTCCGGATCCTTCCGCCCACGCTTTTGTTGTGCTGGGGTTCCGGCTGAGGCACGGTGAAATGGAGCCTGAGCTGATGCTCCGCTGCCGGGCTGCGGCCGCGGCCGCCCGGGCGTATCCGGAAGCCCTTGTCGTCTGCACCGGCGGTGCCACCGGTTCCTCCAATCCGGAGGAGCATACCGAGGCCGGTCTGATGAGCCTCTATCTGCAGAACGCCTGCGGTATTGATCGTTCCCGTATTGTTACGGAGGAAAAAGCAAAGTCCACCGTGGAAAACGCCGTCAATACCTTCCGGATCCTGGAAGACCGCGGAATCCGTACCTTCACGGTGGTGACCTCCGGTTACCATTCCCGCTGGGCCCAGGTTCTCTTCAATGCAATGGCTTCTTTCAGCCGGCGAAACGGCAAACCGGCGGAAATGCTCGGCAGCTGGTGCTGCACGGTTACGCCCGGTGGCGGCTATGATTTCCTGAACGCTTCCCTGGCCGTCTACCAGCTCCGTACCCTGCTGGCGCTCCAGGGAATCCGGCTTACTCCACGGGAAGAATAATTTCCGCCCGTTTCCCGGGGAAAACGGTGTTTTCAATGTTTTTGCTTGTGTATTCGGCCCAAAATGCATATAATATGGTTCAGAAAAGCGCCGGAGGCGCATTTCAATCAAAATCGCATATGGAGGTTCGTACTATGGACATTCAGAAAATCATCTCGGACCTGGTTGCCAAACTCACCGGAAACAAGGACCTGATTGCAAAATTCACCGCAGACCCCATCAAAGCAATCAAGGATCTGCTCGGCATTGATATCGACAAGGGACAGGTTGCCGAAGTCGTCAAGGGCGTCACCTCCCAGCTGGGGGATCTCTCCGGCGATATCGCCAAGGAAGGCGGCGGAATCCTGAACAAGATCATGGGCGTTTTCGGCAAAAAATAATTTTTCACTTTTTTTGTTTCCGGAACTGCCACCCGTCCGGGGCAGGACGTATATAAAGGTGCCAGGCGGAAAACAGCCTGACGGATAAGAAACAAAAAACGCGAAAGCGAAAGGAGATTAATATCATGGAAAACAATGAACTGAACGTAAACGAACTGGAAGAAGTCACCGGTGGTAAAGGCGGTTCCCGTCGTCCCCTGCCCCATGTGGATGGACTGGAAGTATACAAGATCGTCCGCGGAGATAACCTGACCAAGATCGCCCGCAAAAAGAAGACCACGGTCGCGTACCTGATGCAAATCAATCCCACGATCACGGACAAGAACGACATCACCGCAGGTTACTACATGTACGTTCCGGAAGTTTACTGATTCTCCCGCTTCTTCACGGGATTCCTCCAAAGGCCGGCGCCCCGGGCGCCGGCCTTCTTTGCTGCAGGCCGGCAGATTTACGGGATTTTCCCGCCGGCCCGGGCAATCTCCTTTTCGGTAAACCGAATCAGTTCCTCCGCGTTCCGGTCCGCCCGGCGCGGAATTTTGTTTTCCCGCGGAAACCCCCATCCGCCGAAAAAGCGGTCCGGCCCGACCAGCGCTCCGGGCGGAACCTCATGCGAAAGAATATACGCGGCGGACAGGGCAGATTTTTCAGGGGAATTGAACACGCCCCGGAACCTTCCGGCCAGCCGCGACACCGTCTTCCCGTACGCATTCATTCCCAGCGGGGTCATGGTGATCCCCGGATGGCTCATCAGAATCCGCAGCCGGGTTTTCCGGGTTCTTCGTGCCAGTTCTCTTGTGTAAATTGCCAGGCACAGCTTCGAACGCGCGTACACGGCAAGGTCTCCTCCGTCGTAAAACTTCCGGAAATCGGGAATCCCCGCAATTCTGCAGACAATTGAAACGGTATTGATAACAACCACTTCATGCGGCAGGCATTGCAGATAAGGAAGGATCCGTTCTGTCAGGTAAAAAGTGCCGATATAGTTCGTTCCCATCACAAGCTCGAAACCGTCCGCCGTTTTCCTGCCCGGCTGGTGAAAAACCCCGGCGTTGTTCACCAGGATATCCACATCCGTCCCTTTTGCCCGCAATTCGTCCGAAAACGCTTCAACAGACCGGAAATCCGCCAGGTCCAGCTTCATCACGGAAACGGATGCCCCCGGATGATCCCGCTGCAGTTTTTTCTGTGCCGATGCTGCTTTTTCCATATTCCTGCATACCAGAACCACGCACGCATCCAGCTGCAGCAGGATCTCCGCGGTCTGAAAGCCCACACCGCTGTCGGCCCCCGTAATCAGAGCCGTTTTTCCCCGCAGGGAAACCCTGCAGTTGTCTTTCAGCCAGGCTTTTGTTTTTTCCGAAAGGCCCATCCTGTTCTGTTTTTCCTCCGATTCTCAGAAATGATCAGGCGGTAATGATCCGGGCTCCGAAGGGCGCCAGCGCCAGCTTCGCAATTTTGAAAATATTCATGCGTTGCTCCTGCCTCCTTTTTGTTATTATATGCTTCCTGCTTTGTGTTGGCAAACCGCCGGAGTTTCCCGGCGCAGAAAACAGTTTATTCAGCAGGCTGGAAATGGTATACTGTCCGGGAAGCAAAAATCGCGGGAAAGGCGGAGCGGGCATGATCACAACGTATATCTGGGACCTGGACGGAACGCTGCTGGATTCCTATGATTCCATCGTTTCCAGTCTGGCGGCCCTGTCCCGGGAATGCGGCGCGGAAAGCTGCAGGAATGAAATCCTTCAGGCCGTCAAGCAAGGCTCCGTATCCGGCTGGCTGCGAAGTTTTTCCGAAAAAAACGGCATGGATTATTCCGGGCTTTACCGGCGCTACAGGGAAATCAGCCACGGGCGGATGGATGAAATCACACTGATTCCCGGGGCAAGGGAAACCCTTGCGGCGCTTCAACGTTCCGGGGCCCTTCACTTTGTTTATACCCATCGCGGGGCCTCCACCGGTCCCCTGCTGGACCGTCTCGGCCTGACGGCTTTTTTTAGGGAGATTGTCACCTTTGAATCCGGGTTCCTGCCAAAGCCTTCCGGCGAAGGCGTAAGGTACCTTCTGCAAAAGTACCGCCTGGATCCCGCGGAAACTGCGTATGTGGGAGACCGGGCGCTGGATGTGGGCTGTGCCCGGGACGCCGGGGTCCGGGCAGTGCTGTTTCTGCCGGAAGGCTCCTGTGTAAAACCTACCGGGGAAGAAGACCGGATCATCCGCAGCCTGGAAGAACTGATCCCCTGAGCATTCCGCGGCAGTTCCCCGCAAACCGACAAATGCCTGCCGGGCCTGACCGGCCGGGAGGAATGTATGAACCGACTGAAAACCGCCTTTTTGATTTTGCTGTCTCTCCTGTCCCTTTCCCTCCTGTTTGCCCCGGCTTCGGCGGATCCGGCGGAAGATCTGACCCCGGGCTGTGTCTTCCGGGTCGCGGATAACTGGGCTTCCCTTGCATCCCTGGCAGACGGCCGGTATGCCTCCCGCTGGGAAAGCACCCTCCGGGAAAACCCCTGGGTCACCCTTGCCTCTGACCGCCCGGTGTACGGGCTTTATCTGTGTTTTCATAAAATGCCGGAATCCTATGTGATCCAGGAGCAGCAGGGAGAAAACTGGGTCACGGTCATCAGGGAAGACTGTCCCCGTTATCCCCATGTGTTTTATAAACTGAACGGGGCGCACACCCTCCGGATTCTTTCCGCCGCGGAAGGCAAAAGCGTCCTGGCCTTCAACGAAATTTTCGTCTTCGGCCCCGGAGAAATTCCCGGCTGGGTTCAGCGCTGGAGCCCTCCGGCGGAAAAAGCGGATCTCCTGCTCCTGGCGGCTCACCCGGATGATGAACTCCTGTTCTTCGGCGGCACAGTTCCGGTATATGCTGCGGAAAAAAGAAAAAAAGTGCAGGTGGTGTACCTCACCTGCAGCAACGGCTTCCGCCGGAGTGAAGCCCTGAACGGGCTTTGGGCCATGGGATTGCGGAATTATCCGGAATTCGGACCCTTTTCCGATCGCTATCCGGAGGGAGAGCAGCTGTCCGATGCCTATCTGATGGCCGGAGGACAGCCAAAGGTGCTGGAATGGCTGGCGGACCTGTTTCGGAAGTACCGGCCGGACGTTGTGGTAACCCATGCGGAAAGCGGCGAATACGGTCATCCGCAGCATAAGATGGCGGCGGATGCGTCCGTGCTCTGCTATGATCTGGCAGCGGACGCATCCTTTTCCCCGGCTTCCGCGGAGCAATACGGCGTCTGGCAGGTCCGGAAACTGTACCTTCATCTGTACGGTCCCGAAGAAGAGCAAACCGTCCTGAACTGGGATCTTCCCCTGTCGGCCTTCGGCGGAAAAACCGGTGCACAGCTCGCTGCGGAAGCATTTTCGATGCATGTGACGCAGAAGGGCGCCGGCATTCGCCGCAATGGCGGATATGTGGAATTTACCGTCGGAGAATTCGGCGCGAAGCTTTATCCTTATAACCGTTTCGGCCTGTATGCCTCAACGGTCGGTGTAGACGTTGAAAAAAATGATTTCACGGAGCATCTTCCGCAGGATCCGGACAGTTGCCGCTGACCGGAACAGGCCGGCACGCTGCTCCGGCCGTATAAACAGACCGTCCCCCCGGGGTTCGAAGCCCGGGGGGACGGAAGATCCGGAATATCAGTCTGCCGTTTCGCCGGAGTCTGCGGGAAGCAGCCCGGTCATCGGCAGTTCGTAGAATGTCTCGCTCGCAAAAGGATAATACCTGAATTCCGGCAACTGATCCGAGGGTATGCCGGTGATCTCTGTCCACCCGTCATCCGTCAGCATCCAGGAGCGTCCGTTCTGCAGGTCATCCAGGCCGACAATGTACCTGCCTTCCGGTAACTGCATCATGATTTCTTCAAGCCGGCTGTCCGGCAAGGCAACGAGGCTCTGCACCTCACTATTCTCGTCAAGGTAAAGAAAAGACAGATTCAGTTCACTGCTGAGGAACGGCATTTCTCCCGGAACGGCAAGGTTCACCAGTGCATGTCCCGGTACGTAATATTCCGGAACGATACTGGCGATACCGGTTTCTTCAATCGCTGCTTCCAGCACTTCGGCGTATTCGTCCATTTTCACCTGCTTAAGGCACCAGGGCAGCAAATCTACCAGATCCGCATATTCGATGGAACTGTTCATGGTCAGAATGACGTTCATCATGAAGTAAAACTCATTCTCCGGTTCCATTCCCGCCTCATGCAGCCGCCAGGCAATCAGATTGAGCAGGGAGGAATTACTGTGCACTCCGCCATAATCATTCTCTTCCGTTCCGTTTTTCACATTCGGCATGTAGTTTATATCCCATACAAACTCCGGCTGGTTATACAGATGGGGATCACTCATGCAGCGAAGAATCTGGTCCGGATTTTTTGCCGCTTCACCCAGCAGCCAGTCCGGATCATCCGAAGCATCCAGCATTTCCTCCATCAGGTTTCCCATGATATCGCTGATTGCTTCATTAATCGCCCCGCTGTCATTCAGGTAGGGCATGTTGATCGTCATTTCCGACGTCACGCAGTGGGTAAACTCATGCCCTATGATATCCAGTGTTTCGCCGTCCCGTTCAACCCGGTTAAAGCTGAAGGTCTGGTATCCGCGGGTTTTTCCGTTATAGTAAGCATTGACAATGGGGTTTCCCTCTTCATCCTTCATGTCCATCTGTAACAGGATCGGCGTTCCCTTGCCGTCCGCGCCTTCCCAGCCGACCTCATTGTAAAAATCCCATACACGGATCATGCTTTCATAGATCAGCAGTTCTCCGTCATCAAACTTTCCGTCCCGGTCATTCCGGATATTCAGTTCGTCATTGTAGGTCCAGTCGGAATAATCCACGCAAAGGATTTTCCGGTCCAGGTCCGCCAGGTACCGGATTCCGTCGCTATCCTTCACAACCGGCACAACAAGGCTCCGGACGGAACCGTCAAACAGGGTCACTTCCCCGCTCCAGACATCCGGTTCCATGTCCTGGAAAACAAGGGCGGTGGATGAGGCGTTTTCCTCATCGGAGGAATAGGGAGCCAAGACCGGCACCCCGCCGAGGAATTCCCCTTCCTGGCTTACATAGCACGCGTGATAGGCCACGTCCAGATCCTTAAAGGGATTGTTCGTATAAACCACCCATACCACCTGCTGTTCATCCCCGACTTCGAGAATCGCTTCATGGCTCATACCCCTGTAAACCCTGGCGCCGTCCTGCGCCACAGCTTTCTCCACAATGCTCTCTGCCTCTTCTTCCGTCAGTTCTCTTTCCTGAAACTGATCGGGATTCAGCCCGGCAACCAGGTCGCTGGCCGCGAAGACCGCTGTTCCGTTGTTATCCACCGCCAGTTTCACGGACCCGCTTTCAACGATGATATTCCCTGCAGTCTGAAGGAATACGTAAAAGGTCAGGTCTTCCGTGCTGTAGGTGGTGTTCAGCAGCAGCTGGATGGAATCGTCTATCCCCAGCTCTTCTGCCACAGAATCGATTGCTTCGATTGCGCTGTCTTCATCTGTAACGCCCTCCGCGAAGGGTTCGAGAATGAAGCGAGTGATTTTCTTTCTCTCCGGCTGGGACGCCTGGGAAAGATCATACTGGTTTCCGGGCACCGTCTCCTCCGCAAAAGCGGAAAAAGCCGTCAGGGTCAGGACACAGATCAGCAGCATTGCCAGAATTCTTTTCATTTTCTGTTCTCCTTTTTCAGTCTGCGGGTCTTGTAATTATATCAAAAAAACTGCGTATCGGTAAAGCCTGAACCCTATGGATCCTCCTTTCGGATAACGCAGGAAGATGAATAACAAAAAACCCCCGGAGCCATTGATACAACGTCCCTGGGAGCTCGTGGAGCTGATAGCCAGATTCGAACTGGCGACCTCATCCTTACCAATTCATTCTGGCGGCTTTTTTCGTGTTTTATCGTAGCATATTGAAACGCCTACAAACCCTGATAGATAAGGACTTGTAGGCGTTTTTGAGTTTATCGTGTTATAACGTGAAATCAATGCTTTTTTCTTCCATGTCTTACCTTATGTCTTACCTTTTTGGAAGGTCTGACATTCGATGAAATCAGTGTTTTTGAAATCATGTCTTACCTTCCGGATTCACTTTGCAGCCTTCAGAGCATCACGGACGATCTGACCAGCCTTCCTGATAGATTCCTGGTTGGCGTGAGAGTACATCCTGAGAGTAACAGCCGGATCTGAATGACCGAGGCGAGCACTAACAGAGGTGACGTCTGCTCCATTGGTGATGGCAACAGAAGCAGAGGTATGCCGGAGCAAATGCGGATGAAAGCCAGGGACATTGTACCTGTCTGCAAATTTCTTGAAATACCTGGTTGGAGAATCCGGATGCATCGGATTCTTTTCAATCGGGATCATCTTCTTTTTATTCGGATCATTTTTCCGATGACAGTGAGCGTCAGCTTTATACTTGCACTGATTGCTCTTCTCCGGATTGAATATATATTTACAGATGCATACTTCCCTTTGGGCTTCCTTCCATCTCCGGAGAAGCGATAGCGTATCCTCTCCAATGTCAACAGTCCTGGCCTTCCCGTTTTTGGGAGAGGTGAAGTATGTCCCAACTTTGGGATTATACTGATAGTTCCGGGAGAAAGTCACTGTACACTCTTCCCAATTGATATCATTCCATTCCAGACCGCAGATTTCACCGCGCCTGGCTCCTGTGTCAGCTGTCAGCAGGATCAGCGCTTGCCATTTGAGAGGTTCAGCCTTCATGGATTTGAGTACATGGTTCAGGCCTTCAGCAGTCAGGGCCTTTTCTGATTCGTCCTTTCCTTCCTCTTCCTTCTTAGGCTTCGGGCGTCTGACTCTGGCCATGGGATTAACCGGAACGGAGTAATCCATGAAAGCCATATCAAAAAGGCCGTTGAGAATGTTGTACACCTTTATTGTGGAAGCATGTGCATGGGTGGCCAGGTGATCCAGCAGCAGCTTTGTGAGCATGGCTGGGGTCACATCCACCAGGAGCATATCTCCGATGACCGGATAGACATGAAGCTCCAGATTAGTTCTGTAGTTCGAATCTGTGTTGATTGAAGTCTCCACCTTCTTAGCAGCCAGATATACACCTTCCGCATATTGACGAACGGTTTTCAGTTTGGCCTTTTCCGCTTCCTCTGCTGCGATCTGTTCCTTCTTCTCCGCACGGCTGATAATGGTGCCTTCCTGGATCTGGTTTTCCAGATCTGCAGCGAATTTATTTATCTCACGCTCAATAGTTCTTCTGCTCCATCCATCTTCTGGATAGAAGCGGCGCTTGATCTGCGTCTTTCCTCTTCCTCTGGATACTCTGACTTCATAGTATCTGCGTCCATCTGCTGTGAGCTTTTCATCTGAGATCGATGCCATGCTTATTCCTTCCCTTCTTCACGCTTTGACTCTTTTTTAAACTCTTCCATGCGTTTGCTTAGCCTTGCTTCCAAAATCTTCTTTCTGTACTCAGATAAACTATCCAGCAATTTCAACCTGTGTAATGCTTCAAAATCCTGAAGATTAATTGTTCTGACTTCATCTGCATGAATGGATCTGGTTCTACCTACCAGCGGAGCATCAGGGAATTCGTCATTGAATACCAATAAACTGTGGAATCCTTCGGTTAAGTACTTTCTGATTTGAAATAATAACGGGATATTCTGAAGTAAAAGATCTACAGCTTCAGCTACATCGTTTCCTGCGATATATGGCTTGTCTTTATCTGTAATCTGCTTCCATTTCTTCAGCGTTAAAATGGATTCATCAGACAAGCCGAGATCCTTTGATAGCGTGTAATTTTCTTCATGAAATCCAGTAAGCAATAAAACAGGATCAGTTTTCAAGACGTCCGCAATCTCGTAAAGCTTTTCTAAAGTCGGTAAAGCGGTACCATTTTCGTACGAGCTAATTGTCCGTTGATTCAGTTCAACTGCATTGCCCAGTGTGCTCTGACTCATCTTTGCTGCTTTACGAGCATCCTGCAATCTGTCCGATATACCATTCAAGATGGTATCTGTCATTTCTCAAACCTCCAGCGGATAAATATTTCTTATGTCAAAATTATACCATTCTGTGTGGTATAATGTCAACGATTTAAAAAGAAATGCGAAAGGAGGAAAACAATATGAAACGGACAGAGAAGAAGCAGAATGTCAGGCCGATTGATGATCGTCCCTTTGTGACAATCAGAGATTGTCCAGCAAGGACTGGCTTATCTGAGCGATACATCAGGCAGCTTAAGCGAGATGGTAAGCTTCCTTGCATCATGTCCGGGAACAGGTGCCTTGTGAATGTTCCACAGCTGATGGAGCTGATGAACGAAAAGACGCTGAAGGCCATTGTCTGACGCTGTAAAACAGCGCGTAAGCGGCGTCAACATCTTCGGATGATGGAAAACACGTCCGCAGGGGCAGAGGGTCAGAAACTTATTGTACAGCAATAAGCTGAGAGGTAAAAACGCTATGTCTAAGGTAAGTGTGTCGTTGGATGAACAGGAAACCACAATCTGCATGTATCCCAAACAGATACAGGATTTTGCAGAGGTTTACAGCTGCATTCCAGCGGTGATGAACAGGCTGCGGAAGCTGGCCGGCTCTAATCCGGATTGTGTCAGGATCGAAAAGGAAGATGATATCGGCATATTTGTCCAGGTGCCTTCTTCTTGGATCAATATCCGGAAGCCAAGAAAAGTCATCATGACTGATGAGCGAAAAGCAGCAACGGCCGCCAGACTCCAGGCAGCACGCCAGAAAAAGAAGGGAGGTGAAATTGATGGATAAAGAAGCCACTGTCAAAAAGACTGCGGGAATGCTGGCCGGTCTGGGATTCCGTCTTACCGAAGCCGATAACGACAAGTATGAGATCCGGAACCAGGCGAACAAGGTAGTTGCTTCCGGTGATCTGAAAACCATTTATTGGTGTGCGGTATATATGTCTGGAGATGCAAAGAAAGATCCTGAAAAGTATGAATCCATGAACAAGGCTGATCAGCTGAGCCGGGATGAACGGATTCAGGCCGGGCGTGAAATGGCCAGGAGCATCAGAGAAGGCCGGTAAACCGGCAGAAAGAGGGAAACAGATATGAAGACGATCGGAGAAAAAGTCTTTGAAGAATGCATGAAGGCCCAAAGTGATGCCATTGAGAATGACAAGCCATTTGGAACATATGAGATTATCATAGCTCTGAGTAAATCGTTGAACAAATACGGATACAGACTCCGGATGCATTTGATCAACAGTCACCTGTCCTTCACTATTCTGGATGAAGATGGGGATGAGATCACCTTCAGGAACAGTCTTGAAAACATAATGGATCAGCTCAGATCCCCGTATTTTGCACTTAATAAACCGGCAGATTGCACTCGTATTATAAACGATATTCCTAAAGTGCTGCTGGAAAACATGTCAGCGGAAGAGCAGAGTGTTCTTAAGAAAATCATTGATGATGGAACCAAGAATACGAAAGATTCTGCTGATCTGCTGAAGGAATACGCCAGTGTTTACAATGCTCTGCAGGAGGCTGACAATCTGTTTGATAAGGCCGATGACGATATTGTCACGCTGGCTGGGATTCGGGATCATATGGAGGCTTTCCTGAAAAATAATGCTTTCCCTTCGGAAGACGAGTATCAGGCATTCTTTAGCACGATCATGATTGCACTGAACAAGGTGCTGGAGAATCTTCTGCAGGACTTTGGAGATGACTTTGAACAGTGGCGCCTGAAGCTGAAGGAAGCCGGCGTCCGGAAGTAAGGGAGGGAAAAGAAAATGAATGATCTGCTGCAGCAGATAAAACAGATGACACCTAAGGAACAGGCTGAGCTGGCCGCGATCCTGAAGGAAGCAGAAGAAAAAATGAAACCGGAACCTGAAGTAATAATGCTTGGAGAACCTCTTGATCTGCGGCCAAGGGATGAGAGAGGTGTGTTGCTTACTCCTGAACAGATCTGGGATCGGGATCATCCATTAGAGCGGCGTTACTACGGATACTCTGAAACATTCCACGAATGGGGTAAGCCACAACGCACAAAATACTGGACTGATGATGAAGTCGATGCTTACAACAAGCCGATTGAAGAAGCCTGGCTTGCGGCAAAGCGGAAAGTATTCCCGAATGCACAGCTACCGCCAATGAAAACTTTTAGGACTGGAAAGAGAACAACTTACTCTGATCAGATTTATTATTCATCGGAGAGATAACAAATGCTTACATTCAGGCCAACGGCACGCTCTCCTACTGAGCATTGTTGCATGTTCATGTGAGAGTGAATGTCATAGGGAACCTTTACTTCCTATCTTTGGCAAAGGTTATGTGTATGAAGTCATAGGCATACATACAGCCGAAGCCAATGGCCGGCACTTACGGCAAGAGTGCCGGCCATCTTTCTAAAGGAGACTAAGCACAAGATGACGTTGGAAAAGCTGAAGCAGCTACACTATCTTCATCACCTGATCGAGATGGAACGTTACAAGGTGGAATCACTGAGAGATTCCCTTGCACCAAGGTCTGCATCACTGACAGGAATGCCGAAAGCACCAGGGGCAAATGACAAGATCGGAAACACTGTTCCGGAGATTGTGGACACTGAAGAGAACATAGAAGCGCTTCTCCGGCAGCTGGAGAAAGAAGAAGCTGAGATCATCGAATGGATCAATGCAGCTCCTCCGGATATCCAGGTGATCTGTCGATTGCGCTTTCTGGAAAATCTCAGCTGGGATGAAGTAGCTGACAGGATCGATGACGGAACCGGAAAGTTCACAGATCATTCAGAGAAGGGAAAGTTGTACCGGTATCTGAAGCGCTGGCAGATAGAGCATCCGGATGAATAAGAGTGTTACTGTAACGTTACTGAAACGTTACTGTAAGCTTACAGGGAAGGAATGAGAAGTATGAATTTGAATGAGAAGAGTACGGAGGCGGTAGGTATGATGATCTATTTTGATGATGCTGACGCAATGTTTCCGGCATTATCCCAGGCAGAAAAGGGGGATCTTTTTGATGCTCTGATTGCTTACGGAAAAACCGGTGAAGAATACCATGGAAACAATGACAAGGTATTCATGACTTTCCGTCTCATGGCTACCAAGATCAGGAGAGATCAACAGAAATTAGCTGAGAAAAAAGAAAAGTACCGGCAGAACAGGATGGGTAGAAATGGAACGATTGATAACAATGGTCAACAATCGTTAACAATTGATAAGGATTGTGAAGGATCCGCTTATAACAGTAACAGTATCAGTAACAGTAACTGTAACAGTAAGATTTACAAGGATAACACAAGGAACGTCAATCGTGACCGATTGACGGATGAAGATGATCTTGATGAAACACCCAAAGATAATGTCCAGCAATGGATAGATGAGGTAGTTCGGCACATGAATGACTGCGGATTTGATTATTCATCCTGTGAAGGAAAAGGCGGTATCAGAGGATTGCTTGCCAAATACTTCCGGAAGGATAAGCGCAAACTCTCTGAGATTATTGATGCTGTCGATAAGACTGTTGACCGTCTCTCAGCAGGACGGAACAACGATGATGATGTTGGTTATCTGATACGGTGCTTGAAATAACGCACAATATCAGGGGGATGTTGTCGGAACGTTCGGAAAAAAAGGTACTGTGAACGATCTGGAAAAGAAAAGCGCCCTCTTCGACCCCAAATCGTGAACAGTTTTTTTGCAAAAAAATAGTCATTTCGCTACGCATTTTCCGAACATTGCACCTTAATCGGGTGTAAAAAGTTCGAAAAATGCGAGTAGATATAGATATTAGAGCCATTGGAGGTGAAAACAGTGATTGACGAAAACCGGGACTTTGAAAAGGTGCTGGATCGGAGCAACAGACTCCAAATGCCGGCGGTAAAGGTGGATCCGTGCAGACTGAATCCACGATATCTTTTCATTGATCCTGATTCGGACTTTGGAAAAGACTTTTATCATGATCTGCTGATGGAACAGCAAGAACAACAATAGGAGGTGCAGACGATGCCGAAGGTAGAAGTTGCTGATATCAGCCAGGAAAAGCTTGATAGAATAAATGCTATTCTCAAAGGGATAAAGAATGGATCCGGGGCCTTTCATGCCATCGGAGCTGCAATGAAACGGGCAGCAAAAGCCGGTGAACATGAAGCGGCAAAGTATGCTTCTGAAACGTATAACATTACTCAGGGCACATTCAGAGGGCAGTGCCGCATTTCATTCAAGATGGAAGGCGGTCATGAGGGTGTTGCTAAGATTGAAGTATTGTTTGCCGGTGCTGTAATTCCGTTAATTGAGTTTAAAGGCACGGCAGCCGGTCCGCACGGTGTGCAGGTCAGTCCTAAAATGGGAGGTGGCAATCTCAGATCCGCATTCCTTGCTGAAATTTACTCAAAAGGTATTTTTGAGAGGATAGGGCTGA
This sequence comes from Clostridia bacterium, assembly GCA_017526525.1. Taxonomy (GTDB): domain Bacteria; phylum Bacillota; class Clostridia; order Christensenellales; family Aristaeellaceae; genus Aristaeella. Next base: position 25,006 of record JAFXRG010000002.1, on the reverse strand, counting down.
AGCGCTTTCCTGTTGAGCAGAAATACGGTCCTTCCACAGGGCACATGATGCAGGACAATGAAGTCAGCGAGAAAACGACAAATAAAATGATTGAGACTTTCGACTCCAGGATTGAACATGAGATATCACGCATCCTGGGCGGTGGATTCTGAGGGGAGGAATGCTATATGGCAGGATTCAAGGAATACCAGATGTTATTTTCTCTGAATGCGAAAACTGAAAGTGGATTCCAGGCCGCTTTCTCTGCTGGATCGGCAGAGGTAGCCAGGCTCCAGGGAACCATAAACCAGCTAAACAAAACACAGTCTGATATTGGAGCTTACCAGAAACAGCAGTCTGCTATTGAAAAGACAAAGGAACGGATTGCACGTTACCGGTATGAGCTGGAAACATTGAAGTCAGCGATTCCGGCCACGTCCAAAGAAGAAAAGGAACTAGCCATAGCCATCAATGCCAAGGATGAACAGCTGAAGAAATCTGAAAAGACATTGGATCAGCAAGAAAAGAAGCTGGGAGAGATGGGCCAGGCTCTTCAGAAAGCCGGCGTGAACACAGATAACCTGTCGACAGCTCAGGGAATGCTGAAGGAAAAGCTGACAGCGGTAAAGAATGCTCAGCAGGAACAAGCAGGAAGCGCACAATCTCTCAGCAGTACAATGCAAGGTCTTTCATCCATCCTGGTTGCCATCGGTGCACAGAAGGCGCTTGAAACACTTTATAGCGGTCTGAAATCCTGTTCTGAAACTGCTTCTCAGTTTGAAACGGCAATGGCCAGTGTCAAGCGCACGGTGGGCGGTGATGATGCCTTTATTCGCCGTCTGGGTGATAACTTCCAGGAACTATCAACAAGGATTCCTATAACAGCTTCTGAGCTTGCCGGTATTGCGTCCACAGCCGGTCAGCTTGGTATTGCTCAGGATGAGGTGGAAGGATTTACAGAGGTTATGGCTCAGTTGGCAACAACAACAGATCTGTCAGCTGATAGTGCCGCAACACTTCTGGCTCAGTTTGCGAATATAACCGGAACAACAGAGTATGACAGGCTGGGTGCCACGGTTGCTGCGCTAGGTGACTCCACAGCAACAACGGCTAGTAAGGTTGTAGAAATGTCCCAGGGAATGGCGGCAGCTGCGAACATTGCCGGCATGAGTGAAACTGATATCCTAGCCATTGCTGCGGCAGTTGGATCCCTGGGTATTGAGTCTCAGGCAGGTAGTACAGCCATGAGTCAGCTGATAACATCCATGTACAAGGCTGTTGAATCCGGTGACAATCTGGATCAGTTTGCATCTGTAGCCAATATGAGTGCTGCACGTTTCGCTTCTGCCTGGCAGGGTGATCCTGTCTCAGCAATGAACGCCTTTATTCAGGGATTGAATGATACAGAGCGTAACGGAAAATCTGCTATCTCTGTTCTGGATGATCTGGGTATCACAAACGTTCGCCAGGTGAAAGCGGTTTTAGGTCTTGCGTCTGCCGGTGATCTGCTGGCCAATACAATCAGTCAGGCCAATGCTGCATGGGCGTCCAATACAGCGCTGACAGAAAAAGCCGGGATTATGTATAACACGACTGGCTCTAAGCTTACGATGCTCCAGAATGCGGCAAACAATGTCAGTATTGCTGTAGGTGATGCACTCAATCCGGCTGTCAGCGATGCAGCCGGAGTATTGACGGGAATTGTACAGCCGATCGCTGATTTTATTTCCGCAAATCCGGAGTTTATACGGGGCCTGGCGGTGACTGCCGGAGCGCTGGGAGTTGCCACAGCTGCGGTGGCAGCATATGAAGCTAAGGTCAAATTGGCGGCTGTGGCGTCAAAGATCTTCGGCACAGCTGTTTCTGGTCACTTTGGCGCTATCCTGGCCATTGCCGGAGGCCTGGGCGCTTTGGTTACAACTCTGGGGTTGCTGGGAAGAGCTGGCCAGGATACAGGCGCTTCCTTCCAGGAACTCCAGGAAGAGTATGAAAGCCTGTCTGATTCCATTGAGGAAAACCAGAGGGTTATTGATCTGGTAGATCAGTATAAACAGTTGTCCAAGGAAATAAAGGCCATAGGTGATCTGGATCCGGAGGATATCAAACTGAAAGCCACGATTGAAAACAGTGGTGTTACAGAGAATAACCTGGAGCTGATCGATGAGCTGAAGGAACGGATTGACAGCAAAACCGGCGAATTGAAGCAAATACTTCTTATTGCCGGCGCTGATGATGTCACACAGGAAAACCTGGATGCCATTACTGATCTGGCCACAAATGCGGAATCCGGAGATTATGAATTGAAGCAGCAGCTTTCTTTGATCGGTGCTGATGATATTTCTGATCAGGATATGGCACGGTTGAAAGAGCTGGCAGAACAGATTGTCAGTGATGAAGCTACTTTGACGCAAAACCTGAAGCTTACCGGCTTTGAATCCTATGAGGATATGAAGAAGGCTGCAGAGCTTCCTCTCAGCAGTAAAACAGCCAATATTGTTGTAAACCTGAAAGAAGAGGGATATGAAAACGTCTCTCAGAAACTGACTGATATAGGTGCTCAGGTTATTGCGACACAGAAGAGCATTGATGAAGCGCAATCACAGCTGGGTGGTCTGAAAGCCACAGCTGCATCCCTCCAGGAAGCCATAGATGCCACAAAGAGCTGGGATAAGAAAAAGCGTGAAGGCCTGGAAGAAGAGCTTGCCGGCGTAAATGATCAGATAGCAGCTCAGGAAGAGGTTGTCCGGACGCTGGAAAACACACACAGTGATCTTGTCTCTCAGTATGAAGCCACGTCTGCGGCAGCTCAGGAACTGAAAGACAAAGAAGATGCTCTTGCAGCCACAAAAGAACAGCTTGCAGCTGCAACAGGTGGAGTTGTGGCCGGCAGTGAGGAAGAAGCCGAAGCACTGTATGAACAAGCGGCAGCTGCGGCTGAAGCAGACAACGCACTAAAGCGGCAGCAGCTGTACGGCAATCTGAATGATCAGGCCAGGAAATATGCTCAGGCCATTGTAAGCGCTACGGAAGCAGAGACAGGTTATAATGAGTCTCTGGCAATGGTGAACACTACACAGGAATTTGCTGGGAAAGGCGCTGTAGAAGTCAATAAGCAGTATCAGGATCTGTTGCGGACACTGGATCAGATGAAATCCGCTGAGGGGTTTGATCCTGCCGATGCTGAGTATCAGACCACTATTGATCAGATGGAAGCTCTACGGAACATCTTTCAAGGCTTCTCTGAAGATCTGAATCAGTACGGCGCTGACGTTGTTTCCTGGGTGGATTCATTCTCTTATCTGGGTACCAATGAAGATCATTGGTTGATGGTGATGGAAGATCTGAATGGATCCGTTGTGAAATATAAAAAATCTCTGGATGATGCCAAAGGAACCCAGAGCGCTTTCCTGGATCAGATTGCGGACAGTGTTCTTTCCGGTGCGGTACCGATTGAAGAAGTAGAACGGCGGTTAACTGAAGCCTGGAAGAATGAAGAGAACGCTGAAGAGCTTGTTGCCGGAGTGATCGATTATGTAAACGGTATGCTCCAGGCTCAGACTGAAGCAGCGGAAGCGGCGGCAGCGGCCAATAATGAGTTGTCAGACAGTGGCCAGGAAGTCAGCGAAACCACAATCAGACAGGCCGAAGCCATAGAAACCACGTTGAGACAGATTGAAGATCTGAAAACAGCGTATGAGGACGCTTACAAGGCAGCTTATGAGTCAATGGATGGTCAATTTGATCTGTTTGAGAAAGTGAACAAGATCAATCCAAGTAAGAACCTGAAAAAGGATCTGAACAGCTATAAGGCTGGCCTTGAGTCACAGACTCAGTACATGAATGATTATGCTGACAACTATGCAGCAGCTGCGGCAGCAGTACAGAAAGCCGACTCCAGCGTTGACAAGGTTGTCAGTCAGTCCTTCATGTCTCAGCTGGCAGATGGATCAGCTGAATCAGCGCAGATACTTGCTAACCTGGCTTCCGCTACGCCTGAACAGGTTGGAGAGATTGTCCAGGCCTACGCTGCAGCTCAGGAAGCAAAGGAACAATATGCAGCTGATATGGCTGAGGTACAGACTGCGTATTCTGAGACAATGGCAGCACTACAGGATGAGCTGGCGGCTACAGCTCAGGCAATGGACTTCTCCACGGAAGCGGCAGCAAACGCCAAATCAGCGCTTGAAGCCTTTGTGTCTGCGGCAGATTCCTATGTCGGACCGGCAAGAACAGCTTATAAAAAAGTGGCTGAAGCTGCGGCGGCTGGCCTGAAGTTTAATCCTTCATTGCTTTTCCCCAAAGGTTACGCATCCGGCACAACCAGCGCTGAATCCGGTGTCCGTCTGGTAGGTGAAGAGGGACCTGAGCTGATCATGTTCAAAGGTGGAGAAAAGGTCCTGGATGCACAAAGGACACAGGATGTACTCAGCAATGCGGAACCGGTGGAAGCTCTGCCGGTATCCGGAAGATCCGGTGCATCAGCGGAGGGTGAAGGCAACAGGACATACAATGTCACAGTGACAATTCCTTCGATCGATGCAAAGGGCATGGATGCCGGCGATCTGATGGAAGCTATTGCATATGATCTGAAAGATCAAATCATCAGCACACTGGAAGAGTATGAAGAGGATAACACACGGCGTGATCTGAGATAAAAGAATAGCGGGATGTCTCCGGGCATGTCGCATTTCTGAAAAATACAGTATTGTAGAGTGTCTCTGAGCGCTTCCGGGCCTTCGGACGGGTAAATACTCATCCGGAAGCCTGGAAGCTGTTTTTCATGCCTGTAAACACAGAAAAAGACAGATCCTCTGTCAAAGGGAAGGAAAATGACAGAGGATCTATCTGGGTGACAGATGACTAAGATCAAGAATTATGATATCATGGTCCAGATACAGTGTCAAATGGAGGTGCAATTTACCCAATGTCTTACCTTTTGTCTTACCTTTTCAAAAATGACGACCTGAGCAAGGTCTGTTTTTACGGCACAAAAAAACCCGGAACCCATTGATACAACGTGCTCCAGGCGGTGGAGCTGATAGCCAGATTCGAACTGGCGACCTCATCCTTACCAAGGATGCGCTCTACCGACTGAGCTATATCAGCACGTTGTCTCGCGACAACGAACGTATATTACCACAGCGGAAATGAAAAAGCAAGTGTTTTTTTTCGATTCCTGACCGATTCTCCGTATTATTCCTCCTGGTCCCTGAACTGCAGCTGGTAAAGATGGCTGTATACGCCGCCTTTTGCCATCAGTTCCTCATGATTTCCCTGCTCAATGATCTGCCCGTCGTCCACCACCGCAATCTCATCCGCGTTTTTGATGGTGCTCAGCCGGTGGGCCACCACCAGGGTGGTTCTTCCGACACAAAGTTCATCCAGCGCGTTCTGAATCAGGATTTCCGTGGTGTTGTCCAGGGCGCTGGTTGCCTCGTCCAGAATCAGAATCGGCGGATTTTTCAGGAAAACCCGGGCAATGCTGAGCCGCTGCTTCTGCCCGCCGCTGAGCCGGACGCCCCGTTCCCCGATGTTGGTATCATATCCGGAGGGCAGGGACATAATATAATCGTGAATATTGGCGCGCTTCGCCGCCGCAACGATTTCCTCCTCTGTGGCGTCCGGCTTTCCGTACCGGATGTTCTCCCGCATGGTATCGTTGAACAGGTAAATATCCTGCTGAACAATCCCGATGTTCCTGCGCAGGCTTTCCAGCGTCAGATTGTGGATTTCTTTTCCGTCCAGCAGGATCTGGCCGCTGACCACATCGTAAAAATGGGGAATCAGGTGGCAGATGGTGGTCTTTCCGCCGCCGGAGGGCCCTACCAGCGCAAACTTGCGTCCCTGGGCAATATCCAGGTTTACATGCCGCAGCACCCGTTTATCCTCGTCATAGGCATAGCTGACGTCGCGGAATTCAATATGGCCGCTCAGTTTTCCGGCATCCGCGGCGTCCTTCGTATCCTGTTCCGGTTCCGCATCCATAATTTCGCAGAAGCGTTCAAAGCCGGTCACGCCGTTTTCAAACTGTTCCATGAAATTGATCAGAGTCATCACCGGGCCGATAAACATGTTGATGGAAACAATGAACGCGGAGTAATCCCCGAACTGAATCTGTCCGTTGTACAGGAACAGTCCCCCGGCAATCAGCACCACCACGTTGAATACATCCGTCACAAAGGTGTTCCCGCTGTGGAAACGTCCCATAGCACTGTAGGAATCCTTCCGGGCGATTTTGAATTTCCGGTTTCCTTCCTCAAACTTTTCCTTTTCTTTGTCGGAGTTGGTGAATGCCTTCGTTACGCGGATTCCGCTGATACTGTTTTCCAGGCTGGCGTTGATTTCCGCCATGGCGCTGCGGGTATCCCGGAAAGCCTTGCGCATTTTCTTCCGCAGGGAATAGGAAATCACAATCAGAAAAGGAACGCAGGCAAAAACAATCAGGGTCAGCCAGACGTTGATGGACATCAGATAGGCAAAGGAAATCACAATGCTCAGCACGGAAATGATCAGGTTTTCCGGGCCGTGGTGGGCCAGCTCGCTGATGTCAAAAAGATCATTGGTCATCCGGCTCATGATCTTCCCGGTCTCGTGATGATCGTAAAAACTGTAGGGCAGTTTTTCCAGGTGGTCAAACATATCCGTGCGCATCTGCGCCTGCATGTAAACCCCCATCATATGCCCTTCGTACTGAATGAAATAATTCAGCAGCATCTTGGCAAAATACAGCGCCAGCAGCGTCACGCCCAGGATAACGATCATCCGGTAGTTCCGGTCGGGAATCAGGGTATTCAGCATCGTCCGGGTGATCATCGGGTACACAATTCCAATCAGCGATACCGCCACCGAGGCCCCCATGTCCATAAAAAACAGTTTCTTATGCGGTTTGTAGTAATGAATAAAGCGCTTCACCAGTCCGGCTGTCTGTTTTCCGGAACGTTTTGCTCCTTCGTTCTGTTCAGGCATGTCCGATTAATCCCCTTGATTTTTCTTTTTGCTTCAGCATAGCACGCTTTCCGCCGGATTACAACGGGCTCTGTCATTTTCAGCCCGGGTCCGCCCGTTTTTTGCCCCGCGGATTTCTCGTTTTCTTGACAGTCCGGCCTTCCTGGCATAGTATGGAAATGGCTCGAATGAATCAGGAGGTTCTGGCATGGAAAACGAATTGAAACTACCCGACGCATGGCCGGAGGATTTCGTCTATACGGATTCCCAGGGGCTTACGGACGACGAGGCGGAAGCGCGCCGCCAGGCCGGACAGGGAAACATCATCGATGACGACCAGGGAAAACCGGTCAAAAAAATCCTGTTTGACAATATTTTTACCTTCTTCAATTTCCTGAATTTTGCGTTGGCGGCCTGCCTGCTGCTGGTGGGCAGCTACCGCAATATGCTTTTCATCGTCATCATCATCGCCAACATCCTGATCGGAACGGTGCAGGAGTACCGGGCGCAGAAAACCATCCGGGAGCTGCAGCTTCTCAACGCGCCGGATGTGCATGTTCTCCGCGGCGGCCGGGAAGTCATCCTGAAGCCGGAAAAAACCGTGCAGGGGGATCTGTGCGTCTTCCGGGCAGGGGACCAGATCGTTGCGGATGCGGTCATTGTGGACGGCGCCGGCGCCGCCATGGAATCCCTGCTGACCGGTGAAAGCGATCCGGTTCCGAAGCAGACCAACAGCTGGCTGTACTCCGGCAGCTACGTGGTGGAAGGCAAAATGACCGCCCAGCTGGTGTATGTCGCCAATGAGAGCTATATCGGCCGGCTGAACCGGGAGGCCAAAAAAACAGCCCGGCCCGGTTCCCGCCTGATGGAGGAACTGAACCGGCTCATCAAGTTCGATACCATGCTTCTGGTTCCGCTGGGAGTTCTGCTCTTTCTGAAATCGGTTATCATCAACCAGTGGTTTTCAAAGGATCCCCTTCCCTTTGTTGCCCTGGCCAAAACGGCGGTTCCGGATTCCGTCGCCGCCATGATCGGCATGATTCCGGAAGGCCTGATCCTTCTGACCAGCATCGCCATGGCGGTCGGTGTCATCCGGCTCGGGCACCGTAAAACGCTGGTTCAGGAACTGGCCGGCATTGAAACCCTCGCCCGTGCCGATGTCCTGTGCCTTGACAAAACCGGCACCATCACCACCGGGGAAATGGAACTGGTGCTGACCGAAGGAATAGGCCGTACGGATGAAGAAGCCGAAAAAGCCATAAGCCGCTTCCTGGGCGCCTTTGACGAGCAAAGCCCCACCCTGAACGCACTCCGCGCCCGGCTCACGCCGGGAACGGAAAAGCCCAGGGCCGTGGTTCCCTTCTCCTCCGCCCGGAAAAAATCCGCCGCCACCTTTGAGGACGGCCGGGCGCTGATCCTCGGCGCCCCGGAATATGTTCTGGGGGACAGCTGTCCGCCGGATCTCCGGAGCCGTATTGAGGCCCTGGCGTCCGAGGGCAAACGCGTGCTGGTGCTGGCCGGCGCCCGGGGAATTGTTTCCGCGGAAAATATGCCCCCCGTTTCGGAAATCATCGCGCTGCTGGCGCTGACAGACCAGATCCGGCCCGGTGCGGAGCAGACCCTCCGCTATTTCCGGGAGCAGGACGTGGCGCTGAAGGTCATTTCCGGCGATAATCCCCATACCGTTTCAATGATTGCCCGCCAGGCCGGCCTGGAAGGCTGGGACCGGGCCGTGGATGCCCGCACGCTGGATACGCCGGAGAAAATTGCCGATGCATGCGATCGCTTCACCGTCTTCGGCCGGGTCTCTCCCGAACAGAAAAAGGCCCTTGTGCTGGCGCTGAAATCCAAAGGCCATAATGTTGCCATGACCGGCGACGGCGTAAACGATATTCCCGCCCTGAAAACAGCGGACTGTTCCATCGCCATGGCCGGCGGCGCGGATGCCGCCCGCCATGCAGCCCAGCTGACCCTGCTCAGCTCCGATTTCAGCGTCATGCCGGAAATCGTGCTGGAAGGCCGCCGGGTGATCAACAACATTACCCGGGCCGCCAGTCTTTTCCTGACCAAGACCCTTTTCAGCTTCTTCCTCAGCATCCTGACACTGCTGCTTCCGGCCTCCTATCCTTTCCATCCGATCCACCTGACCCTGATTTCCTCCCTCACCGTGGGCATTCCCGGCTTCTTCCTGGCGTTGGAACCCTGCCGGGAACGGATCCGCGGCAGGTTCCTGCGGACGGTTCTGATGCGTGCCCTGCCCGGCGGCGCCGCCGTCACGCTGTGCGCTGCGCTTGCCATGATCATGGAGCGGTTTGGCTGGAGCCGGGAGCTGTGCAGCACGGTGGCCACCATTTCCGCCTGGTTTGTCGGTTTCCTGGTGCTTCTGCGCACCTGCCTCCCCCTGAACAGGAACCGCTCCGTTCTGCTTGCTGCCATGGCCGTCTGCTTTGTCTGCGTCGTGCTCATTGCGGGCCGTCTCTTTGAACTGGTTCCCCTGGAAGGCAATGCCTGGATCGTTCTGCCGGTTCTCTGCGCCATCGGCGCCGCCCTTGTGTTCGGTGTCTCCGTCCTGCTCCGGCGGCGTTTCGGCAATCAGGACCCGGTTTGACAAAAGCATTTCAGCTATTTTATAATTCAGCTGTTTACGCCGGGTCTTCGGAGCCGGATAAAACCATTCTCTTCAAGGAGTACTGCGCATGATTTTTTCTTCGAAACGAAAGTCTCTCCGGCAGGTCTTCTGCCTTCTGTTCTGCCTGTTTCTGCTGCCCTGCTCTTCCCTTGCCTCTTCCATGGAGGTAGAGGAAATTTCCACGGCGCCTTCTCTTCCCCTCGATTTTTCTTTCGGTTCCGTGCCCCGGGAGGACGCGCTTTCCGAAACGAAGGACGAAGCCGGAAATCCCGTGCTCACCTATGAGGACAGCACCATCCGCGCCGTGGTCACCAAAACCGCTCACAAAAAAACCACCGTCTGGATTGCGGATATCGTCATTTCAGATCCTTCCCAGCTGCGTACCGCCTCAGCGGTCAACATCAGCTTCAACAATGCCAACGACCGGGAATACGCCGTGAGCACCGCGCAGCATGTCAACGCCGTGGTAGCCATGAACGGGGACTCCTGGGGCGTCAAAAACGAAAAGCACAATCTGGGCTGTACCTTCCGCCAGGGCCAGCTGATTTCCGCCCGCCTTTCGGATCGGGACAAATGGGCCATGGATCTGCTGCTCATTGATGAAAACGGCGATTTCCACGGCCTGCATCGGGCCAAGGACGGGGATCTGCCCGATCCTTCCGAATTCGAAGGCCACAAAATTACCAACATTTTCGCTTTCGGCCCCATTCTGGTGGAAAACGGCGAAGCGGTTGCCGATTTCCATGGGGCCCAGCAGTGGATGAACATGGCCTGGCAGGATCACACTTCCCGTATCGCCCTTTGCCAGGTCGACAAGCTGCACTATAAAATCATCGTCACCGCCGGCAAGTTCCGCGGGGACGCCGGCATTACCCTGACGGATTTTGCCGAATATGTCGCTTCCCAGGGCGTCCGTTTTGCCTACAATCTGGACGGAGGGGTTTCCTCCATGCTGTACCTTCACGGATATGACAAAATCAATTCCAAGGATCATCCGGAGCATCGGATGCTGTGGGATATCATCTACTTTGCCTCCGCTGAATCCGCCGGGAACGCGCTTCCCGCGGTTCCCTGAGTCTTTCCCGGCTTTCCGGAAAAAAAACCAGGCGCGTCTGACTCGCGTCTGGTTTTTGTTATTTACGGTTCAAAGTTTGCCCCGCATTCCTCCGTCAGCTTTACCGGGTCCAGATAGGTGAAATTGCGGTGCAGCAGTTTTTCCCGGCGGTAGGTAACCTCCATAAGGACTTTTCCGTCCTTCCTCGCTGTAACCCCCACTTCGCTGACCGGCAGGCATGCCATCAGATCCCGGGCGATGCGGATTCCCATCGCGCACAGGTACTTTTTTTCGTTTTCTTCCAGGTATTCCTGCCGGCAGTTGAAGCTGGCTTCCACCCGGTCCGGATCCGGCGCCCGCATGCTGATTCCGTCTGCAAACGCGGTCAGTTCTCCCAGGGGATTGGCTTTCTTCAGCACCTCGGCATAAGCCCGGGTATCGCCCCGCAGCACCGGCTCCGCCTGCTGATGGTAAAAGCTCCATAACCGGGGATTCGTCAGCCCGTCTCCGGGGTATTCATGAGCCAGCGCGTCCGTCCAGTCTATGGTCTCATCCGCGGTCATCCAGAGATTGTCAATCCCGATTTCAGGGCGTTTCACCACAACCTTGGCAGGCTTGTCCGGTTTGGGTTTCGGCTGTGCCGCCACGTCCGGCGACTCCCGCCACAGATCCGAAGCAATTGCCCGCATGCGTTTCAGCAGATCGCTTTCTTCCAAGGTACGGTTCTGATTGTTGTTCTGATCTTCGCTCATGCTTTCTCCCCTCCTTCCACACGGCAGCGGATGCTGGGCGGATTGGCCGCTGTCTCAAATCCTTCAATCACGATCTTCGCGTTTTCCGTAATTTCATGGTCAAACAGCCACCGGCTCAGCGGATTGATCACCAGGCTTTCCACCTGGTTTCCGATTCCCCGCCCGCCGTTGGACAGATCAAAGGTGGCCGCTTCCTCCAGGCTCCGGTATGCAAAATCTTCAATGGAAATCTCAATATTTTTCTGCTCCCGCAGCTTGCTGATAATCTTGTTCACCTGGCCCTTCAGAATCAGGTCCGCCGCTTCCTTCCGGATATAGTCGAACACCACAATGTTTTCGCCGATCCGGTTCAGGATCTCCGGACGTCCCAGCTCCAGCTTGAAATAATCCTCAATGGCGCTGCGGACCCGGGTCTGGACCTCGCTGTATTCCATATCCATGGTCACGTTGGGCTGCCGGTTTCCGAAAGCATCCTTCACATAGATTCCCAGGTTGCTGGTGAAAATGATAATCGTCTCGGAAAAGTATACGGTGTTTCCCTGCCCGTCCGTCATCCGTCCGTCCTCAAGAATCTGCAGGAACTTATCGAGAATGCTGGAATGGGCCTTTTCAATCTCATCAAAAAGAAGAATGCAGAAGGGGTTTTTCTTCACCGCGTTCGTCAGCTGTCCCCCTGCCTCGTAACCCACATATCCGGGAGGTGCGCCCATCAGTTTCTGATCCGAATGGCTTTGGCCGTATTCGCTCATATCAAAGCGGATGCACGTGCTTTCGTCGCCGAACAGCTTTTCGGCCAGCGCCTTGGCTGTTTCCGTCTTGCCGGTGCCCGTCGGTCCGGCAAAAAACAGCACTCCCTTGGGTTTGCCGGTGGAAGAGGAATTCAGGCCATTCATGCCGGTTACTGCCCGTTTCACCACGTCCAGGGTTCTCTCCAGCGCCGTATCCTGGCCCTTGATCCGCTTCTCAAAATCCTGCTTCGCGGTTTTCAGGCTTTTGACGCTCAGGGTACTCCATGGATTCTCTTTGATGCCGTACTTGTACAGATCCACAATTTTGCACAGGTCCCGGATCGGCATCTCTTCCTTCTTGCACAGCAGCCGCATTTCATCCAGCTCGGTAAAAGTCAAGCCTTCCGTCAGGCCCACAAACTTTTCCTTGATCCGCTCCAGCTCATCCTCATGCTCCGCGTAGTAGGGCATATCCCGCCGGTATACGGTGCCGGAGAAGAAGGAAGCAAAATTGGTGCCGGTCATCATGCGTTTGCGCTCTTCCCGGTCCGGCGCCTCCAGCTGCAGGATCTTGCAGACCGGGTTGTTCAGGTAGAACCAGGCCGGCAGGTCATTCAGCTTGTTCACCAGCAGAATCAGCAGGTTCTGCTTCTTCCCGTGGGCGGTCCTCACCCAGGAAGCGCTCAGGGCGCTCTGCATCAGAATGTTGAAGCTGTTTACATCCTGCTGGTCCATGCGTTCCGGGGTCGTGATGTAGTGGCTGGCCATTTCCATAACGGTTACGGTGGCCGCCTGCTGCTGGCTCATGGCCCGGCGCAGTACGTTGGGTGCGGTATCCGCCCCGTTGCCTTTGAATTCGGCGGGAATCGCCCCGTTCCGGAGCTCCGTTCCCGTCAGCGCCGCGTACCTTTCCAGCATGGAAGGATCAAAGGGGCTCACAAACCCCAGCAGATTGCTGTAAAAAATCACCTGGTCGTATCCCTGGTCTGAAAAATACGCCTGCAGATAACGGCTCAGCGGAATAATCTCGTCCTCCCGCACCGACCCTTCCGTCGGATAGCGGTATTGATCCGTGATGTTTCCCTCCAGAATCAGCAGCGGTTTGATTGCGCTGAAAAGCTCCAGCTCCCGGTGCCATTTCGGAATGAGTGGTTCCATGGTGTTTTCCCTCCGTTCTTTCCTGGGATCTTGTTCAGGGTCTGTTCCGGTCCGGCTTTGCCGGAGCCGCTTCGGGAACGCCTTCCGTTCCGGTTTCCCCGGCTGTTTTTTCCTCTGCCGGCAGGTAATCCAGAATCACGCAGGCGTACCCGTTCCTGTCTGTCTGAATGGCCGGAAGGGTCCATGCGGTGTCTCGCTGCATGGCCTCCAGCACCGGAACCGCCTGGTCTGCCGTCAGGCGTATGGGCTGATAATTGTTTTTTCTTTCTTCCCCGCTTGCCCACGCCGGATACAAAACCGTCTGCTGTCCCTTGTATTCGCCTTCGTTGGTAAAAAACAGCCGGGTCTGCACCGCAAGGCTGTAAAGGGAGTTGGTCTGCTCCGTCCGGTGAATCCGGTTGCTTCCGCCGCAGACAAAGTTCCCCAGCGAATAGAAAACGCTCCGGCTGTTCAGGATCCGGATTCCCTGCACCACGTGCGGAAAGGTCATGACCACCAGGTCCGCCCCGGCCTCCGTGATGAAAAACTCCGCGTACTGATTCTGGGCGGCGTTATGAACCGGGGAATATTCCTTTCCCTGGTGCGCCAGCACCACGGCAGCCTGAATCTCCCCGTCCGCCCGCATCTGGAGCAGCCTGTCCCGGAGAATGAACCGGGATCGCTGAAAAATACCGTAATCCACGGAGACGAAAGCAACGCGGATTCCGTCCTTCTCAAAAAACCAGAAGTCCTTCTCCCGGGCCCAGCCGATTCCTTCACTTTCCAGGGCGTGCCGGGTGCTTTCCAGCCCGGGTCCGCCGTAATCGCCGCTGTGGTAGTTGCCCAGGGAAACCGCTTCCACGGATCCCTCCCGGAAAATCTGTGCAAAAGCTTCCGGTCCCCGAAAACGGAATCCTTTGGATTTGGCCGCTCCGGCTTCGCTGTCCGCCAGCACACCGTCGCAGTTGACCACCGTGCAGTCGTCCCCGGAAAACAGCTCCCGAAAATTTTCAAAAAAATAGCCGTATCCTTCCCGGGCTGCAAGGCTGTCGAAGGAATCGGCGTTTTTTCTCGTCTGTTCTTCGCCGCCCAGGGTGCAGTCCCCCGCAAAGGTAAGGGTCAGCATTTTCTCCGCTGTTCCCTGCGACCCGATGAAAAAAGCAAAAAGCAGCATCAGGACCGCGCATGTCCTGCGTCTCATCCGCTACTCCTCTCCCATTCCCTCGTACCTTCTGCACCAGGTATACTTGCTGATGGCGCTCTGCAGCGCCCCCTGGCAGTAGGCGCTGAGAAGATCCCGGATATAGGTCGGCAGCGCGTGATTGTATTTCACCTCAAGAATAATCACGTTATCATCAAAAGGCGGAATCGTGGGAACATAGGGATCAAAAAGTTCCCTGCTGTACAGGCCCGTCCGCAGCTGTTTGTCAAAAGTGATCCGTACCTCTTCCGCGGGATGCAGATAAGCCTCCCGCACATAATCCACCAGGACCACCGGCCGCAGCAGGTTCACCGTCATTTCCCGGTACATGTCGTTCAGCAGGCCGCTCCGGGTGGTTTCCAGGCCGGCGGGATCCCCCGCCATCAGCTGTTCGCACAGAAGCTTGGGAATTGTCAGGCTTCGTTTGGAGATCAGGCTGCCCACCTTGGTTTTGCATTCCAGCTTGATCACCTTGTCGCTGAAGTTGTATATCCGTATTCTGTACTTGTCCCGGTTCTGCACGCCGTTCAGTTTGTCATACAGGGCCGTGTTGAAAACCGTGTCAAAATACAGGGACCGGATGTGGTATTCGTTGTATTCGTCTCCGTTCGGATCCCGGGAAAGAACGGAGTCCAGGATTCCGGAAAGCACAAAGTATTGCCGCTCGTTGATGAAATATTTCAGTTCATGCCGAAGCGGCAGCGTATTCATTCCCATCCGGATCTCCCCCTTTCCCCGTTTTTGTTTTCCTTAAAGCTTACTGGCCGGCTTCCGTCTGGCAGGCCACCAGCGTCGCGTCATGCACCCCTTCGATGTTGAGCACGGCGCTCACCAGGTCCTGCTTGCTGTCCAGCCGCACTTCCACGGTCATCTCCGCGCCGGACCGGGTCACGGTCTTGCTGCGCAGTTTCCGCTGCTTCACCGTTCTGCGAAGCAGCTGGGTAATCTCGGTTTCCGCGTAGTCGTCATAATGCACCACCAGCAGGTATCCGTTGGGATTCCGGAACCGCACAAAGGTCATCACAAACAGGATGATGCTGATGCCCAGCACCACGGCCAGGGCGTGCACAAAAAGCTCTGCGCCCAGCAGGATACCCATCGTCAGGGCCCAGAACATGTAGGCCGTATCCATGGGATCCTTCACAGCCGTCCGGAAACGAACGATACTCAGCGCGCCTACCATACCCATACTCAGGGCAATATCGCTCTTGATGCACATGACCACCGGCGTGGTAATCAGGGTCAGCATCATCAGCGTCATGGCAAAGGTCGGGCTGTACAGCACGCCCCGGTAGCATTGCTTGTATACGAAGGCGATAATCAGTCCTACCAGCGCGCCCATCGCCAGCCCGATCACAATTTTCAGAGGGGTCAGGTTTTCAAACTGGCTTAAAAAATAGGCGCTCAGATCGGAATCGCTCTTGACCAGCGAAGTGGCTCCCGAAGCAAATGCGGTGGAAATAAACATGTGGTGGTCCTCCTCTGTCTGTGTTTCTGTTCCGACTGCTTGTTTACTGGACAGCGTCCGGCGGAATCGCCGGTTTCGGTCCGAAATAGGTTTCCATTTGCGCGTTGGTCAGATTGAAGGCATCCTGGGTGAATTCCCAAAGGCGGGTCGGCCGCAGCCGGCAGACATTCCGCAGGCGTTCCACCCGTTTCTCCCAGTACCGGTAGGCGCCGTCCACGGTGGTGGGCACCTCGGAAATAACCATCTTGTCGTTTTCCGGGCCCCAGCGGTCCCAGTGCAGCGTCATTTCCGGTTCAATCACCTTCACCATGTCGTTCAGCGTCTGAATCATCAGGTCCGTTGTCAGCCGCTGGAAAATCTTTCCGTAGATCGTCAGGTAGCGGTCCCTGTATTCCGGCACGCTCAGCAGCTTCAGGAAAATGGTGTTGTTGATGTTCTTCTGGCCCATGCCTTTTTCCTTCGTGTAGCTCCAGGGGCTGTTGAAGGTGGAGGTATAAAGGCCGTAGTCCACGTCGTACAGGACCCATCTCCATTTGCTTCCCGGCAGGTTCGTCCGGTAGAAGCGGGTATTACCGATATCGCTGTTTCCGAAGAACATTTCGAAGGCCATGTATTCGAACAGGTTGTCCGCGTCCACATTGTCCAGGATATACTGAAGGTCTTCCGGATTTTTGGCCGGATTTCCGGCCTTGATCTTCTTCAGCATTTCCTTGAAGGCCTTGTTGCTTCCGCTCTTGACGCTGCCGTTGCCCTGCAGCAGGTCAATCTGGTCCGCCTGGTCCAGGGTCATTCCTTCGAACTGGGCGATCATATACTTGTCCGTCCGCTCACGCAGGTTCATGTGGCCCCAGTACTGTCCGTTCAGGTACACCGCGTAAGGTTTCCAGGCCTGGTGAGCGATGGTGGTGTTGCAAAGATCCATCAGCCGTCCCTGGAACCCGTCCTGCAGGCGGGTAAACATGCTGTCGTTGCCGCTGTTGCGCAGGACAAAACCCTTGTATTCCGTGTAGGTCCGGTCGGGGAACAGCTTGGCGTTGAAGGTCTTGCTGCCGTAAAGGCTCTTGGAGCGGAATTTGAAGCTCTTCTGGGGCATATCCAGGGAGTAGTCCCCCATCAGGCCGACTTCACAGCTCTGGTTCAGCAGCAGGTTGCCTGCGTCGTCATACAGTTCAACATGGGCTTCATATTTGACGCCGGCATCCTTGACCTTCCGGTATACCGTGTTCGGAAAAGGAAGCTTGCCGGGTTCCTTGATGGCGTTCTGTCCGATGGTCAGCATTCCCCACTCGGAATCCCAAAGGTTTTTCGGATCGATCACAACGGATACCAGGGGAAGCGAATGGAACGCGCTGATGAAATAGGTTCCCGTCACCGTTTCGCTGGGCTTAACCATCCCGGTGCCGAAAGCCCGCGCCCGGATCACGGAGGTAAAGATCAGTTCCAGCCGTTCTCCCTTGTAAGGCGTCGAATTCTGCGTTGGGATGGAGCCGTCTGTGGTATAGAAAACCTGGGTCCCCTCTGGAACGCTGATTTCCACATACTGGGCGCTGGAATACTGTCCCGGCGGCACGCTGAACAGCGGCTGCGGCGCGTATCCCGTAAAGCCCGTTCCGTTCTGCTGGAAAGGAGTTGGCGTATCATAATAAAAAAGCCCTGCCATTCCCAGGGTCCGGCCGTAGGATACATCCGTTTTCAGTTCGGGAAGAATGACTTTATCCAGTACCCTTCCCGTCGGATCGGTCAGGACGATGGTTTCGCCTTTCATTCTGCCGATTTTAAAGGATGTATGCGGTTCCGCGGTAGTGTTTTTCGTCAGATCTTTATCGCACTGGATAACCTTGTATTCGCTCGGCGAGATCACCGTTCCCTTGGGAAACTGCCATTTGCGTCCCCGGCCCAGGTCATCGCTCAATCCCCAGTCCGACAGGTCCACCGCCACCGGGGAGGAGTTGTAAATCTCAATCCAGTCTGTTTTTTCCGCCTTGCCGTAGGTGGCTACAGAGTTATTGCTGGCCAGCACCTCACTGATCCATACGCCCGTTTTGTTCAGGGCCCTCAGGTTCAGGTCCATCTGGTTGAATCCGCTCTGGTTGTTGGGCAGCGTCGGCGTCGGTGTGGTGAAAATCTGCATCTGGTTGTTTTCGTTCCGT
Source organism: Clostridia bacterium (assembly GCA_017526525.1). Lineage (GTDB taxonomy): Bacteria > Bacillota > Clostridia > Christensenellales > Aristaeellaceae > Aristaeella. The sequence goes on along the minus strand of JAFXRG010000002.1, from coordinate 6,963 downwards.
CCCCAGCTGGCATCCTGCGGCAGGTTGTCAATCATCACCCGGTCCACCACATGTCCCTGGCTGTCGCAGAGGATCAGGGTTTCATTTTCCGCGCTGATCCGGAAATTCGTGTGATAGACGCCCCGGTTGACGGTATCCGCCCGGTCCTTCCCCGTGCACAGCACCAGATAATAGCCGTGGGCAGGAATGTAGGCCCCGTCCGGGAACCTCCACTTCAGCGGCTGTTTTTCGTTGTCGCTCAGGGAGAACAGATTCAGCTGGATATCCCGGTCTGTGGTATTGTACAGTTCAATCCAGTCCGCCAGTTCATCCTCGTCATCCCTGATTCCTGTAAGCGGATCGGCCATCACTTCGTTGATGATCACGGATCCGTCGGTCACGGTAATGCTTTCCCGGTATGCCTGATGCCCTTCCGGGGTGTTTTCATAGCCCGGGCTGAACCAGGTTACGTTCTGAAATCCCTCCGGGGTCAGCATCCAGCTTTCATCGCTGGCCATGATGGGATATTTCACGCTGTCAATCAGATAGGCGTTCGGATCGTACAGATAGACGCTTTCTCCCAGGCTGCTCAGCTTGAATTTGGCATGGAAAGGCAGGTCCCCGCTGGCCTGGTTCCTGTTGTCACAGAAGACAATCACCCGGCCGTTCGGCTGCAGCGTAACGCCGGGAAACAGGAATTTTACGCTGGTTCCGTCATCGCTCAGGCCTACGCCCTTCAGGTTGATTTCTTCTTCGGAACTGTTCCAGATTTCCACCCAGTCCGGATATCCGCCGGTTTCATCCGTCACGGAAGACCGGTTGGAGGACATGACCTCGCTGATCTTCAGACCGTCATAGAGATGCGAAATATTGGAATAGCCTTCCACTGCGCCGCTTTCGGTTGCGACGGTTTTCGAAGCCCGCCGCGTTTCCGTAAAAGGCGAAGACATGCCCAGCCAGGTGGGAAGCACAAACACCAGCCAGATAATCGCCGCAGCCGCGCCCGCAAGCAGCAGGATGTTGATCCGCTGCTTTCTTCTGCGCAGTTTTGTGGCGCGGGAAGCTGACCGACGTCCCTTTGCCGGCATCCGGTCCTGTCCGTCCATCAGCATTCCCTCCTTCCCGTTTCCGCGGTGTTTTTTCAAACCGTTAACTATATGATTATACCATATCCGTTCCGCTCATGCAAACAGTGCGCGAATATCCTGTTCACTCAGGGCGCTGATGGCGGACTCCCCGGGGGTAATCAGGCGCTCAAAAAGCGCCTTTTTCCGGCTGCCCAGCTCAACCACCTGTTCCTCAATGCTTTCACCGGTAACCAGCCGGATCACCTGCACCTTTTTCTGCTGTCCGATCCGGTGGGCCCGGTCCGTGGCCTGATCCTCCGTGGCGGGATTCCACCAGGGATCGTAGTGAATCACCAGGTCCGCCCCGGTCAGGTTCAGTCCGTATCCGCCAGCCCGCAGGCTGATCAGGAAAATCTGCGATTCTCCGCCGTTGAACCTTTCCGCCATCTCCAGCCGTTCCTCCGCCGGGGTTTCTCCGTCCAGGTACAAGGTGGAAAAGCCGTTTTCCTCCAGCCGGGTTCTCAGCAGCTTCAGCATACTGGTAAACTGGCTGAACAGCAGAATCCTCCGTCCGTTCCCGATCATCTCCGGCAGCAGCTCCAGCAGCAGGTCTTCCTTGCCGCTCCCTCCCCTGTATTCGTTCATCACCAGCGCCGGATGACAGCAGATTTCCCGCAGCTCCGTAATGGCGCTCAGTACTTCAATCCGTCCCCGTTCCATTCCCTTTTCTTCCAGCAGCTGGCTGATCCGGGGCCGCAGGCGCTCCAGCGCCGCCTTGTAAATCTGCTTCTGCTCCGGGGTCATCTGGGCCTTCATGGTGATTTCCATCTTGTCCGGCAGCTCTTCAAGCACTTCCTGCTTCAGTCTCCGGGTCAGGAACGGACGGATCCTCCGCAGCAGGTCAGCGGCATTTTCACCATCCTGGTATTTGCGCAGAAAACTGTTGTATCCGGGCAGATATCCCGGCAGTACAAAATCGAAAATGCTCCAGAGCTCCCCGACACCGTTTTCCATCGGCGTGCCCGTCAACGCAAAGCGCGTATCTCCCTGCAGCTGCTTTGCCGCCTGCGCGGCAACGCTTCCCGCGTTCTTGATATTCTGTGCCTCATCCAGAATCAGGAACCGGAACCGGATTTCCTTCAGCAGTTCCACATCCCGCCGGATCAGCGGATAGCTGGTAATGGCAATATCCACATCCCCGTGCTCCGCAATATGCCGGATCATCTCTGCCCGCTGCTGGGCGGTTCCGCTGAGAATGACCGCGCTCAGATCCGGCGCAAACCGCTGAATCTCGCTCAGCCAGTTATAGGTCAGGGAGGTGGGAGCTACCACCAGGCTGGTACGGCCCGGTTCCCGGGCGGTCTGCAGCAGTGCGATCACCTGCACCGTCTTGCCCAGCCCCATATCGTCCGCCAGCACGCCGCCCATCCGCATTCTGTCCAGAGCATACATCCATTCATACCCGCGTTTCTGGTATTCCCGAAGGCTCAGTCCGGGCGCCAGCGGCGGCACGGAAACATTCCGGTCTCCCTCCGTCATGCTTCCGGCGACCTTCTTTACGCTCTCGTCCACCGTGATCGGGACCCCGCTGTTTTCCAGCATGTTGTTCAGATACCAGGCGCGGTAAGCCCGCAGCTCCAGCACATCCCGCCCCGGCACGCAGCCGTCCCGCTGCGCCGCTTCATAAATTCCGGCCGCAATCTCCTGCCATTCCGCCAAAGCGCTCAGGTCCAGGAAATCCCCGTTTTTCAGGCGGAAATAGCGGCGTCTCCGGCTCAGGGCTTCCATCAGCTCAAGGATTTCGTCAATGGGTTCCCCGTCCTTCTCCAGCATCAGCTCCAGCTTTTCGCCGTTCATGCGCATGCTGCCGCTGAGGGTGGACCGCCTCGGCAGAATCCGTTTGAATTCCCGGCTCAGGAAGACTTCGCTGACTTCCTGCAGTTTTTTGACGCCATCGCTGACAAAATCGAACACGGCGTCGCTTCCGCTCAGCCGGATGTTTTCCTTCCGGACCCGGAAACCTGCGTTTGCAAGGATTTCCAGCACCGTGTGCTCCGCTTCCGCGTCCCGCAGCAGCAGTTTTTCATCCTTCTCCAGCGCAATCTTCTTTTCTTCCGGCGCAAATGGATTCAGTTCTATTTCTCCGTACCGGAAGCATACGGCAGCGGTAACGCTCTTGCCATCCCGGTCCAGGTATACCCGGGTCTGCAGCGGCATGCGCACCAGCCGCTCCCGCAGGTCGTTTCCCATTTCCACCGCGCCGCGCACCTTCAGATACGGCAGCACCTCGCTGATGACTCTCGCCGTATCCTCCAGCGGATAATGAAACAGGCACCGGCCCTCATATTGGTTTTTCCAGATCATCCGGATCAGTTCCCGTTGTTCCTCCCGGGTTTCAATCAGCTTTCCGCCGGTAATCACCCAGGAACAGTCCTCCGTCATCGGCAGGAAATCTGCCGGAATCCGTGCGGAGGCGTCCAGTCCCCTCGGCCCCATGTTCAGGGTAAACTGCAGCGGCAGCCGGGTCTTCCGGATCTGGCGGCATTTTGTAATTTTCCCTTCCCCGTCCATGATGCGCAGCGGCGTTTCCCCGATCCCTTCCAGCAGTTCCTTTACAAAGGGATCCGGCATGGAGATCATCCGGCTGCCGGGAGCCGCCGGAATCATTCCCGCGGACAGCCGCTTCCGGATCAGGGCAAGAACCCTTTCATCATCCTCCGAAAAATGCATCCAGCCCGGTTCATAGGTGAAATCCTTTCCGAAGGCCATGCTCTCGCCCTCATCCATGGCAAACAGAAAAGCAGCAGGATCCTTGACCACATACATTTTTTCAGCACCGATCCGCAGTCCGGCCTGAATCTGGCCTCCCTGCTTCACGTTCTCCCGGGGCAGCGCCAGCGTCACCTCAATCCGTACGTTGGCTTCCGCCGGCATTTCCCGCAAAATCAGGGTGGTCAGTTCCTCCGCCCGCTTCGGCGCCGCTTTCTGCAGCATGCTTTCGGGGACCCTGGCCCGTTCAGCTTCCAGCCAGGCTGCCACCATGTGCCGGCAGCATTTTCGCATGCTGAAGGTTGTGCAGTCGCACCGCATCTGCAAATCCCCGTCCAGGGTAACGGAAGCCGGGGGCTGCCCGGCCACCGTATAGCGGATCCGGTTTCCGCTCTGTTCCGCCACCTTGACGCGGCCTGCTTCTTCAAGTTCCCGTCCGGCTGCGTATTCTTCGGGGCCCGCTGCCTGTTCCATCCGTAAAGGGTTCAGTTTCATGCTTCTCTCCTGTCCTGTCCGTGTAACACATCAACCTTTTATATTTCTATTTTTTTCTTTCCTTTTCCTTTGCCCCGGACAAACTTTTCTTCGCTTTTCCGGACTTCCGTACCTTCACGCCAAAAAAGGAAAAAGCCGGATCATTGCGATCCGGCTCATCAGAACCAATCAGAACTTCAGCGGGTTCACGCGCACGGAGGGTCCCATGGTGCTGGAGAGATAAACACTCTTCATGTAGGTGCCCTTGGCTGCGGCGGGCTTCGCCTTGTTGATGGCTTCCATCAGGACATTCAGGTTCTCCTGCAGTTTTTCCTTGCCGAAGGAAACCTTGCCGATGGGGCAGTGGATAATCGCGGTCTTGTCCAGACGATATTCCACTTTACCGGCTTTGATGTCGTTGACGGCCCGGGCGATATCCATGGTGACGGTACCGCTCTTCGGGTTGGGCATCAGGCCCTTCGGGCCCAGGATACGACCGATCCGGCCAACCATACCCATCATATCCGGGGTGGCAACGCAGACGTCGAATTCGAACCAGTTCTCCTGCTGGATCTTCTGGATCATTTCCTCGGCGCCGACATAATCGGCACCGGCCTCTTCCGCTTCCTTGGCCTTGTCGCCCTTGGCGATAACCAGAACGCGGATGGTACGGCCTGTTCCGTGGGGCAGCACGACCGCGCCGCGGACCTGCTGGTCAGCATGGCGGGGGTCAACACCCAGGCGGATAGAGATTTCAACGGTCTCATCGAACTTGGCCTTGCCGGTCTTGACAACCAGGTCAACGGCTTCATCGGGATCGTACTGCTTCAGGTGGTCGATCAGCTTTACGCTGTCGGAATACTTCTTACCGTGTTTCATAAAATAAATTCCTCCCGTGTGGTATTAGCGGCTCTATGTCCTCCCACATTGTATAGGGGGCTGTGTGCCCCGGTTTCTGCGTTATTCCTCAACGGTCACGCCCATGCTGCGGGCGGTTCCGGCCACCATGCTCATGGCAGCCTCGATGCTGCCGGCATTCAGGTCGGGCATCTTGGTTTCAGCGATCTTGCGGACCTGCTCCTTGGTCAGCTTGCCCACCTTGTCCTTGTTGGGGCGGCCGCTGGCCTTCTGCAGATTCAGCGCCTTCTTGATCAGCACAGGCGCCGGAGGCGTCTTGGTGATGAAGGTGAAGGTACGGTCGGTGTAAACGGTGATCACCACGGGGATGATCAGGCCGGCTTCCTTGGCCGTGCGATCATTGAATTCCTTGCAGAATCCGGGAATGTTCACGCCATGCTGGCCCAGAGCGGGACCGATAGGCGGAGCGGGTGTTGCCTTGCCGGCAGGAACCTGCAGCTTGATATAAGCCGATACTTTCTTTGCCATTTGAGTGGCACCTCCATAATGAATTGTGGTAGAGCGGAAGCATCCTGCTTCCTCCCACGTTCCGCTTCACTCCCGTGGGAGTGAAACTTACTTTTCCTTTTCGACCTGGTCGAGGTCGACTTCCACGGGCATCTCCCGGCCAAGGAACATCTGCACCTTGACCGTGAGCTTTCCGCGGACCGTATCTACGTCCTCGACGACACCGCTGAAATTTTCCAGAGGACCGGACAGAATCCGGACGTTCTCGCCGATGGCAAACCCGAAGTCAACGCTGGACTGTTCGGTGTTCAGCATCATGTCGACTTCTTCCTGCGTCAGCGGAACCGGCTTGGAGTCAGGACCCACAAAACCCGTCACGCCGCGGGTGTTCCGTACGACGTACCAGCTTTCACTGGTCTCAATCATGTGCACCAGCACATAACCGGGATAGACTTTCCGGGTGCTCTTGACGCGCTTTCCGTTCCGGATCTCCACAACCTCTTCCATGGGGACCCGAACCTCAAAGATCAGGTCCTGCATGCCGTTGTTTTCGACGGATTTTTCCAGCGTGTCCTTTACCTTGTTCTCGTAGCCCGAGTAGGTATGCACAACATACCAGCAGGCCTCTTTCTTGTTTTCAGCCATGTTCTTTCTCCTTGGATTACATGAGCAGGTGGATCAGAGCGGTTGCGCCCATATCCAGCAGACCGATCACAACACCCATGAACAGCATGAACAGCAGAACGATGATGGAATACGTGATCAGCTTATGCTTGCTGGGCCACGTAACCTTCTTCAGTTCGTAGTACATGTTCTTGAAGGGCTTGCTGATCCGCTGAGGAAGGTTTCTGAACCACGCAATGATCTTGCTCAGTTTTCCTTCTCCGGACTTCTTCACAGCCTTTTCGGTCTGTTCAGCCGCCTTCTTTACTTCAGACATTTCTTTCACATCCTCACAGCATCAGTTGTGTTGGATCACTTGGTCTCGCGATGAGTCGTGTGCTTCTTGCAGAAGGGGCAGTACTTCATGAGCTCAATGCGATCCGGGGTGTTCTTCTTGTTTTTCATGTTGTTGTAGTTGCGCTGTTTGCATTCGGTGCAAGCCAGGCAAACCTTGTTACGCGCGGCATTCGCCATTTGGGATCCCTCCTGACTTGATTACTCAATGACCTTTGCCACAACGCCGGAACCAACGGTACGGCCGCCTTCACGGATAGCGAAGCGCAGTCCCTGCTCCATAGCGATGGGGGTGATCAGGGTGATTTCCATGTCGATGTTGTCGCCGGGCATCACCATTTCCACGCCGTCG
>JAFXRG010000011.1 GCA_017526525.1 Clostridia bacterium | reverse complement strand
GTGGCGACCCGGAAGGGGCTCGAACCCTCGACCTCCAGCGTGACAGGCTGGCGCTCTAACCAACTGAGCTACCGGGCCAAAAAGGCTGTGGGCCTTCAGGGACTTGAACCCCGGACCAACCGGTTATGAGCCGGCCGCTCTGACCAACTGAGCTAAAGGCCCATATCGGAAAGGAAGAAAAAGTGACTCCGCCGGGATTCGAACCCGGGTAGCCGCCGTGAAAGGGCGGTGTCTTAGGCCTCTTGACCACGGAGCCACGTACAGGGTAAAGTTTGAGTCGGGGTGAAGGGATTCGAACCCCCGGCCCCATGCTCCCAAAGCACGTGCGCTAGCCAGACTGCGCTACACCCCGGTGCATCCTTCCCACGGTCGTTCCCGCAGGCGACTTATACAATATACACGAGAAATCCGGGTTTGTCAATCACTATTTTCCATGATTTTTGAAAAAAATTGCGGCTCTTTTTCAGGGCCGCAATTTCGTTGTTTTATTCCTTTACGGGTTCCGGATCCCCGCCCAGTTTCATCGCCACAAAAGCACCGATCGCCAGTGTCAGCACAGAGACCAGCACAATCCAGACCGTTGTGTTTCTTGCTCCGAGCACCGCGCCGCTCTTGTCCAGTTCCCACCAGTTGTTTTTATCCAGCAGGATGACCACCGGAGAAGCCAGCACCATGCCGAGGATGCCGCAGTAGGTTCTTCCCTTCCATTTTTTCATCAGCACGGAAATCAGTTTGGCGATCCCGAAGATTCCGCACACAATGCCGATCAGGAAGGGCAGCAGGATGCCCAGGTTGGTAAACACGGTATTCCAGTCGCCGCCTGTGATTCCCTTGACCGCCGCGGGAATCGCTTCCGTCACCACCGGCTCATAAAAGCCGAGGGTTTTCAGGATCATGCTGCCGCTGACGCCGGGAATCACCATGGCCGCGGAGCAGATGGCGCCCAGGACAACCATCAGCAGAACCGTGCCGATGTTCAGGCTGATCGCGGTCCGGTTATCGGCCTCCACCAGTTTCAGGCCCACCACCAGTCCGAACAGGAGCAGAAACGCGAGGATTCCCTGCCAGCCGATCTTTTCTCCCTTAATCTCCTTGAGAATAATGGGAAGGCTGCCCAGGATCAGCCCGATAAACAGCGCATTGGTCGGAAGCGGATACACGGCAAAAGCCTTTTTCAGCGTAAAGGCGCCGATCACAATGGCCACCAGCATGCCGATCAGGTACGGCAGAAGAATCCGGAAGCATTCCTTAAACTTTTTAAACAGGTTGTTGATGCTGTAAATCAGCTTGTCATAGATTCCCATGGAAACCATCATGGTGCCTCCGGAAACGCCCGGAATCACGTTTGCCAGTCCGATCACCGCACCGCGAAGCACGTCAAGAAGCCATTTCATCTTTCATATCCTCCGTTGCCAAGCCATTCTTCGTCCCCGTTGTCTTCAAAGGATGCCGCCAGGTTCTCAGGAGCGAACCTCGGATCCGACGCCAGCTCCGCAATCCTTTCCCTGCTGACCACGGTGTCCGTTCCCAGGCAGTCCCTGCACCGGTATCCGCATTCCGGACACACGCAGCCCAGATGATCGCTTTCCGCCTGGATCATATAGGTTCCACATTCCTTGCAGCTGCAGCGCATTTTCGCGCCCTCCTTTCGCACAACAGATCGATTATACCAAATCCGGAAAAGATATTCAAGGAAATGAAAATGGGGCCGCACCGTGCGGCCCCGGGGCAAATTTCCTCGTCCGGATCTCAGGAAGCTTTCGGCGAAGCGTCTGCTGATGTGCGCTAAACGCGCAATGTTTCACGTTTCATCTCTCGGATGCGTGTTCTGGTTCGCATAACGGCCGTTTCCTGATTTACCTTCCGGACGTTTTGGTCTGCTTTATGCTTCCGGCTCCAGCAAGCCGAGGTCTCCATCCTTTCTCAGATACAGGACATTGGTCTGTTCCGTATCGATATTTACAAAAGCGAAGAAGTTGTGACCCAGCAGTTCCATTTCGATTGCGGCGTCCTCCACGCTCATGGGACGTACCGGGAAGCTCTTCCGTTTGACAATCTTTCTCTCTTTCTCCTCCGCCAGATCTTCTTCAATGTATTCCGGAACATCCGGGATTTCTTCCCTCAGGTTCTTGCCCAGCTTCGTCCTGTGTTTGCGGATCTGGCGCTCCATCTTGGCCAGTGCCGTGTCGATCGCCAGGAAAAGGTTGTCATCTGCTGAGGATTCGCTCCGGAGAATTACGTTCTTCCCCATGGGAACCGTGATTTCCACCACGCGGCGGCTTTTCTCCTTGTGCATTTTGATCTGCATTTCCGTTTCCGGCCAGAGATAGCGCCCCATGGTCTCCGTTTTCTTTTCAATCCGTTTGGTGATCGCCGGGGTGACCACCATATTTCTTGCAGTGATTGACAGTTTCATATTACTTTGTGGGCTCCTTTCGAATGAGTGGTGCGGCAGACCTCACGAAGCGGAATCAGGTTTCCTGATCGCTCCGTGATCCTTTGTGTGCCATCGGCATCACGCCCTTCCCTTGTCTCTGGTTATAAATTTCGACACTTCTTCTGCAGTTCCTTCTTCTTTTTTGCTTTTTCTGGAATTTTTTTTACCAGTTTTCACATGATTCGTCTAATCATGCTGATTCCTGTATTCTCCGGGCGTACAGCCCGCAAATCTTTTGAAGCTGCGTGAAAAATGGCCCACGTCGGAAAAACCGGTCGCTTCGGCAACATCCTGGACCCGCATGGAGGTGCCGGTCAGCAGTTCCTTGGCCCGGCTGATCCGCAGGGATCCCAGGAGGTCAAAAAAGCTCTGCCCGGTTTCCCGGTTCAGCAGTTTGGAAAGATGCCACTGGCTCACATACACGCGGTCCGCCACTTCGCCCAGGGAAAGATGCTGCTCCGCGCAATGCTCCTTCATGTAGGCCAGGGCCGCCCGGACCAGGTGGTTTCCTGCCGCGGCAACGGTGCCCTCCTCGCTTTCCTCCCGGCGGGCCGGGCGGGTATCCAGGCGCGCGGCCATCAGCCGGACGGTTTCCTTCAGTTCCTCCAGGTTGCTGGGTTTCAGCAGGTAGCGGAACACCCCCAGGGTCAGCGCCTGGCGGGCATAGTCAAAATCCCGGTAAGCGGTCAGCACTGCGGTCTGGATTTCCGGAAACTCACTGTGAACCGCCGCCAGCATGGTCAGGCCGTCCATATTCGGCATCCGGATATCCGTCAGGACAATATCCGGTTTCAGGCTGCGGATCTGCTCCAGGCCTGTTTTCCCGTCATAGGCAACGGCGGCCACCTCGCAGCCCAGTTCCTTCCAGGGAACCACGCTGGAAAGGCCGCGAACAATCAGCCGTTCATCATCCACCAGAATTACCCGGTACACTGCGTTCACCTCACTCACCGAAGGGCAGAAGCGCCATCACCTTTTCCCAGCACTGTTCCGCCGTCATGGTTCCTGCCGCCACCGCCGGAATGCATTCCAGCAGCCAGACTTCCCGCGCGTTCTTGTTCATGGCATCCTGGAGGGGACTCACCATGTTTCGGCCTTCACGCATCCGGTCCGCCGACGCCCGGAGCCTTCCGGACAGGGACAGGTTCCCGAGGCTCTGCAGGCTTTCCGGCCCGGTCAGCTCCGCCAGCAGCCGCACCGCCGCGTCCCGTCTTCCCGAGTTCCAGGACCTGCGGGTCAGGTAGAATCCCATGGACACGCCGCCGATATAGCAGTCGGATGAACCGTTCCCGTCCCGTTTCGGCATCGGATACACCGCCACCGTATCCATTGCGGATGGCGGAATGGACGAGGTCAGCCAGCTTCCGTCAAACTGCATGGCGGCTTCCTTTGAAAGGAACTGCGCGGTGGACGCGCTTTCGTAGGTTGCCGCCGCGTTCCCCGCGAAGGCGCCGGCTTCCGTCAGTTCCCGGATCACCCGCATGGCCTCAAACCACGACGCCGGAACCTCCTGCAGGGAACGGGGACGGGCCTGCTGTTCCTCTTTGCCGGCGCATGCAAGAAGCGCCATCTCCGCCAGGTAATGGGGAATGTCCGACAGGGAAACCGCAATGGGAATGATGCCGTTTTCCCTGAAAATCCGGATGGCTTCCAGAAGGGAATCCCAGTTTTCCGGCAGCGGGGCGCCGTATTTTTCAAACAGGTCCGTATGGACATACAATCCTTCCCAGTATCCGCGCACCGGCACCGCGTAGATCTTTCCGTCCGCCTCCCGCAGCGCGTCGTTTTCCGCCAGGGTGATTTCGGGATATTCCCGGTTGATTTCATCCAGCGGAACCACCCGGGACAGCAGGGGCGCGGAGTCTGCGCCGGCGGCAAAAAAGAACAGGATATCCGGTTCGTTTCCCGCGGCAAAGTCATTCAGCACCGAGCTTTTCCAGGCTTCGCTGCTGGTGGAGGACGTGTCCCGGACCGTATTCCCGGTTTCGGATTCATACCGGTTCAGGATTTCCACATAGGCGCCCGCGGCCGAATCGTCGCCGGCAAAGCAGCTGACCGTGCGGAGCGTGACGCCTTCCGCGGGAGCCGCCGAAAGCGTCCATGCCAGCATGAATCCCAGGAGCAGTGCCGGAATTCTCCTGCCTCTCATTTTTCCTTCCTCCCCGTCTCAAACTCCTGCGGTATATCCAGGTAAACCGAGGTGCACCCGGGCTGGTCCGTATCCACCCGGATGGAGGTCTGTTCCCCATAAATCAGGCGCAGGCGGTTTGCGATGTTCGCCAGCCCCAGGTGGTTTCCCTCCGCCTGCCCGTGCAGCGCAGCTTCGATCCGTTCCCGGTCCTCCCGGTCGGCTTCCTTTCCCGTATTCCGGATGACCAGGTGCAGGCAGTTTCCCGCCCGTGTGCATTCAATCGTGATGGCGCCTCCGCCAGCCGGCGCAATTCCGTGTTCCACCGCGTTCTCCAGCAGCGGCTGCACAGTCAGCAGCGGCAGGATTCCCTCCCGGGCCGGTTCATCAATCCGGAAATCCACCGTCAGTTCCGGGCCGAAGCGCTGCTGCACAAAGAAAATATAGGCCTCTGCCACCTCCAGCTCCTCCCGGAGCGTCACCAGCCGCCGGTTTTTCCGGTCCATGGTGGCGTTCAGCAGCACCGACAGGGAAGAAACCATGGAGGAGATGGTTTCAGATCCTTCAATCCGGGCCTGCCAGTTGATATCCTCCAGGGCATTGTTCAGGAAATGCGGATTGATCCGGCTCTGCAGCGCCAGGATCTGGGCGTTCTTCAGTTCAATTTCTTCCTTGTAGGTTTTGTCAATCAGATCCCGGATTCTCAGGGACATGTGGGAAAACGCCTCTCCCAGCTGGCCCAGTTCATCCTTTCCGTGCATGGGAACCGTAACGCCCAGCTCTCCCCCCTCGATCCTCCGGCTTGCGTCGGAAAGCAGGCTGATGGGCCGGGTAATTCTTTTCCGCAGGTACACCGCCAGCAGGACCAGGATCGGGATCAGCAGCAGGTATACGCCCAGCAGCAGCCGCCGGAACTCGTACACTTCGCTGTACTGCGCCTTCCGGTCCATGGTCAGCTTCAGGTCCGGAACATTTTCTTCCCCCCGGGAAAGGCGCACATACTGAAGCCGGTTTGCTTTCCGGTCGTCGGTCAGGCCGGGCGTCAGCCCCTGCCACTCTTCCCCGGGATCTCCGTAGGCGTCCAGGCGGATCGAGGCTTCCGCGTTCCATTCGTCCTTCAGGGTATTCAGCGGCTGCAGCAGCTTCTCCCGGTTGATTTCCAGAATCAGCATGCCGTATTTTTCCATCCGCAGGTTCAGCAGGTTCCGGATCAGGTACATCCGTCCGTCAAAGCTGAAAAAGCTGCTGCGCGTATCCAGGGTTTCCCCGATTTCCGTCACCGCCTGCTGCAGCTGCTGCAGGTAGGATGGCGGGTCATTGGCGCTTCCCCGGTAGCTGATCAGGATTTCCGGCTTTTCCAGGGGAAAACACCCGGCAAAAAGGAACAGGGATTCCCGGCTGTATTTTCTCTCCAGGTACCCGCGGCAAAGCTGCAGGAACTCCGCGTCTCCCGCTGCGCCATTTTTCCACTTTTCCCAGGCTGCCGTCAGTTCGCCGTCATAGGTGGCCGCCCGCGCCAGTTCAACGGCACAGCCGATATTTTCCTCCGTCATGGTAAAGGCATGCTCCGCGCCGGAAGTCAGCGCGGCCTCGGTTTTCTTTTCCAGGCTGTTCAGCAGGATGTTTCCCGTAAACACGCCCAGCAGTCCCACCGGCACCAGGTAGCTGAGAAGGATCATCAGCCCCACCTGAACGCGCAGGGACTGGATCCTGGCGCGGAATTTCCCGCGTTTCTGCTTCCCTTCCCTTTCCTTTGCCATGCTTTCTGGTTTCCTTTCCCGGTTTTTTCTCATTCATCCCAGGGCAGTCCGGTGTGCCGGGCCATGATTTCCACCAGCTTCCGGGCTGCCGCTTCGGTTTCCGCCTCGGCAAAAATCCGGATTCTCGGTTCCGTGCCGGAAAACCGCACGATCACCCAGCTGCCTTCCAGGTATACCTTGCATCCGTCCATCCAGCTGGTTTTCTCCACCTTCCTGCCCAGGTCCGGCAGGCGCTTTTCCGTCATGACAATCCGGTAGATTTCCTCCCTGCGTTCCGGGGTCAGCGGCCAGTCATATTCCGCCGAATGCAGTTCCCCGAACCGGGCAAACAGGTCCTGCACCAGTTCGCTCAGTTTCTTTCCCGTTGCGCTGATCATTTCCACCAGGAGGCTGGCGGCATACAGTCCGTCCTTGCCGGAAATATGCCCCCGCACCGTCAGTCCGCCGGAGGACTCGCCGCCAATCAGGGCGTCGCGGGCCTCCATGCCGGCGGAGATATGCTTGAAGCCTACCGGCACCTCCACGCATTCCTGCCCGTAGGCGGCCGCAATCCTGTCCAGCAGGTGCGTCGTTGCAATGTTGCGGACCGCGGCGCCGCGCCATCCCTTGTGCTCCAGCAGGTAGTAATACAGGAGCGCCAGTGTTTCGTTGGCCGTCACATATCGGCCCCTCTCGTCAATAATGCCCAGCCGGTCCGCGTCGCCGTCCGTGGCGATTCCCACATCCGCCCGGTGTTCCTTCACCGCGTACTGCAGATCCACCAGCGTTTCCGGGTTCGGGGCCGGCAGGTGGCGGCCGAAAAAGGCGTCGTGGCGGTCGTTGATCACATCCACATCGCACCGGGCCGTATACAGGATGGTCTGCAGCCCGGTCAGGCTGACCCCGAACATGGGATCCAGCACGATGCGGAGGCGGCGTTTCCGGATCGTCTCCGTATCCACCTGCCGTAGGATGGAATCCAGGTAATCATCCCGGGGATCAATCAGCTGGATCATTCCCTCCGACAGCGCCTGTTCGAAGGATACGGAACGGATTCCGTCCTCCTCCAGCGCATTGGCTTCCTCCTGGATTTCCCGGGTGTAGTTTTCCGCCGCGTCCCGTCCTCCCGCCGTAAAAAGCTTGATGCCGTTCCAGACGGCCGGGTTATGGCTGGCCGTCACCATGGCGCCGTAAGGCAGCCCCAGGTGCTTTACGGTAAACATTACCTGCGGCGTCGGGCAGGACATATTGACAAAGCGAACCTTCACGCCCTCCCCGGCAAGCACTTCGCAAAACCAGATCAGCGCCTCCCGGCTCAGGAAGCGCCGGTCATACCCGGCGCAGATTCCCTGTTCCGCGCAGTTTTCCCGCACCATTCTCCGGGCCAGCGCCGCGGCGATCCGCCGGATATTGGCCCGGGTAAATCCGTCTCCGATGACGGCTCTCCAGCCGCCTGTTCCAAACTGAATCATTTTTCCCGCTCCTTTCGCTCAGCCCATTACCACTTCAACGCTGTGGCATCCGCTTTCGAAAGCGGGAATAACCTTTGCTTCGGACCCGTCCACCAGGATCTTCCGGACGCCCTTCTCCACATGGCCGGGATTCCGGACAGCAATCCGGTATTCCGCGCCCCGCCACTTCCTGACGGCTTCAAAGCCGTCCCATTCCGCGGGAATGCACGGATCCACCGTCAGGGTGTCAAAGCCCGGACGGATGCCCAGCATGTAGCGGGTGGCCGCGTAATACGCCCATCCGGAGGAGCCGGTCATGAAAGGATGCCTGGCCCGTCCGAAGGCCGTATGATCCTTTCCCATAATAAACTGGCAGTAGGTGTAGGGCTCCGCCTGCCGGATTTCCATCCGGTCATTCTGGTTCTCCGGGAGCAGGGCGTCATAGAACTTCATGGCCCGGCTGCCCCGGCCCAGGATGCATTCCGCCACCCAGGCCCAGGGATTCGGGTGGCTGAAAATGGCGCCGTTTTCCTTGATGCCGGGATAAACGCGGGTCACAAAGCCGATGGAATCGTCCAGGGTCACAAAGGAGGGCGCGTTCAGCATCAGTCCCCAGGGGGTATACAGCCATTCGTCCACCGCGTCCATGCAGGAAATTCCCTGTTCACGGGTTGCGGCCCCGCTGACCACCGCCCAGGTGTTGCTTTCCATATGAACCTTGCCTTCCCGGGCTTCCCGGGAACCGATGGCCCGGCCGTCCGCCGTGAACCCGCGCAGGAACCATTCCCCGTTCCACAGCTCCCTGCGGCAGGTCTCCTCCATCTTCTTTTTCAGTTCCGTATATTTTTCCAGGTCCCCGGTTTTCCCCGCCGCCCGGGCGGCATCCAGGAAATGGTTGGTAGCCCACACCAGCAGGAAAGCCACCATTGCGCTTTCTCCCCCGCCCAGGTTCAGGCAGTCGTTCCAGTCCGCCCGCAGGCCTTTGGTGACCCCGTGGGCACCTGTCTGCGCGTAGGAAAAATCCAGCGCGGCTTTCATATGCTCCCATACGGTGCCGCTGCCTTCATCCGCGAAGGGAATCACTTCGTCAAAGAAATCGGTCCGTCCGCTTTCCCGCACGTTTTCCACAATGGCCGGAATCAGCCACAGCGCGTCGTCCGCGCAGGCATCCTTGATTCCGTGCAGCATGCTTTTCCGGTCCGCTTCCGGGATCACCGTCGGGGATTTGAAGCCTTCCTGTTCTCCCTGCTCCAGCACGGCCGGATCAAACAGGTGCAGCCCGTACCCCTGCCGCATCTGGCCGTGCAGCAGCTGGCGGATCCTCTTCAGGCACATTTCCGGCTCCGCGTGGGGAATGCACATGGCGTCCTGGGCCGTATCCCGGTAGCCGAGCCCGGTCCGGCCGCCGACCTCAATAAAGGAGGAAAACCTGGAAAACAACACGTTGATTTCGCTCTGGTACAGGTTCCAGATATTCAGGGACCGGTTCATGTTTTCATGGGGCGTGGATACCTGCAGCTGTCCCAGCTTCCGGTCCCAGAATTCCCGCAGTTCTTCGAAAGCCCGGTCCGTTCCGGCTTCGTCATACTTTTCCCGGACCTTCCGGACCGCCGTTTCGCTCCCGGTTCCCAGGTAGAACAGCACGCGGGCTTCTTCGCCGGGAGCCAGCGTGATCTTTTTCTGCAGTGCGCCGCAGGGATTTCCTCCCAGCTCCAGGGAGCCGCCCAGCTTTCCTTCCGCCACGCCCTTCGGATCCCGTTCCGTGCGATAGGGCCCGATAAAGGATTCCCGTACCCCGTCAAACCCGTCGGGAACAAAGTTTCCGGCCAGGAACTGCCAGGCATCCGGCTCATAGTGAAGCTCGCAGAGCACCGCGTCCTCCCGGTAATGGGAGCCGGCGGCGTACAGGCTCATCTGGAAATTCTGGTTATCCATGTCGATTTCATGGAAGGAAAACTCCACATATCCGAACACGCTCAGCCTTCTCGGTCGGTCCGACCCGTTGCGGATTTTCACGTCGAAGATCTCGACGGGATCGTCGCTCCCTGCCTCCCGGGGAATAAACAGCACCTGCTCGCCCCGGATTCCTTCATATTCGCACCGGAACCGGGAATATCCAAGCCCGTGGCGGGCTTCATACCTGGCCTGGTCCAGCGGCAGGCCCACAGGCTGCCAGCTCAGGGACCAGAACCTGCCGGTGTCATCATCCCGCAGGTAAACGTAGTGTCCGGGCCAGTCCATCGGCACACCGTTGGGCCGGAACCGCGTAATCCGGTGATGCTGCGGGCTGTCCAGCCAGGAGTACCCGCCCGCCGAGTGGGAAATCACGGTTCCCATCCGCTGGGTTCCCAGATAGTTGGTCATGGACTGGGGCACATCCACCCGGTCGATGACATATTCCCGTGCCTGGTCATCAAAGAATCCGTAACGCATATTCACATCTCCTACAATACAGGATTTACTGATGATATTATATCAGCCGTTTTTTCCGGATCATAGGATTGAACTTGCCTTTTCTTGTCTCTCTTTGGCATTCTTCCCGGCGGATTATTTCCCGGCCAGGACGCCGGTCATCCGCCAGTCCCGGCTCCAGCGCGTCAGCACCGCAGGGGCGCCCGGAAGGATCCTTCCGGCCGTTTTCTCCCCGATGGAATCCGCGGGCGTGCAGGTGCACATGGCGCATGCGTCCTCCGGACGGATCCCGAAAACATGAATCAGGTTTTCAAGGGCCGCCGGCATCGTCAGGACGGATCCGGCCAGCGTTCCGTCCGCCAGGCGTGCCTCCCCGTTCCGGACGAAAACCTTCTGTCCGCCCAGCGCGTACTCCCCCTCCGGAAGTCCGGCCGCTTCCATGGCGTCCGTAATGGCCACCGCCCGCTCCGGTCCTTTGCACCGGGCCAGCAGCCGGACGGTATCCCGGTGAAGGTGAATCCCGTCGCAGATCATTTCACAGTACAGCCGGTCATCCGTCAGCGCGGCTCCGGGAACCCCTGGATTCCTGTGGTGCAGCGGCGTCTGGGCGTTGAAGGTATGCGTCACGTGATCCGCGCCCCAGTCCGCTGCCCGGTGGGTATCCTCCGCCGTGGCGGACGTGTGTCCGACAGAAACATGAATGCCTGCTGCCGCCGCCTGCCGGATAAAGGCTTCGCTTCCGTTCTTTTCCGGCGCCACGGTAATCAGCCTCACCGCCGCCAGGTCCCCGCTGGTCAGCTGCTTCAGCGTTTCCATGGAAGGATTCGAAAAAAACTCCTTCCGCTGGGCGCCGGCCTTGCTCTCCTGCAGGAACGGCGCTTCCATATGCGCGCCGAGCACCCGGGCGCCTGCCGGTTCCGGCCGGTCCATCACCGCCCGGATACCCCGGATTGCCCGGAGGGTTTCCTCCGGATCCGCGCTCATGGTGGTCGGGCAGAAAGCGGCAACCCCCAGCCGGAGCAGTTCCCGGCTCATGGCCCGCACCGCGTCCTCTCCCTGCATGGTGTCCCGGCCGCCGAAGGCATGAATGTGCACATCCACAAAGCCGGGCAGCAGCCGGTCTCCCTCCAGGTCAAGAACCGTTTCCCCGGTCTCCGGCTCCAGGTGCGTTCCGGTTCCGGCAATCCGGCCTTCCCGGATTCTTACGTCATATTCCGGAAGAAATTCCCTTCCAATATATACCGCGGCATTTCGTACCAGCACGATGCTCACTCCCGTTCCTGCAGGTGTTCTTCTGTTCATAGACTACCGCAGTTCAAAGCTCTTTTCAACCGGATTTTGATCCTTTTTGCCAACAGAACAACCGGAGGCAAGAATTCACAACAGGGGATAATGACACGGCCCATGTTCTTTTTGTAAAATTCAGTCACCAGATAGGACAAAAACAAGGAGGCGGATCTCCCCCATGACCCTGACGAAAACCAAAACCGGTCCGGATGTCCGGCTCCGCGGCACAGCTTCCGCCGCCCGGAAAAAAACCTTCTGGCTGACCACCATGATGCTGCCCGCGGCCATCTGGCTGCTGCTGATCCGGTATCTTCCCATGTTCGGCATCATGATGTCCTTCCTGGACTACCGGCTGCCCACCCGGAAAATGCCGTTCCCCATGAACCTGCTGAAAAGCGAATGGGTCGGCCTGAAGAACTTCCAGTTCCTCTTTACCGGCGAAAGCCTGACCATGATCCGGAACACCATCGGCTACAATGCCCTCTGGATTGTCCTGGGGCTCCTGATTTCCGTCGCCTTCGCCATCATGATGAGCGAACTGACCCGGAAGTTCCTGGCCAAAGCCTACCAGACCATGATGTTCTTCCCCTACTTCCTCAGCTGGGTGGTTGTCTCCTACTTCCTGTTCGCCTTCCTGGACCCCACCAACGGCATGATCGTCCGGGCCCAGCGCAGCGCCGGCGGAGCGGTGGTGGACTGGTACAACTCCCCTGGCTACTGGCCTTACATCCTGACCATCTGCTCCGTCTGGAAGAACACCGGCTACTCCACCGTGCTTTACCTCAGCGCGATTACCGGCATTGACCGGACCCAGTATGAGGCCGCGGCGGTGGACGGCGCCACCAAATGGCAGCAGGTCATCCATGTGACGCTTCCCCACCTGAAGCCGATGATCATCATCCTGCTGATCATGAACGTCGGCAAGATTTTCAACGCAGACTTCGGCCTCTTCTGGTCTGTCCCGATGAATTCCGCGCCGCTGTATCCGGTCACCCAGGTGGTGGATACCTATGTGTACCGCGCCTATACGTCCACCGGCAATGTGGGCATGAGTACGGCCGCCGGCTTCCTGCAGAACCTGGTTGGCTTCATCTGCATCATGATCGCCAACAGCGTCGTCCGCCGGCTGGATGCCGACAGCAGTCTTTTCTGAGGAGGTGGAAACCCGTATGACAACCGCTGCCGCCAGGAAGCACGGATCCTTCCGCCTGAATGTGGTCAGCCGGAAGGCCGAAACCCTTTTCCATGTGATTCTGGGCGTCTTCGCGCTGGCCTGCATCATTCCCTTCATCTTCGTGGTGATCATTTCCTTCTCTTCCGAGGAAAGCATCCGCCAGGTCGGTTATTCCTTCTCCCCGGCCGCCTGGTCCCTGGACGCCTACAACCAGGTCTTCAACCTGGGCGACGCCCTCTGGCGCAGTTACTTCAACAGCTTCCTGATCACCATCGTCGGAACGGTGGCCAGCGTCGCCATGTGCGTGCTCTACGCCTATCCCCTGTACCGGAAAGACTACAGGCTCCGCGGCTTCTTCAGCTTCCTCAGCTTCTTTACGATGATCTTCGGCGGCGGCCTGATTCCCACCTACATCATCTGCAAGAACCTGCTGGGCATGAGCAACAACTACGCGGCCCTCATCGTCCCCATGCTGGTAAGCCCGTTCAATATCATCATCATGCGTACCTTCTTCCAGACTTCCGTTCCCTTCGACCTGATTGAAGCGGCCACCATTGACGGAAGCGGCGAATATACCACCCTGGTGCGTATCATTCTTCCCATTGTCAAGCCCGGCATTGCCACCATCGCCCTGCTGACGGCCCTGGGCTACTGGAACGAATGGTTCCTCTGCCTGCTGTATGTCACCGACCGCAAGCTGTATCCCCTGCAGTACCTGCTGATGGAAATGCAGCGAAACGCGGAGTTCCTGGCCCGGAACTCCTCCATGATCGGCGCCTCCGGCGCCTCGGCCATCAGCTCCCTTCCCAGCCAGACCATGCGTATGGCCGTTGTGGTGTTCATTGTCCTGCCCATCGCCTGTGCCTATCCCTTCTTCCAGCGTTTTGTGGTTGCCGGCCTGACGATCGGTTCCGTAAAGGGGTAAGAACAGCGGCTGTCCAGCCTGCTGCTTGCAAATATATCAATTTATTAAATGGAGGTAGACCTATGAAGAAGTTCCTGTCCCTCATCCTGGCAGCTGTCATGCTGCTGACCCTGGTTCCCGCGATGGCTGAAAGCCCCGTGGAAATCACCATGCTGCTGGAAGGCTGCAACGTCACCGACGATGCCGCCGTCCTGGAAAAGCTGAACGCCTACCTGGGCGAGAAAATCGGCGTCACCCTGAAGCCCGTGTGGGGCACCTGGGGCAATTTCGACGACCTGGCCCAGAACGCGGTCAACACCGGCAGCAGCGAATATGACATCATGTTCACCTGCTCCTGGACCAAGAATGAGTATGCTCCCTACGCCAAGAAGGGCGCCTATGTCCGCCTGGACGATCCGGAAGACAACCTGCTGAACGAATACGGCGCGGAACTGAAAACCGTGCTGCCGGATCTGCTCTTCGAAGGCGCCATGACCGAAGGCCCCGATGGGGAAAAGGGCATCTACGCCGTTCCCGGCTTCAAGGATTTCGCGACCATGAACACCTGGGATGTCAACGTAACGCTGCTGGAGAAATACGGCTACACCCTGGAAGACGTTGTGAAGGCCGGTTTCTACGGCTGGGGCGACATCTTCGCCAAGGTCAAGGCCGGCGAGGAAGCCGAAGGCAAGGTCTTCTATCCCTTCGTGTTTGAAGGCGCCGTGGTGGAACGCTATGTGGACGGAACCCCCATCGTCACCGGTGATTCCAGCGGCCTGCTGAGCTACTATATGAACACGGAAGACGTTTCCGTTCCCGGCGCTTACGGCAATGTGATCTTCAACAAGTTTGCCACCCCCGAGTTTGAAAAGTTCGCCCGCCAGATGCGCGAATACTACCTGGCCGGCTACATCGATCCCGCCATCGCCATCGGAGAAACGGCCACCGATACCTGGCGCAACGCCCAGAACACCGCCAGCTACCTGATTTCCTCCGAAGTCTCCCTCTACGGCTATGAATACACCACCTCCGAAGCCCGCGGCATCCAGGTGGCTTACGTGATGACCACCGATGCCCCCTACATCGACAACACCTCCGTCCAGGGCGCCATGATGGCCATCTCCGCCAACAGCGCGCATCCGGTGGAAGCCATGAAGTTCCTGAACCTGCTGAACACCGATCCCTTTGTGATGACCCTGCTCAACTACGGCATTGAAGGCGTCCATTACACCCTGAATGCGGAAGGCGAAGTGGAATTCAACGCCGATGCCCGCGCTGCCTACTCCCCCTGGACCAACGGCCTGGGCAACGTCACCCTGCTGCCCCCGCAGAAGGGCCAGGGCGCGGATTTCCAGAAGCGGTTCGCCGAGTTCTATGCCGGCTCCAAAAAGCTGCCGATCTACGGCTTCACCTTCGACGGCAAAGCGGTGGAAACGGAAATCGCCGCGGTAGCCAACATCAAGGATGCCTATGCGCTGAGCCTGTTCACCGGCGCGGTGGACGTGGACACGGCCCTGCCCGAGCTCCTTTCCAAGCTGGAAGGCGCCGGCATGCAGAAGATCGTGGACGAAGCCAATGCCCAGCTGAAGGCGTTCCTCGGAGAATAATCCACGGTTCCGATAAAGCGGGCCCCGGCAATTGCCGGGGCCCGCTGCTTTGTTGTTTCTTTCTGCACGCTGCGTTTCCGAAGTCCGCAGCCGTGCCGCCTGTTATCCGAGAATGACTTCCACCTTGTGGTTCTTTCCGTCGCCGAAGACCGGCAGCACATTGCCTTCGATCTTCTTTCCGTCCACGGTGACTTCCTTCACGCCGCGGCATACATGCTGCGGATTCTTGATTTCCACGTCGTAAACCGCGCCGCGGAACCGGCGGCTGACCTGGTAGCCGTCCCAGGTATGCGGTACGCATGGATCAATCTTCAGGCCGTCCCAGTCGGGTTTGATGCCGAGGATGTAGTTGCTGATGACATAGAAGTTCCAGGCCGCGGTACCGGTCAGCCAGCTGTTCTTGGCCTGGCCGAAATTCACGGCGTCCTTGCCGGCGATCATCTGGCTGTATACATAGGGCTCCATCTTGTGAAGATCGGAAATTTCCTCTCTCCAGGCCGGCGCGATGCGGCTGTACAGGTCAAAGGCCCGGTCGCCGTGGCCCACCACGGTTTCCGCGGCAATAATCCACGGATTGTTGTGGCAGAAAATGCCGGCGTTTTCCTTGTATCCCGGCGGGTAGGAACTGACTTCGCCCAGCTCCAGGTGATACTCGCTGTAGGCCGGCTGCAGCAGCACGATGCCGTGCTTGGTTTCCAGGTACTTGTGAACGCTCTCCAGGGCTTTTTCGGCCATGCCGTTTTCCGTGCCGACGCCGGCCATGACGCAGTAGCCCTGGGATTCAATGAAGATCTTGCCGTCTTCGCATTCCTTGCTGCCCACCTTGCGGCCCATGGCGTCATAGGCGCGGACGAACCATTCGCCGTCCCAGCCGTCCTTTTCAATGGCCCGGGTCATATCGTCAATATGCGCCTGGTATTCGTCCGCCTTCGCGTTGTTGCCCTTCCGGCGTTCGATGGCCACCAGTTCGGGCCCGATGGACACGAACATTCCGGCAATCAGGACGGACTCCGCCACCCGGTCATCCGGCGCGTTGGGGTTGGAGAAGGTCTGGAAGCTTTCATCCGGCGTGTCGGAATAGCAGTTGAGGTTCAGGCAGTCGTTCCAGTCCGCCCGGCCGATCAGCGGCAGGCTGTGCGGTCCGCGGTTGTTGACCACGTGCATAAAGCTGGCTTCCAGGTGCTCCAGCAGCGTTCCGCAGTCCTCCGGATTGCAGTCATAGGCCGTGGGCTCATCCAGGATTCTGAAATCGCCCGTTTCCTTGATGTAGGCCGCGGTGCCGGCAATCAGCCACAGCGGGTCATCGTTGAAGCCGCCGCCGATGTCGTTGTTGCCCTTCTTGGTCAGGGGCTGGTACTGGTGGTAGCATCCGCCGTCCCGGAACTGGGTGGCGGCGATGTCCAGGATCCGCTCCCGCGCCCGTTCCGGAATCTGGTGCACAAATCCCAGCAGGTCCTGGCTGGAATCCCGGAAACCCATGCCGCGGCCGATGCCGCTTTCAAACATGGAGGTGCTCCGGCTCATATTGAAGGTGACCATGCACTGGTAGGGATTCCAGATATTCACCATCCGGTTCAGCTTCTCTTCCCCGGAGGTCAGCGTGTAGGCGCTCAGCAGGTTGTCCCAGTGGGCTTTCAGGTCGGCAAAGGCCTTGCTGATCTGTTCGTCCGTGTGGAGGCTGGCCAGCAGGGCTTTCGCGGGCTTCTTGTTGATGACGCCCTTCTTTTCCCATTTTTCTTCCACGGGCAGTTCCACATAGCCCAGCACGAAATTGAATTTCTTTTCCTCGCCCTTTTCCAGGTGGACCCGGATCTGGTGGGCCGCCATGGGCTGCCAGCCGGAAGCCACGGAATTGCCCATCTTCCCGGTCATCACGGCCTGGGGATTCTCAAAGCCGTTGTACATTCCCAGGAAGGTTTCCATATCGGTGTCAAACCCGTCGATGGGCGTGTTCACCCCGTAGAACGCGTAATGATTCCGGCGTTCACGGTATTCGGTCTTGTGGTACACCACGCCGTCTTCCACTTCCACCTCGCCGGTGGAGAAATTGCGCTGGAAGTTCAGCATGTCGTCCTGGGCGTTCCAAAGGCAGAACTCCACAAAGCTGGTCAGGATTACATCCTTCGCGGCGCCGGACTCATTGCTCAGGGTGATCTGGTGCACTTCCGCATCATAGCCCATGGGAACAAAGCTCAGCTGGGAGGCTTTCAGTCCGTTCTTTTTGCCGGTAATCACCGTATAGCCCATGCCGTGGCGGCAGGAATACTCATCCAGTTCCGTCTTCACAGGCTTCCAGCCCGGGTTCCAGACCGTGCCGTTGTCATTGATATAGAAATACCGTCCGCCGTTATCTACCGGCATGTTGTTGTAGCGGTAACGGGTAATCCGGCGAAGCCGCGCATCCCTGTAGAAGCAGTACCCGCCGGCGGTGTTGCTGATGATCCCGAAGAACTTTTCACATCCAAGATAATTGATCCAGGGATAAGGCGTCCGCGGGGTATCAATAACATATTCCCGAGCCTTGTCGTCGAAGTGACCAAATTTCATGGAGCAGTCTCCCTTCTGTAATTTGTCCGTTCAGAAACGGTCTTTTGTGAGTATAGCATACTTATTTCCCCTGTGCAAACGTTTCCTTGATTTTCTCCAGGTACTCCTCATAGTTGCACAGGTAATCGGCAATGGTTCCGTCCGGCCGGATTTCGATGATCCGGTCCGCCACCGTGGAAATAAACTGGTGGTCCTGGCTGGTGAAAATCACGTTTCCGGGGAAATTGATCAGTCCGTTGTTCACCGCCGTAATGGATTCCAGGTCCAGGTGGTTGGTGGGCTGGTCCAGCATCAGGAAATTGGCGCCGGAGAGCATCATCCGGCTCAGCATGCAGCGAACCTTCTCGCCGCCGGACAGCACGCTCACGGGCTTGTAAACATCATCCCCGCTGAAAAGCATCCGCCCCAGGAAGCCCCGCATGTAGGTTTCCAGCTGTTCCGGTGAATACTGGGCAAACCACTGCATCATCGTCAGGTTGCAGCCGTCGAAGAAGCGGCTGTTGTCCTTGGGGAAATAGCTGGTGGTAATCGTGACGCCCCATTTCACCGTTCCGCTGTCCGGCTGGATTTCCTCCGCCAGGATCCGGAACAGCGCGGTCTGGGCCTGTTCGTTCCCCACCAGGGCGATCTTCTGTCCCTTGGTTACCAGGAAGCTGACGTTTTTCAGCAGCTGCACACCGTCCTGGGTATAGTTCAGGTCCGTTACCTGCAGGATATCCTTTCCGGCTTCCCGGTCCGGCGTAAACGCCACCCAGGGATACCGCCGGCTGGAAGCCGGCATCTGCTCAATGGTCAGCTGGTCCAGCAGCTTCCGGCGGCTGGTGGCCTGCTTGGCCTTGCTCTTGTTGCTGGAAAAGCGCTGGATAAAGGCCTGCAGCTCGCGGATCTTATCCTCCCGGCGCTTTTTCTGGTCGTTCATCAGGGCCTGCATCATCTTGCTGGATTCATACCAGAAATCGTAGTTGCCCACATACATCTTCACCTGGTTGTAGTCAATATCCACGATGTGGGTGCAGACGTTGTTCAGGAACCACCGGTCATGGCTCACCACAATCAGGGTGCCCGGGAAATCCATCAGGAAGTCCTCCAGCCAGGCCACGGAACGGTTGTCCAGGTTGTTGGTGGGCTCGTCCAGCAGCAGGATGTCCGGGTTGCCGAACAGCGCCTGGGCCAGCAGCACCTTGAACTTGTCCCCGGCCTGGAGCTCGCCCATCATCATGGTGTGCTCCTCCGCGGGAATGCCCAGTCCGGTCAGCAGCGTGGCCGCGTCGCTTTCCGCGTTCCAGCCGTCCATCTCCGCGAACTCGCCCTCCAGCTCCGCCGCCTTTTCCCCGTCGGCCTCGCTGAAATCCGGCTTCGCGTACAGCGCGTCCTTTTCCTTCATAATGTCATACAGCCGCTGGTTTCCCATGATCACGGTATCCATAACGGGATACTCGTCATACATGAACTGGTCCTGTTTCAGGGTGCTCATCCGCTCCGTGGGAGGAATGGATACGGAGCCGGTCGTAGGCTCCAGCTCACCGCTGAGGATCTTCAGGAAAGTGGATTTTCCGGCGCCGTTGGCGCCGATAATCCCGTAGCAGTTGCCGGGCAGAAACTTCAGGTCCGCCCCGGAGAAAAGCTTCTGTCCGCCGAAGGTCAGGGAAACATTGCTAACCGTAATCATATCTTTTTCTTTCCTCTCAATTATTCCGCGGCCAGGCGGATCAGCGCGTTGGCGTAGATCTTCATGGCCAGCATCAGCCGGTCGATGGTTTCATATTCATCCGCCTGGTGTGCCAGGTCTTCCTCATCCGGAAACAGCGCCCCGAAGGCCACGCCCTGCTTCAGCACCTTTGCGTAGGTGCCTCCGCCGGTGGACATCGGTTTCCCTTCCAGGCCCGTTTCCTCTTCGTAGGCTGCCAGCAGGCTCCGCACCAGGCCGCTTTCCGCCGGCACGTGATGCGGCGGCTTCATGGTGGTGGCTGCTGTTTCAAATCCCGGCAGGTGCGCAACGGCGGCCTTCCGCAGCGCCTCCTGGTCCGCCGTCACCGGGCAGCGCATGTCCAGGGTTCCGAACCAGGCGCCGTTTTCCAGCCGGAGAATGCCCATGTTGCAGGTCAGCGCCCCGGAGACCTCGTCCCGGCAGTCGCAGCCCAGGCTCTTTCCGTCATGCTCCAGCCCCACGGCTTCCGCCAGCACGGCCACAGGGCCTTCCGCGCCCAGTTCCCGCAGCAGCAGAAGCATCATGCCGATGGCGTTCCGTTTCCCGGCGGGGTACGCGCTGTGGCCCGGAATCCCCACAGCCGTCAGCTCGACGCCCTTTTCCGTCACCTCCGCGGTATACGGAAGGCCGGTGTTTTTCGCGTACGCCCGGACCTTTTCGGCGGTTTCCTCTCCGCCTTCCACCAGCGCCCTGCACTCCCCGGGAATGACGTTCACCCGGTCGCCGGCGGCCAGCTCCAGGATTCTCAGGCCGGTCCGGGCCGCAGGAGCGCGAAGCTCCAGGCCCAGCATGCCTTTTTCCGTGTTGATCAGGGGAAAACTGGCGTCCGGGCTGAAACCGACATCCGGAATTTTCTCCTGCCTGCCGTAGTATTCCATATCCTCCCAGCCGCTTTCCTCATCGCAGCCGAGAATCACGCGGATTCCCTTTTTCAGCGGAATGCCCGCTTCCCGGATGGCCCGCAGCGCAAAGATCGAGGCCAGGGCCGGTCCCTTGTCGTCATTGGTGCCCCGGCCGTACATCCGGCCGTTTTCCATGACGCCGTCAAACGGCGGACGGGTCCAGCCGTCGCCCACCGGCACCACGTCCAGGTGCCCCAGCACGGCGATTTTTTCTTCCGCATCGCCCAGGGTAATATCGCAGGCGTAGCCGTCGAAGTCCCGCACGGCGAAGCCCATGTCCCGGGCATCCGCGACCGCCCGGTCCAGCATTTTCCGCACCTCCGCGCCGAACGGCATTCCCGGCGCCGCTTCTCCCTTCACGGACGGAATCCGGATCCAGCTTTGAAGCATCCGTACATATTCGTCCCGCCAGCTGTCAATCAGCTCGTATACTTTCTTTTCCATCTTTTCCGTCCCTTCATCGTATCGGTTTCCGGTCCCCGCTCCGGCGGTTTTCAGAACGCGTTCCGGGGATCCCGGCTTTTCTTTTTCGGCGCGTCCGGATCAATATACTCAATCTCCAGGCGTTCAAAGGGCACCGTTTCAAAAAAAGCGTCCGGCAGGAACCGGGTCATGCCGAATTCCGCCCATTCCCGCTGGTTTTTGTCCAGCCAGATCGGTTCCGGAAGGTCCAGCTCATGGCAGGCTTCCAGCAGGGCTTCCCGCGGGTCGTTCCGGCCGCAGGGCACCGTGGTCTGCCGGTCCGTCCGGTGATGCCGGACCGTCTTTACCCATAAAGCTGACGCCATGTTTTCCCCTCCCGAAGCGTGATCCTTTTTATTATGGCATGAAAAGGCTTCCCCTTGCAAGGGGAAGCCGGCTTTTTCGCTTATTTTCCTTGCTGGCTCCAGGCCCGTACCGCTTCCGCGGCGGTGCGGTTCATTCCCCGGACGCCGGCCAGCGTCTCAAGGTCCGCCTCCCGGATCGCTTTCAGGCTGCCGAAGGCTTTCAGCAGCTCTTTTCGGCGGGCCGGCCCGATTCCCGGAATGTCCTCCAGCCGGGAATGCAGGGAGGCCTTTTCCCGCAGTCCCCTGTGATGAATAATGCCGAACCGGTGCGCTTCGTCCCGGATCCGCTGGGCCAGCTGCAGTTCCGGCGTGCTGTGATCCAGCAGGATCGGTTCCTCCGCTCCGGGAAGCCAGATTTCCTCGCGTTTTTCCGCCAGGCCGAACATCACCGGCGGCTCCAGGTTCAGGTCCAGGATGGCCTGCCGGGCAAAGCGCAGCTGCTGCGGGCCGCCGTCAATGAGAATCAGGTCCGGCAGGTCCGAAAACCGGTTTCCCTCCCCGCTTTCCTTTTCCTGCAGGGCATGGGCATATCGCCGCTTCAGGGTTTCATACAGGGAAGCAAAGTCGTCCGCGCCTTCCACGGTGCGGATCCGGAAATGCCGGTATTCCTTCCGGGCCGGTTCGCCGTCAATAAAAACCACCATGGCGGCCACGCTCTGCACGCCCTGGGTGTTGGAAATATCGTATCCTTCGATCCTGCGGGGAAACCGGTCCAGCCCCACGGCTTCCGCCAGCTTTTGCGCGGCGCCGACGGTCCGCTCCTCGTGAATGGTCCGGCGGGCGTTCCTCTTTTCCAGCGCGTCCGCCGCGTTTTTGGCGGCCAGCACAATCAGGTCATGCTTTTCGCCCCGCCGGGGGGTGGCCAGCGTGACAGCGGATCCCTTCTTCTGCCGCAGCCATCCTTCCAGCTGCTCCGTCATTCCGTCGGGCAGCTCCTGGCAAAGCACGTTCCGCGGAATCAGGCCCGCGTTTTCATAATACTGGATCATGAATCCCGCCAGCACCTCGCCCGGATCCTCCCCGCCTTCACGGGCCAGCACAAAATGATCGCCTCCGATCATTCTTCCGCCCCGGACGTAGAGAACCTGCACCATGGCGTCCAGCCCGTCCTGGGCCAGGGCAATCAGGTCCTGTTCGCTCCGGTCCGTCTGCAGCGCGATCTGGCGTTCCATCAGTCCCTGCACATCCCGGATTTTATCGCGGATCTTCGCGGCTTTTTCGTACCGCATGGCCGCGGCGGCCTCTTCCATTTCCGTCCGCAGTTTTTTCAGTACGCTTTCATAATCCCCGTTCAGGAAATTCATAACCCCGGCCATCAGGTCGGCGTACTGCTCCCGGGTGCAGAACCCGGCGCAGGGCGCCAGGCAGCGTCCCAGCTCATAGTTCATGCAGGGGCGTTTCGGCCTGGTCGGCGGAAGGACCTGCCGGCAGGAGCGCAGGGGAAAAACGTCACGAACCGCTTCAATCACCTGGCGGACCGCGCTGGCGCCGATATAGGGCCCGAAGTATTTTGCCCCGTCCTTTTCCAGCCGCCGTGTGATTTCCAGCCGCGGAAAGGGCTGGGACAGGTCCGCTTTCAGGTACGGATAGTGTTTGTCATCCTTCAGCAGGATGTTGTAGTAAGGCCGGTAATGCTTGATCAGGTTGCATTCCAGGATCAGGGCTTCCAGGTTAGTTTCACACAGCAGAATCTCAAAATCATCGATATGGGAAATCATGGCCTCCACCTTGGGGGTGTGAGCCGTAATGCGAAAATAGCTGCGAACCCGGTTTTTCAGGTTCACGGCCTTTCCGACATAAATCACCGTGCCCCCGGCGTTTTTCATCAGGTAGCATCCCGGTGAATCCGGCAGCATGGCGATCTTTTCTTCCAGTTTTTCACTCCAGCGTTTCATTTTTTGCTTTCCCGGTCTGTCAGCGCAGTCCCATCAGGCTCTGCTGCAGTTCCTCCATGGCAGTTTGCAGGTTGGTCTGGTATTCACCGGTATCCATGCCGGTGGTCAGGTAAGTCAGGTAACGGTCCACGGTATTCTCCAGTTCCAGGATCCGGTCCTCGGAAACCAGGCTACCCATTCCCTCCTGTATGCTGATATGGTTGATGGTCCGGATCGTATAAAGGTCGCTGCGGATCCGGGCCAGGATCAGCGCGGAATCCGCGCCTGCGTTCCGGCTCAGGGTGGCCGTCTGGCGTACCGCATCATCACATTCCGTCTGGATTCTCTGGATATGGACCGTGCGCACGGTATTCCGCTGTTGGATCGCCGGAATTCCCAGCGCCAGCGACGCGATCAGCAGGGCGGCAAGCAGGAGAATCAGCAGGTCCTTCAGTCGGTTTCTTTTCATCTGTGACAGAGAAGCTCCGTTTCCTTTGTTCTCGGAATATCTTCTGTACATTACGAAAATCCCTCCGTTTCAGTATCATTTTACCACACGGCTCAAATTTCGTAAAGAAAAACGCCGGGGTGTTCCCACCGGCGTCTTCTTTCTGTTTGTCAGCCCTGCTTCTGCTTGTGCTTGGGATTCTCGCAAATCACCATCACGCGGCCTTTGCGCTTGATGATCTTGCACTTTTCACAGATCGGCTTCACAGACGGACGAACCTTCATTGTCGTTCCCTCCTTGTCAGGATCAGTTTTTGCTGCGCCAGGTGATCCGGCCTCTGGTCAGATCATAGGGCGATAATTCAATCGTTACCTTGTCCCCGGGATAAATCCGGATGAAGTTCATCCGCATCTTTCCGGAGATATGCGCCAGAATCTGGTGTCCGTTCTGAAGTTCCACCTGAAACATGGCGTTCGGCAAAGCTTCGATCACTTTGCCTTCCATTTCGATTACGTCGCTCTTGGACAAAAGATCAGCCCTCCTTGCACAGCGAGCGTTCCACGGCGAATCCGTGTTTCTCCAGCGCTCTTCTCAGATCGCTGTCCTGAACCTTTCCGCCTTCCGGACGGATCGTGTCCCAGTCGATCAGAACAGGTTTCGCACGCAGATGTTTCGACTTCTTTTTCTTCGGGTTGGACAGCTTATGGTTCAAGCCGTCGGCAATCATCACCAGGTCCTCCCCGCACTGCTCCAGAACCAGAAAGGTTTTCCCCCTGTCCCGGCCCTGTGTGCTCTCTACCACGCGTCCTCTTGTGAGGGAAAAGGGTTCCTTCATTTTTCTGCCTCCCATGTGAAACCGGGAAGCGTAAGGATTTCCGGATATCCCTCTTCGGTGATCGCGATCGTGTGTTCATAATGAGCGCACCAGGAATGATCTTTCGTTCTGGCGCACCAGCCGTCGTCATCGATGGTCAGATGCCAGTCTCCCATGGCGATCATGGGTTCAACTGCCAGAGTCATTCCGCGGCGCAGCCGCAGTCCTCTTCCGGGATCCCCGAAGTTGTACACTGCGGGATCCTCATGCATTTCCCGCCCGATTCCGTGGCCGGTAAATTCACGGATCGTGGAAAAACCGTTCATTCGGGCATGGCGGTCGATCGCATATCCCACGTCGCCCAGCCTGTTTCCGACAACGCACTCCCGTACGCCTTTCCAGAAACACTCTTCCGTGACGCGGATCAGTTTTTCCGCTTCCCCGCTGATCTGCCCGACCCCGGCCGTAAAAGCGGAGTCAGCCTGCCAGCCGTCCAGCAGCAGCGTACAGTCCACGCTGATAATGTCGCCTTCCTGCAGAATCCGTTTGGGATTCGGAATTCCGTGAACCACTTCGTCATTGATACTGGCGCAGATGGAGCACGGATATCCTTCATAATGCAGGGAAGAGGGAATTGCGTGATTCCTGCGGATCAGTTTTTCCGCCAGTTCGTCAAGTTCAGCGGTGGAGACGCCCGGCCGGATCGCCAGCCGGACCTCGTCCTCCACCTCGCGCAGGATTTTTCCGGCGTCCCGCATCCTGGCGATTTGCGTTGGATTCTTCAGGCTGATCATGCCTTCGCTCCCAGCGCATTCATGATGGCGGCAAAGGTGTTTTCCAGCCCCTGCGCGCCGTCCACTTTCTTCAGCAGGCTCTTCTTCTCGTAATATCCGATCAGAGGAGCCGTCTGCGCATGATATACTTTCAGACGATTCAGAACCGTTTCCGCCTTGTCATCGTCCCGCTGAACCAGATCCTCGCCGCACTTGGCGCACCTGGTTTCACCGTTCAGCATGCTCAGGTGGTAGGTCGCGCCGCACTTCAGGCATACGCGCCGTCCGCTCAGCCGGTCCACCAGCACCTGGTCCGCCACGTCCAGCTCAATCACGCTGTCAATGGTGGCAAAGGTGTCCAGCGCTTCCGCCTGGGGGACTGTCCGGGGGAACCCGTCCAGGATATACCCCTTCGTGCAGTCGTCCATGGCCAGCCGTTCCTTCACGATGTCAATGATGACATCATCCGGCACCAGCTGTCCGGCATCGATAAAGCTCTTTGCCTTCCGGCCCGTTTCCGTGCCTTCCTTCATAGCCCGGCGGAGAATATCACCCGTGGAAATCTGGGGGATGTTCAGCGCGTCGCAGATTTTCTGCGCCTGCGTTCCCTTTCCCGCCCCGGGAGGTCCCAGGAAAATGATGTTCATATTCAGCCTCCGCTTTCCGGTCCGACGACGAATCGCCGAATTCATCATGCATCAGTGTTTCTTGTTTCCTAACCGTTGGATTTATGCCGCCGCGGAGCTTACATAAATCCGACGTTGTCCATATCCATGTCGATTCCGCGTACGCTCATCTCGCCCTGGATGGTGCGGATGGTTTCCAGCGAAACGCTCACAGCGATCAGGATGGAGCTTGCGGCAAAGGGTACGCTCACGCCGGCCAGCCGGAGCAGCAGCGTAGGCACCGCGGCCAGGACGGCCAGGAACAGAGCCGCAAAAAGATTCAGTCTTCCGACGATGTTCTGCAGGTACTGGCGGACGTTCTTGCCCCGCTGTCCGGGGATCACGGCGCCCTGCTGCTGCAGCTGCTCCGCCTGCTGCTTCGGATCGAAGCTGATGGAGGAGTAGAAGAAGGTGAAGGCAATGATCAGCAGCGCGCTGACGATCATGTACCATACGCTTCCGGTGTACATCGTCCGGTTCCACCAGTTGGTGAATCCGCCGTTGGGAGCTACCAGCTGCGCGATGGTTCCCGGGAAAGCCAGGAAGCTGTACGCGAAGATCAGGGGCAGCACGCCCACGGAAACAACCTTCAGGCTCATGTGGGTGTTCTGTCCGCCGTAAACCCGGCGGCCCTTCACCTGCTTGGCGATCTGCAGGGGAATCCGCCGCTCGCCCAGCTCAACGAAGGTCACAACAACCGTCATGAGGATACAGGTTACAACAATACCGATAACGTTCACCCATCCGCTGGTGGTTCCCTGGGTCACAGCGGTGCTGAACCCGGAAACAATTCCGTTGAACAGGTTGGAAATAATACCGACGAAGATCAGCAGGCTGACGCCGTTGCCGATGCCCTTCTGGGTGATCCGCTCGCCGATCCACATGGCCAGGGCCGTACCGCCGGCCATACATACGCCCACCAGCACGTAGTTCATCCAGCCGGCTTTGATGTAGCCGAGGCCGCGAACCAGGCCGATGGCCTGCAGGGCCGCCAGGCCGACCGTTACATACCGGGTAATCCGGTTGATCTTCTGGCGTCCGTCTTCTTCCTTGCTGATCCGCTCCAGGGCGGGAATCGCAATCGTCAGCAGCTGCATAATAATGCTGGCGTTGATGTAGGGTGTAATACCCATGGCCATCAGGGTCATCTGGCTGAAGGCGTTACCGGTCATCATGTTGACCAGGTCCAGCAGCGGAAGATTCGCCATTTCACTGTTGACTTTCGTCAGGTCGACACCGGGTGCGGGAATCACGCTGACCAGACGGTACAGCACCAGCATGAGGAAGGTGTAAATCACCTTCCTGCGAAGCTCGGGGATCTTCCACATTTTCCGGATACTTTCAACCATCTCAGATCACCTCGGCCTTTCCGCCGACGGCTTCGATCTTCTCCTTGGCACTGGCGGTGAATTTCGCCGCTTTCACAGTCAGCTTCTTGGTCAGCTCGCCGCCACCCAGGATCTTGACACCGTCCAGTTCCTTGCGGATGATCCGCGCTTCCAGCAGGGCCTTGGCATCCACTACCGCGCCGTCCTCAAAGGCTTCCAGACGCTCGATGTTGACTTCAGCATATTCCGTGCCGAAAATGTTGTTGAATCCGCGCTTGGGAACCCGGCGGTACAGAGGCATCTGGCCGCCTTCGAAGCCGGGCCGCTTGCCGCCGCCGCTGCGGGCCTTGGCGCCCTTATGACCTTTACCGGAGGTCTTGCCCAGACCGGATCCGCTGCCGCGGCCCAGCCGCTTCTGAGCGGTGGTGGAACCTTCAGCGGGATGCAATTCATGCAGTTTCATGGGGTAAACCCTCCTTTACTCGTCAACTTCCTCAACCTTCACCATGTGCTTCACGGCGAAGATCTGCCCGCGCACTGCCGGATTATCCGGCTGCGTCACGGTCTGACCCACTTTGCGCAGGCCCAGGGCGGCCACAGTCGCCTTGTGCTTGGGCAGGCTGGCGATGGGAGATTTCACCAGAGTAATCTTCAGTTTCATCTCTTCTCTCCTCCTCAGCCCAGAATTTCTTCCACGGTCTTGCCGCGCATTTTGGCGACCTGCTCCGCGCTGCGCACCTGCTTGAGGGCTTCCAGCGTAGCCTTGACCATGTTGATGGGATTGTTGGTCCCGAAGCTCTTGGTCCGGATGTCCTTCACACCGGCCAGTTCCAGCACTGCACGGGCGGCGCCGCCGGCGATCACGCCCGTTCCTTCGGGAGCGGGGATCAGCACGGATTTGGCAGTGGAATAATATCCGGTCATTTCATGCGGAATGGTGGTGCCGTCCAGCGGCACGTTCACCAGGTGCTTTTTGGCGTCTTCGTTCGCCTTGCGGATGGCTTCCGGAATTTCCGCAGCCTTACCCATGCCGGCACCGACGCGGCCGTTTTCATCGCCCACAACAACCAGCGCGCTGAACCGCATGTTGCGGCCGCCCTTAACGGTCTTGCTGACGCGGTTTACGGCAACCAGACGCTCTTTGAATTCGCTGACCTGTTCAAACCGTTGCATCTTGCGTTGTCCTCCTTATCAGAATTCGAGTCCGGCTTCACGGGCACCGTCGGCAACACTCGCCACACGGCCGGTATACATATACCCGCCGCGGTCGAAAACCACGGTCTTGATGCCGGCCTGGACAGCGCGCTCTGCGATGAGCTTGCCCACCAGTTTGGCAGC
>JAFXRG010000001.1 GCA_017526525.1 Clostridia bacterium | reverse complement strand
TTTAAAATTTATCTTTCCGATACAGGCCTGCTGTGCGCGCAGAAAGATCTTCGCGCAGAAGATGTGCTGTATATGGAGGATGAACTGGAAGATTTCAAGGGCGGTATGACTGAAAACTACGTGAATACGCAGTTGACACGTTCAGGCTTTAAGCCGTATTTCTGGCGGAATGATAAAGGAACCAAGGAAGTTGATTTCATCATTTCAATCGATGGGAAACTGATCCCGGTCGAAGTCAAAAGCGGTGAGCATGTAACATCAGCCAGTCTGAACGAGTACATGCACCTGTTCAATCCGGCATACGCTATTCGTATTTCTGAAAAGAACTTTGGAATGGAAAACAATATCAAAGCAATTCCTCTGTATGCAGCTTTTTGCATCAGTTAATTGAATCGCAGATACAGCGCGGGAAAGATAATACTACGATTGCGGATCTTCAGGGTCAGGATCTACGAATCAAAAGGTCGTGGGTTCGAATCCCGCCGGGCTCACCAAGAGGGAAGCACTGAAAAGTGCTTCTTTTCTTTATATTCAAGGCTTTGCAAACGAAAAAGCAGGCGAAGCCGAAACGGAGCGCTGTCCCAAAAAAATTGAAGATCCAAAGAGTACAAGGATTACCAGGATACGCTGGAGAAGTAATACTATACTCCATCCAGAAAATAAAAGGAAGGAAGTGTGAAACATGAGAAGATCGCTGAGCTGTATTTTGTCTCTTTCGCTGCTCCTGATGGGCTGCGGTTCGGCCGCGGCGGAAGGAAACAGCGCCGGAAAGCTTCTGTACCAGGGCCACGGGAGCCTTCGCATCGTTACGGCAGAAGGGAAAGTGATCTATATTGATCCGTACGCCGGAGACGGATACGATCTTCCGGCCGACCTGATTCTGATTACCCACGCGCATCAGGATCATACCGCCGTCAATCTGATCAAAAACCGGACGGAAGACTGTCGGATCATTACCTGGAAGGAAGCGCTGGTGAACGGAGAGTACAAAACCTTCGACCTGGGATACGCCACGGTGGAGGCGGTACAGGCCGGGAACAACAAAAACCATAACATCCGGGAGTGTGTCGGCTGGCTTATTACGCTTCCGGGGGATATCCTCGTTTACGCGACCGGCGATACCTCCACCACGGACCAGATGAAAGAGCTGGCTGGCCGGAACATTGATTACGCCTTCTTTGTCTGCGACGGGATCTATAATATGGGCATGGAGGAAGCGGCGGCCTGTGCCAGGCTTGTGAACGCGAAGCACAGCATTCCGTATCACATGGCTCCTGGAAAGCTGTTTGATCCGGATCTGGCTGAACATTTCGATGTTCCGGGCCGCCTGATTGTTCCGGCCGGGGAAGAAATTGACCTGGAATAAGCGGACCGCAGCGGAAGGACTGCGGAACGGGATCCGGCAAGAAAAATTCTATAACGGACAAAGAAGAAGCGAAGACGGACGCCTCTTCAACATTGTGAGAAAAGCCAGGGAAATTAAAAAATAAAAACCAGCGGCAGAATTCCTGCCCCCAGAGAGGAACGAGCTTATGAAAAACAGGATACGGTGTCTTCTTGCTTCTGTACTGGTGTTGGCGATGTTTTGCGGCTGCGCAGGCGCGGAGCCTGCCGGCCTGACCTATGATCTGGTATGGGCGGACGAGTTTAACACGGACGGAGTGCCGGATCCGGCCCGGTGGGCCTTCAACGTCGGAGGCGGCGGCTGGGGCAACGGCGAGCTGCAGTACTATATGCCGAAAGGAAATGCATCCATTGAAAACGGCGTGCTGACCATTGAGGCCCGGAAGGAAAAAAGAGGCACGTGCAGCTATTCCTCCGCCCGGATGATTACCAAAAATCTCGGGGACTGGCTGTACTGCAAGGTGGAGGTGCGGGCCAAGCTGCCTTCCGGCAAGGGCACCTGGCCGGCCATCTGGATGCTGCCGACGGACTGGGTCTACGGCGACTGGCCGGCCTCCGGGGAAATCGATATTATGGAGCACGTTGGATACGACCCCGACGTGATTGTGCAAAGCGTTCATACGACAAAAACCCACGGGGGAGAGGCCAGCAACCATAGCCTGAGGGTTCCCGGGGTACGGGACGATTTCCATCTCTACGGAATGGAATGGCTGCCGGACCGGATTGTCTTTTCCGTGGACGGAGAGGAAACCTACGTATATGAAAAGCCGCCCGTAGTTGAAGGCGAAAAGGCCCAGGATACCTGGCCCTTTGACCAGCGGATGCATCTGCTGATGAACCTTGCCTTCGGCGGAACCTGGGGCGGCAGTATGGGCATTGATGAAAGCTGCCTGCCGGCACGCCTTGAAGTGGACTATGTCCGGGTTTACCAAAGCCCGGAGATCCTGGCACAGACCGGACAGTAACGGGCGAAGCGCAGAGACGGCCTCAGCGCCGGGTCCGCTGCACCGGATGCCCGTAGGCGGAAGGCCCGCGGCGGTGCTGCCGGCCGGAAGAAGGACGGGCAGACGCCGGACGGGACGGAGAAGCCGGCACGCTGCGGGGCGGCTGCTGCGGGGCTTTTTTCCGGGGAGGAACCGCCTGGCCGGAGACACCGACCTTTGCAGGCCGGGGCTCCCGGACTTTCGGCGGGGTGGGCGTGGTGATTTCCATGGGCCATTCGCTCTTTTCCTCCCGGAGCCGCCGGCCGATCAGCTTTTCCACCTGGTTCAGCTGTTTGACCTCATCGATACAGCAGAAGGAGATGGCTTTTCCGTCCCGGCCTGCCCGGCCGGTACGGCCGATGCGGTGAATATACGCTTCCGGCTCCATGGGCATATCATAATTAATGACATGGCTGAGCCCGACGACATCGATTCCGCGGGCTGCGATATCCGTTGCAACCAGCACCCGGCATTCTCCGCTTTTGAAACGCTTCAGGGCGGTCTGCCGGGCGTTCTGGCTTTTATCCCCGTGTATGCCGGCTGCGTCAATGCCGGCTTTTTTCAGGTCCCGGACAATCCGGTCCACCCCGTAACGGGTGCGGGAGAATACGAGGGCGTTTTCCAGGTCCTCGCTGCGAAGCAGTTTGGCCAGGAGATGCTTCTTGTTTCCCTTGTCCACATAATACAGGCACTGGTCAATGGCCTCCACGGTGGAGGTGACCGGATCCACCTTGACGTTTTCCGGATCTGTCAGCAGGTCCAGCGCCAGCTTTTCCACATCCGGCGGCATGGTGGCGGAGAACAGCAGCGTCTGCCGCTGCTGCGGCAGGGCGCGGACCACCCGCCGGACATCGTGGATAAATCCCATATCCAGCATGCGGTCGGCTTCATCCAGCACAAAGATTTCCACCCAGTCCAGGCGTACCAGGCCCTGGCCCATCAGATCCAGCAGGCGGCCGGGGCAGGCGATGACAATATCCGCCCCCTGATGCAGGGCTTCCGCCTGGGCTCCCTGGCCGACGCCGCCGAAGATTACGCAGCTTCGGAGGGGAAGCTTTTTGCCGTACTGCTGAAAATTTTCCCAGGTCTGCATTGCCAGTTCCCGGGTTGGGGAAAGGATCAGCGCCCGGGTGACCCGGGCTTCCGGACGCCGGGAGGGCTGCTGCAGGAGACGCTGGAGAATCGGCAGCGCGAAGGAGGCCGTTTTGCCGGTGCCGGTCTGGGCACAGCCCAGGACGTCGCTGCCCTGCAGAACCAGGGGGATGGTGGCAGCCTGGATGGGAGTGGGAACGCTGTAACCCGCGTCCCGGACATTGGAAAGCAGGGAAGGAATCAGGTTCAGGTTTTCAAAAGTCATTGTTTTTCTTTTCTTCCGTTTCATTTTTTTATTTTTGGCCGGGAAGCTTCAGCGGGCCAGATAGACGGCAGCCTCCAGGGGCCGGAGTACGCCCGGGGTGTTTGTTCCGTGGGTGCAGGTCAGGAGTTCCGCGCCTTCCAGGCAGGCGGCATCGTAGGAGGCCTCCTTCGTGGAAAGGTTGATGAGGACCACAGCCTTTTCCGATTCCGTTTCGCGGATATAGGCGTACACCTGGTCATCCTCCGGGAACAGCTCCTTGCAGGTGCCTTCCGTGAAGACCGGGTGTTCCCCGCGCAGTCCGGCCAGGGAGATATACCAGTTCAGCACGGAATCCGGGTCGTTCCGCTCGGCTACCGCGTTCAGGGTTTCATAATCCCCGCTGACGGGCAGCCAGGGCTTGCCGGAGGTAAAGCCTGCATTGGGGGAAGCGTCCCACTGCATGGGAGTGCGGGCGCTGTCCCGGGAAAAACGATGAACGCCTGCCAGCGCTTCCTTCGGGGAATATCCGGAGTTAAGGGCGAACTGATAGTGGTTTACCGTGGAGGCATCGTTATACTTTTCAATGGAATCCCAGGTCACGTTGACATAGCCCAGCTCTTCCCCCTGCATGATAAACGGGGTTCCGGGCATGGTGAGCAGCAGGGTGGCCAGGGCCTTGCCGCCGGCCTTCCGGTCCGCTCCCTCCGGCAGGAAATGGTTGATGGAGCGGGGCTGATCGTGGTTTTCAAGGAAGATGGAGGACCAGCCGTTGGCATAGCCCGTTTCATCCCGGGCAACCGCGAAAATTTCCTTCAGGTCCGAAAGTTTCCAAGGGGTGGTGACGCACCAGTTCATTTCATCCGGCAGGTCAATCAGGATATGGTGGAAGTCAAAAACCATATCAAACACACCGATATCGGCCCCGATCCACTGGGGAAGATCCTCCGGAATGATGCCGTTGGCTTCTCCCACCGTGACAATATCCCTTTCGCCGTGTACCGCATCCCGGAAATCCCGGAGATAATCCAGAATTCCGTCGGTGTTGGCGGTCATTCCATGAATTCCGGCGGTTCCGTCCGGGGCGTCCGGCTTTCCGTCCGGGAAGCCGGCGGGCTTTTTGATATAGGTAATGGCATCCATGCGGAAGCCGCCAACCCCCTTGCCGATCCAGAAAAGGGCCACGTCTGTCAGCGCCTTCCGGACTTCCGGGTTTTCCCAGTTCAGGTCCGGCTGCTCCGGCAGGAATGTATGCAGGTAATACTGGCCCCGGGTTTCATTGTAGGTCCAGGCGGAACCGCCGAAAATGCTCCGCCAGTTGTTGGGAGCACTGCCGTCCTCCCGGGGATCCTTCCAGATGTACCAGTCCGTTTTTTCGGAATCCCGGGAGGAGGCGGAATCCAGGAACCAGGGATTCTGGTTGGAGGTGTGGTTGAACACCAGGTCCATAATAATGCGGATATCACGCCTGCCGGCTTCGGCAATGAGCGGTTTCCATATCCTCCATGGTTCCGTACAGGGGATCGATATTGTAATAATCAGCAATATCGTATCCATTGTCCGCCTGGGGAGAAACGTAGAAGGGGGTAATCCAGACCGCGCCGATTCCAAGGCTCTGCAGGTAATCCAGTTCGGAAATGATTCCCTTCAGGTCGCCGATGCCGTCACCGTCGGAATCCTTAAAGCTCCGGATATAAATTTCATAGGCGATGGCTTTCTGCCACCATTTCTGCCCTTCGGCGCCGGCGGCGCCGCAGCCGGTACTGAAGGCCAAAACAAAAGCCAGGGTTAACAGTACTGCTGAACGGAGGATCCTGTTTTTCATAGCGGTTCGGTTCCTTTCTTTCTTCCGCCGGTAACCGGCGGGAATGAAGAAAAATACATGCAACAGTATAACAGTATAACAGATCCGTCAATGCCGGGAAAGCTTTAATTTCCGCACGGACCGCGGACGGAAAACTTTTAAAAAACAATTTACGGGACTCACCTGAATATGATATAATTCTTCCATACAAATCCGCATATATATGATAAAAGAGTTTACTCTGAGAGGGGAAAGACTATGGCCGAAATGAAAGACCGCGTCTTCAGCGACTTTGACAGCTTTCTTTTTCACCAGGGAACCAACTACGAGGTTTACCGGAAAATGGGCGCGCATCCCGATACGGTGGACGGAGTTTCCGGAACCCGCTTTACGGTATGGGCACCGAACGCGCAGTTTGTATCCGTGATTTGCGCGAAAACCGGATGGGAAAACGAGCAGTGGATGAACCGCAGCATGTGGGACCAGGGCGTATGGGAATGCTTCCTGCCCGGCGTCGGCCCGGGGGATGCCTACCGGTATGTGATTACCGGCGCAGACGGCGTGAAACGGGACAAATCCGATCCCTATTCCTTCTGGTATGAAAAACGCCCCGCGAACGCCTCCATCGTTTATCCGCTGGATGACTACGAATGGCACGACGGGGAATACCAGAGCCGGCGGGACAACACGAAGGTGCTGGAAAAACCCATGGCGATCTATGAGGTTCACCTGGGCTCCTGGAAAAAGGGATGGCAGGGAAACGGCGACGAGGACGGTTTCCTGAATTATACGCAGCTGGCGGATGACCTGACCCAGTACATGCAGTACATGGGCTTCACCCACGTTGAGCTGATGGGCATCTGCGAGCATCCCTTTGACCTGTCCTGGGGATACCAGGTAACCGGATATTACGCACCCACCAGCCGCTACGGCACGCCCAACGATTTCCGATACTTTGTGGACCGGATGCACCAGGCGGGAATCGGCGTGATCCTGGACTGGGTGCCGGCCCATTTTCCGAAGGACGGTTTCGCCATGGGCTGGTTTGACGGGACGCCCCTGTACGAGAGCAATGATCCCCTGCGGCGGGAATTTCCGGTATGGGGCACCCTGTCCTTTGACCATACAAAGCCGGAGGTGCGCTCCTTCCTGATTGCCAACGCCTTTTACTGGATCCGGGAGTTCCATGTGGATGCCCTGCGGGTGGACGCGGTGGCCTCCATGCTCTACAACGATTACGACCGGAATGAATGGCGGCCGAACATGTTCGGCGGGCGGATGAACCTGGAGGGCATGGACTTCCTGCGGCAGCTGAATACGGAAGTCTGCGGCCGGACCACCGGATACCTGATTGCCGAGGACTCCTCGCCGGAATGGGGAATTACCGAGGACGTGAAACGGGGCGGCCTGGGGTTCACCTTCAAGTGGAACATGGGCTGGATGAAC
Source organism: Clostridia bacterium (assembly GCA_017526525.1). Classification (GTDB taxonomy): domain Bacteria; phylum Bacillota; class Clostridia; order Christensenellales; family Aristaeellaceae; genus Aristaeella. The sequence continues at coordinate 37,429 of JAFXRG010000001.1, read as the reverse complement.
GATACCATCCGATACTTCAACCTGGATCCGGTTTACCGGAAATGGCACCACGGGCAGCTGACCCACGTGGTGGACTACGCTTTCTCGGAAAACTATGTGCTGGTGCTGAGCCATGACGAGGTGGTGTACGGCAAGGGGACGATGGTGAACAAGGCGCCGGGAAGCATCCAGGAAAAAATGGGCCAGCTGAAGGCCTTGTATACGTGGCAGTTTACCCACCCGGGGAAAAAGCTGCTGTTTATGGGACAGGAGTTTGCCCAGGAGCGGGAATGGAACGTGAAGGAGAGCATTGACTGGCACCTGGCGGACGAGTTCGGCCACCGGGACGTGATGCAGTGTGTACGGAACCTGGTAGGCCTTTACAAAATGTTCCCTTCACTGCATTCCGACAGCAAAAACCCGGCCACCTTCGAATGGGTCAACCGGGGGGATGCGGACCGGAACATCCTGGCGTATATCCGCCGGAATCCCTGGGACTACAACGGCGCGGTGCTGTGCATCCTGAACCTGTCCCCGGTCAGCTATTACGACTACAGTGCCGGAGTGCCCTTCGGCGGGCTGTACACGCGGGTTTTCAGCACCTATGACAGCCTGCCCGGACAGGGAAATCCCGCAGACGGGATTCCGCCGCTGACCGCCGACTGGAACGAGTGCGACGGATATTCCCACCGGATTACCTACAGCCTGCGGCCATTTGAATGCATTGTGCTGGCATTTCCGGGATGAGATCAAGAAAACAGAGAGAGATACGGACCTCCTGATATTTCCCGAAAGGAATGAACGGAATTGACCCTGGGAGATAAGCTGTACAAAATACTGATTCAGGGTGACTCGTGGAAGACCATTCTGGGCGGCCTGTGGGTCACGGTGCAGATTTCCTTCCTGGCGCTGCTGCTGGGAACGCTGCTGGGAGCGGTGATCTGCTGGCTGCGGACCCGCAGGAACCGCGTTGCCCGGGGCATTGCATCGGTATATATTGCCATCCTGCGGGGAACACCGGTGCTGATGCTGCTGCTGTTGCTTTATTACGGGGTGCTGGCCCGCTCGGGGCTGACGCCGGTGACGGTGGCGGTGCTGACCTTTATGCTGAACGTTTCGGCCCACGTGGCGGAGCTGCTCCGATCGGCACTGGAAGCGTCGGACAAGGGACAGATGGAAGCGGCCCGGACCCTCGGATTCTCCGCCTGGAGTGCTTTCCGCCTGGTGACGCTGCCCCAGATCCTGCATATTGCGAAACCGGTTTACCAGTCCACCATCGTGAACCTGATCCAGTGGACCAGCGTGGTGGGCTACGTGACCATCACCGATCTGACCCGGGTGATCAACAACACGGCATCCCGCACCATGCAGCCGCTGCTGACCATTATTATCGGCATGCTGATTTATCTTGCGCTTTCCTATATCGTTTTCGGCTTTTTCGCCCTGTCTGACAGAATTCAGAAGAAAAAAAGGGGTGCGGCGGTATGAGCCTGATTGAAGTCAGCGGGCTGAAAAAATCCTTCGGCCCCCTGGAAGTGCTGAAGGGAATTGACCTGAACGTTGAGGAAGGCGAACACGGGGCTGGGCGTAACCATCCTGAAAAAGATGGCCAAACGGCAGGAATACCGCCGGGAAGGCAAGCGGAACGTGATTCATATTGAAATGTAAGCCGGAAGGAAGAAGGAGCAGTCAGAAATGGATTGTGAAGGGAAGACAAACCTGGCCGGGAGCTTCTGTGAAACGCTGGAGGACGGGCGGATCCGGGCATTTTTCCAGCCCGTATTCCGATCACTGACCCAGCAGATTATGAGCCTGGAGGCCCTGGCCAGATGGTACCAGCCGGACGGAAGCATGATTTCCCCTGCTGATTTCATTCCGGTGCTGGAGCAAAACGGGCTGGTTTTCAAACTGGATATGGAAATTCTCCGGCAGGCCTGCGTGCTGTATGACGAGTTCCGCCGCCGGGGAACGCCGGTGCAGGGGGTGTCCGTCAACCTGTCCCGGCTGGATTTTGAGCAGGAAAACCTGTTTGAAACGGTTTGCGAAACCCTGGAGCGGTATTCGGTTCCCCGGGAGGCCATCAAGCTGGAAATTACGGAAAGCATCATGCTGGAGGACATTGAGTCCTTTGAGAAAATCTTCCTGAGGTTCAGCGAAGCCGGTTTCCATATCTGGCTGGACGATTTCGGCAGCGGCTATTCCTCCCTGAACGTGCTGCAGAATTACACCTTTGATGTGATCAAGTTTGACATGCTTTTCCTGCGGAAGCTGTCCGCCCGGGGAAGAGAGATGCTGGCTTCCCTGATCAGCATGGCCAAAACGCTGGGAATCCATACGCTGACGGAGGGCGTTGAAACAGAAGAACAGCGGGTATTCCTGCTGGAAACAGGGTGCGAGGCGCAGCAGGGATTCTATTATTCCAGGCCGATTTCACGGGAGAACCTGGTGGAGTGGGTGGACCGGGAACCCGGAATCCTGGAAAGCATGGAAGACGCCGAATACTGGGACCGGATCGGCCGGCTGAATTTTGTGAACCCGAATCCGCTGAAGGATTTTGTGGAAAGACAGAACGGCGGCGTGATCAACAGCGCCTATGTCAGCAGCTTTGACGGTTCCGTTGCGCTGGTGGAATGCGGAAAGGAGCAGTTCAGCTACATTTATGCCACCAACGGATACCGGGAACGGATTCGGGAGCTGGGCTTTACGTCCGTCGGAGGCCTGGAGCATGCCCTGTCCAACCAGCGGAGCTATCAGTATCTCATTATCCAGAAGCTGGTGCTGGACGCCCTGCGGTCCCGGAAGATTGAAACGGTTGAGTTTGCCTACAAGGATGTATATTTCCGCCTCAGCGCGCTGTTTATCGCCCGCCGGCTGGGAAAAGCCATGATTGTGATGCGGCTGAATACCTTCGACTCGGAAAAGGAGATCAAGACCGCCCAGGAAATGCTGAACAACGGCAGCGCGCTGATGAGCACCTACGACCTGATTGTCATGATCTGGTCGGACCGGAAGGTGGTAAAGCGGATTTACGCGGCCAACAACCTGGCATCCTACGACCGGGAAGCGACCGTTGAAATCGCCCTGAAAAAGTTCTGCGAGACCGAGGTTGAACCGGCCTTCCGGCAAAGCTACATGCAGTTTATGGATTTCGAAACCATGGAGGAACGCATTGAAAAAAGCCCGGACAAGTTTATTCAGGATGTGTTCCGGATGCGGCTGAACCGGGATAAATCCAACTGGTATACCGCCCGGGTTACCCGGCTGCCGGCCGCCACGGAAAAGACCTTTATGCTCACGGTTCAGCGGGTGCAGGACAATCTGAGCTACTGGATTGACAAGATAGCCGGGAGCTGGCCTGAGATGCAGCCATAACGGCGAAGCGAACCCATGAACCGAAGAAACAAAACCGCCCGCGGGACCTGACCGCGGGCAGGAAAACAAAGGGAGTCAATATGCGGAACGAAGTCCTGAAGCTTCCCCGGACCGGGGTGGAAATGGAACTGTACCTGACGGATAACCGGGCGGTGGAGGCTGAACGGAAAAGACCGCTGGTGCTGGTTTTCCCGGGCGGCGCCTATGCCTGGCGCAGCGACCGGGAAGCGGAACCGGTGGCTCTTCGGCTGCTGGCCCTGGGAATCCAGGCGGCGGTGGTTCGATATTCCGTGGCGCCGGCCCGGTATCCGAAGGCGCTGGAGGAAGCCGCGGAAGCCGTGGCATTTGCCCGGGCCCACGCCGGGGAATGGTTTTGCGACCCGGGACGGATCGCGGTGATGGGCTTTTCGGCCGGCGGCCATGCCGCGGCCCATATCGGCCTCAAATGGCATCAGATGCCCCAGGGCAGGGCCTGCCGGCCGGACGCCATGATTCTTTGCTATCCGGTGATTACTTCCGGCGAACATGCCCACCGGGGATCCATCGAAAACCTTTTGGGAGAGGAGTACCAACGGCTGAGGGAAGAGGTTTCCCTGGAAAAATATGTGCGGGAGGATACGCCGCCGGTTTTTCTCTGGCATACCCGGGAGGACGAAGCCGTTCCCCCGGAAAACAGCCTGCTGCTGGCCGGGGAACTTTGCCGGAAAGGCATTGCCTTTGAACTGCACCTCTGGCAGCGCGGGGGCCACGGCATGTCCCTGAGCAGCGACCAGGTTTATCCGTCGGACAGTACGGGAATCCATCCGGAATGCCAGGAATGGATTGATATGGCGGCCCGGTGGCTGAAGGCGCTGTGACGGGAATCAGTCCGGCCGGGTAACGCGCAGGTTTGCGTATTCCCCGATCATCGGGGCCAGCTGGCGCAGCCCGATGCAGCCGCCTCCCAGCCGGGGACCGAAGGCGGTTCCGTCATCGTGATAATGCAGGATGTCCAGCCCGTCAATGGCGAAACGGACATCCGCTCCTTTTTTCAGCAGGGAAAGACGGTAGAACCGGTCCGCGTCCGCCGCGTCCGGAATTGGATCCGCCCCCTGGGCGGCCATGTACAGGCCGTAGCTTTTGCGCAGGTTGCAGGTATGAAAGCTGCGCTCATCCTTTTCCTTGCGGCGGAAAAAGGACACATGAAAGGCGTTGATATCCCCGTGGTGATACTGCACATATTCGCCGCAGCGGGGGGCCAGGGAAGGATCGAACAGGCTGCGGCCATCTGATCCGGAGGCGGCAAAAAACAGCATGGCGAGGCCGGGCTCCCGCAGGGGGCGGAAGTCGATTTCCAGCCGGAAATCCGCAGGGAATTCCTTTCTGCACCAGAATACATAATTGGCCTTCTGACCCAGCTGTTCGCTTTCGGCATTTTCCAGCCGGAGATGCCCTTCGGGGAAGCTGATTTTCGCTTTTCCCTCCAGGACAAAATCGCTTACGGATTCCGGACCGGACAGCGGGTTTTCATAAATCAGGGATTCGTTGGAACGGACAGGGCCGGACATGGCAGAGCCTCCTTTGACAGGTGATGGAATAGTTATATCACGGGGACCCCGGACAGGACAACTCATTCCCGCGACAAAAAAGAAAAGAACGGAGAAGCCAGCATGCGCATCAGACTGATGGAAAACCGCCGGGCAGAGGGATGGACGGTATTCGGAGGATATTGGCCCCGGGGAACCGTATGGGAAGAAAGCTTCCGGCTGACGGGGGAAAAGGGCGGGGAGGTTCCGCTGCAAAGCGAAATTGCTGCCCGCTGGCCGGACGGGTCCGTCAAATGGAGCCGACATCTGGCGCCCGCGGACCGGATCGGCGGGTCCGGGGAGCTGACCCCGGGGAAAACGGAAGAGTGGAAAGGGCTGACCGTGGAGGAAGGGGAGGAAGGCTGGAGGGTATCCGGCGAAGAAATCTGCCTGACGGTGCCAAAGAAAGGGAATCAGCTTGCGGTGCACTGCCGCCGGGGAGACCGGGAGGTTTTTGCATCGGTTTTTCCTGTGCTGCGGGTGAGCCGTGAAAGCGAAACGGAAGACGGCAGCTGCGCCCGGATCCGGAACCTGCCGGCAGCCGTTTTTTCCCGGGAGCTGGAAGCCGCCGGCCCCCTGGAGGCAGTTTTCCGCTTTGACGGCATTCATCCGGAGGACGGGCAGGAGAAAATGCCTTTCCGGATCCGGATGTATATCCGGAAGGACGGGGAAATCGATTTTGACGATACCTTTTTTTTCCAGGGGGATCCGGAGCGGGACCGGCTGGCGGGCTGGGGCCTTCGCTTTGAAACATGGCTGCGGGGAAAATCCTGGCAGCGGCATATCCGTTTCCTGACGGACGGCGCGGTTTACCACGACCATCCGACCCAGCTGTTTCACTGGCGGAAACACCTGGATCCGGCCCTGCTGGCGGCGCAGCAGCGGGGGGAAACCGTCGGCGCGGAAGAGGAACTGGAGGCGGCGGCGAAGGATTTGCCCCGGTGGGACCGGTTTTTCCTGAACCAGGATTCCGTTTCCCATTTCTGCATCCGGAAGAAGGCAGATGAACAGGGCTGCTGGCTGGACGGGATCCACGGCCGGCGGGCGCCCGGCAGCATGGCGCTGAGCGATCCGGCAGGCACGGTGAGCTTTCACCTGCGGGAATGCTGGGAAAAACATCCTGCCGGCCTGGAAACGGAGCACCTGTCCGGGGAGACCGCGGAATGCACGGCCTGGTTTTATTCTCCCGGGGCGGAGCCTTTTGATTTTCGCCACTACGACCGGAGAACCTATCCCCGGGGCGCCTATGAGGGCTTTGACTATATGCTGCCGGATCCGAACGGCATTGCGGTTACCTGCCGGCTTGCGGTTTTTTCCGGGAACGCGTATACCCCGGACGGGGAGCTGAAAGTACAGTCCGACCGGGTCCGGCGGCCTCCGGTCTACCTGCCTTCGCCGGAATACCTGCACACCCATAAGGCATTCGGCTTCTGGAGCCTGCCGGACCGGACCACGGAGGTGGGCAGGTGGACGGAAACCCAGCTGGAAGCTGCCGCGGACTTCTATGCAAAGGAAGCGGAGGCAAGAAGCTGGTACGGCCTTTTCAATTACGGGGATTTCATGCACACCTACGAGGCAAGCCGCCATATGTGGCGCTGGGACGTGGGCGGCTATGCATGGGACAATACGGAGCTGGCTCCCACCTACTGGCTGTGGCTGCAGTTCCTGCGCACGGGAAACGAGCGGGTGTTCCGCCTGGCGGAAGCCCTGAGCCGGCATGCCGCGGACGTGGACATGTATCACTTCGGCCCCCTGAAGGGGCTGGGATCCCGGCACAATGTGCGCCACTGGGGCTGCCCTTGCAAGGAGCCCCGGATTTCCATGGCCGGACACCACCGGCCGCTGTATTACCTGACGGGAGACCGGCGCATCGGCGATTGCATGGAGGACAGCCTGGGCGCGGCGGAGGCCCTTCGGGAAATGCCCTGGTTCCGGACGGAGGACGGAGGCATCCGCCTGCGCAGCGGACCGGACTGGGCCGCGCTGGTTTCGGACTGGATGACCGCCTATGAGCGAACCCTGGCGCCGGAATGGCGGCAAAGGATTGAAGCGGGCATCGCATCCCTGGAAGAGGCGCCGCTGGGACTGTCCTCGGGCCCGGAATTCCGCTTCGATGCCCGCAGCGGCAAACTGCAGTACGGCGGGGAGTCGGAGGACAGCATGCACCTGCAGGCCTGCATGGGGGAAACGGAGGTCTGGCTGGAAACCGCGGAAATGCTTGAAAACAAATCCCTGGCGGAGATGACGGCCCGGAACGGCAGGTTTTTCTTCCTGCCGGAAGAGGAAAGAATGAAGCTGTCCAAAGGATTGCTGAAGGGCCGCCGGTTCGGCAGCCCGGTCTATTCCGCGGAAATGCAGGCCTGGGCTGCGAAAAGCGCCGGGGACGAGGCCATGGCACGGAAAATCTGGACCCGGCTGCTGGGCCTGCTGTACGCCGGGGAGAAGCCGGAGGGGTTCCGGCCGGTTTCCTACGGCACCGGGGAGGATGGAACGCCGCTCATGGAAATTCCCTGGATTACAACCAACTTTACGGCCCAGTGGTGCCTGAAGGCGATCGTGACCGCAGAGTTCATTCCGGAAAGCCGGCCGGGAACCCTGGCGGAGCTGGAAAGGGAACTGCGGGAAAACCCGCCGGAATACCGCATGTACGGCGCCTGAAAAGGCAGCCGGGCTGCAAATGACTGCACAGACAGAAAAACCCCGGGCCGCATTCAGGCGGCCCGGGGTTTTCACTGAGGGAGAAAACGCATCAGTCGATTTCCGTTTCCCTGTAACTGACTCCCTTTTCGAAGAGCTCCACCACTTCGGCGGAAGGCGCCGCGGTGCATCCGGAAACCACGACGGACGCCACCAGGCTGCAGAGGAAGCCGGGGACGATTTCGTACACGCCGGTGCCGGCCAGGAAGATCAGCCACAGGATGTCCGCAGCAGCGCCGGCAATGATGCCGGCCATGGCGCCGGCAAAGTTCAGGCGCTTCCAGAAGAGGCTCAGCAGGATGACCGGGCCGAAGGCGGCGCCGAAGACGCCCCAGGCATTGGAAACCAGGGACATGATGGAGCCGGCATTGGGATTGGAGGCAATGACCAGGGCGACCACGGCGATGATCAGCACCACCATGCGGCCGGTCCAGAGCATTTCACGGTCACTGGACTTGTTGCCGCGGACGAGGGGCTTATATACATCGCTGGAGAAGGCGGAAGCGGCGGAAAGCAGCTGGCTGTCCGCGGTGGACATGGAAGCCGCCAGGATCGCCGAGAGCAGGATGCCGGAAACCACGGAGGGGAAGATTTTGCGGACCATGGTAATGAATACCAGTTCATCCTTTTTAATATCGGGATCCAGGCCGAGCATCTGCCGGCCGAAAATACCCACCAGCGCCGCAAAGATCAGGATCAGGGTGGTCCAGGAAATACCGATGATCGAGGATTTCCGGATGGCCTTCTGGGAGCGGACGGAGAGGAAACGGATGATGATATGGGGCATACCGAAGTAGCCAAGGCCCCAGCCCAGGCCGGAAACGATATCCTGCCAGCTGGTGAAGACATTGAAGAATTGCGGGGTTTCCTCCGCAATGGCCTTCGTTGACTCCGCGTTCAGCATATTGGAAGCAAAGATCGGGGCGATGAGCAGGGCGCCCAGCATCAGCAGGCCCTGGAAGAAGTCCGTCCAGCAGACCGCGGAGAAGCCGCCCAGGAAGGTGTAGCAGATAATGATGCCGGCTGCCACGTACATGGCCACGCTGGGATCCAGGCTCGGGATCACCGTCTGGAACATTTTGCCGGCCGCCTTGATGGAGGAGGCGGCATAAATCGTATACGCCACCAGGAAGATGACCGCGCAGGTGACCTGCAGGGCATAGGACTTGGAGCGGAAACGCCGGGTCAGGTACTGGGGAATGGTGATGGCGTCATCCGACACGATGGAGAAAGCCCGGAGACGAGGCGCCTCGAAGATCCAGCTCAGGGCATAACCCAGGGCCAGGCCCACGGGGATCCAGATCTGCCCGAGACCGAAAGCGTAAACCGCCGTGGGCAGGCCCATCAGCACCCAGGCGCTCATATCCGAAGCGCCGGCGGAGAGGGCGGAAACCCAGGGACCCATTTTACGGCCGCCGAGAAAATATTCCTTTTCCCCGCCGCCTTTGGAACGGAAGAAGAACACCAGGCCGATGCCGATCATAAAAGCCAGGTAGACAATAAAGACAACCAGTTCCGTATTCATGCAAACCACCGCTTTCCTGTAATGAATCCTGTATACAGTTGGATATTATAAATATCGGGCCCGGACAAAACAAGGATTCTTTCGTACATTTCTTGTTTATTCTGATAAAGCAGCATAGAAAAAAGCGGGCCCGGAAAGCATCAAAAAAAGAGAGCCGGCGGCGCCGGCTCTCCGGAAAGGAATCGGTCAGTTTTTCGAAGCATTTTCGTTCAGGGTTTTCATGACCTTCTTTTCATCATAGGCGGAAAGGATGACCGCTCCCAGGACACAGAAGCAGACCGCCACGATGGCGACAATCCGCAGGCCTTCCGGGGAGGCGGTGAGATCGTTGCTCTTCAGGTCCTGGGTTGTGCCCAGCACCGCCAGGGAGGTAAATACCAGCATGGCCAGGGACTGGCCGAACTTCATGGCAAAGGTGCGGGCAGCGAAGAACATGCCCTCCCGCTTTTCCCCGGTGAGGACCGCGTCCTCCTCTGCCACATCCGCCACGATGGCCTGGGGAATGATGCCCAGCAGCGCCATGGGGAAAGCGGCGATGATGACGATGAGAATGCCGGGGAGCATGCCGGTCAGGAAGGGAACCACGCCGATCAGCGCGGTAATCACATAGGCCAGGGCCAGGCCCAGGAAGCCGATAATGACCAGCTTTTTCTTTCCGTGCCTGGCGACCAGTTTCGAAACGAAGGGATAGAAGCAGGCGGACAGGACCGTCATGCCGCCCATGAAAAGCATGGTGTTGGACTCGTTGAGCTTCATGGAGACGGTGACAAAGAAGGGAAGGCCGGTCTGGAACAGGGTCAGGCCGATCCAGTAAGCGATATCGGAAAGGGAGAATTTCCGGAATTCCCGGTTTTTGAAGGTGTTGACCAGGCTCTTCATGGCGTTGGTCTCGCTGGGTTTCGCATCGACAAAGTCCTTTTCATTCAGCCTGATTACCGGAATCAGCATGCAGATGAGGGCAATGACCGCCAGGACAATGAACCAGATGCGGTAGCTCCAGGCGTAGGGAACCATGCCCTGCAGCGGGCCGGCCAAGGCGAAGGGCAGGTACGCCAGCAGGGTGCCGAAGAAGAAGGTGAGGGAAATGGCCGTGGAGATGAACATCCGGTCTTCCTGGGTTTTGCCGAACTCGGAAATCAGGGCGTTGTAGGGCGTGCAGTACATGGTCATGAACAGATAGAAGAGAATCAGGCTGACCAGGACCCAGACGATGTTGACGGCACTGGTGGGCTGGCCCTGGTCCACACCGACGGGAGCGAAGAAAACCAGCACGGTGACAATGGCGAAAGGCACGGCCGCCCGTTTCATGAAGGGAATACGGCGCCCTTTCGGGTTTTTGCTCCGGTCGGAAAGGGAAGCGATCCACGGATCCGTGACGGCGTCAAAGATCCGGCAGATAAAGGTGATCAGACCGAGGATGGTCAGGACGCCGAAGATGATGAGTCCCGTGGGAACATAAAATTTTGCGCCGGCTTCCACGGAGCTGCTTGTGGGCAGATAAAAAGTTACCAGCCAGGTTGTGACGATGCCGCTGAGAATGGACCAGCCCAGCTGGCCGATGGCGAAGATCCACATTTCCTTTTTGGTAAGACGTCTGGTTTTCATGCTGCAGCCCTGCTTTCTGTTGATTTTTCGTTTTTTCGCTCCGGAAGGGAGTCCTGCTGTAAGCTGATTATCCCATACGTTGGAAGTTTATGTCAATACAGAAGAAGGAAAATGAATGAATGTATACCGGATTCCCGGAATTGCAATCACCGCGCCGGCATGGTATAATCCCTTCGTAACAAAGAAGATGAGTGGCGCAGGCGCTCAGGGAGCGCCGGATCCGGAAACGCGTCAACGGAGGAATTTTATTATGAGTCTGGCGGATATTATCAAGCTCCTGGGCGGCGTGGCGATGTTCCTTTTCGGAATGTCGCTGATGGGAGACAGCCTGAAGAAGGTGGCGGGCAACAAGCTCGAGCTAATTCTTTACAGGCTTTCCGGAACACCGCTCAGGGGTATTTTGCTTGGTACCGGGGTTACGGCGGTAATCCAGTCCTCTTCCGCTACCAGCGTGATGGTGGTGGGCTTCGTAAACTCCATGATGATGAAGCTCCGGCAGGCACTGGCCGTCATCATGGGGGCTGTGGTGGGCACCAGTATTACAGGCTGGGTGATCTGCCTGGGCAACGTGGGCGGCAGCGGTACTTCAGCGGCGCTGGAGCTGCTGAGCACGGAAACCATCAGTGCCGTGGCAGCCATTGCCGGCATCCTGATGCGGATGATCTGCAAACGGAAATCCCTGATGCACGTGGGCGATATCCTGATGGGCTTCGCCGTGCTGATGTTTGGCATGAAAACCATGAGCGGAGCGGTTTCCGCCCTGCACGATGATCCAGGATTCATTTCTTTCCTGACCAATTTCAACAACCCGCTGCTGGGGATCCTGCTGGGGATTGTCTTTACGGCGATCCTGCAGAGCGCCAGCGCTTCTGTCGGTATCCTGCAGGCCCTGAGCAGCACGGGACTGCTGACGCTGGAACAGACGCTGCCCATGATCCTGGGTATTGCCATCGGCGCCTCGGTACCTGTGGTCCTTTCCGGAATCGGCTCTTCCGTGGAGGGACGCCGGGCGGCTTTCTCCTATCCGGTGATTGAAATACTGCGGGTGATTCTTTTTGCGACGGTCTTCTACGGGCTGAACGCCGTGATGCATTTCAGCTTTATGGGAAATACGGTCAACATGTTCAGCATCGCGCTGACCAACACCCTGTTCCGGGTGAGCACGGTGGCGGTGCTGGCCTGGTTTATTCCGCTGATTGAAAAACTGATGCTGAAGATTGTGCCGGCGGATCCGCAGGAGACGGCGGAAACCGAGGATATGAAACGGCTGGAGGAACGCTTCCTGGCGTATCCCACGCTGGCGGTGGAACAGACCCGCCTGACCATGAACAAAATGGCGGAGCTGACGGAACGGTCCATGACCACGGCAATTGCGCTGCTGGACCAATACGACCCGAAGGGATACCAGGAAGTGGAATCCCTGGAAGGAATTGTGGACCGTTACGAGGACAAGATCGGCAGTTACCTGATGCGGCTGACAGGCCAGGAAATGACCGAAACCCAGAACAAGGCGGTAAGCCAGTACCTGCGGACCATTACGGACCTGGAACGCATCAGCGACCATGCCCTGAACATTGCCCAGCGGGCGGAGGAAATCCGGGACAAGAAGGTTCGCTTCTCCGACAAGGGCAGCAAGGAAATGGACGTCCTGAAAAGCGCCATTACCGAGATCCTGCATATTTCCGTGGAAAGCTTCCTGAGCGGGGATTCCGAAACCGCATACCGGGTGGAGCCGCTGGAGCAGGTGATCGACGTCATCTGCCGCCGGATGAAGGAAAAGCATACGGCCCGGCTGCAAAAGGGAAAATGCACCATTATGAACGGATACATTTTCAACGACCTGATTTCCGATTTCGAACGGGTATCCGACCACTGCTCGAACATTGCCATTGTGCAGGTGGAACTGGAAGACAACGCCCTGGACGTGCACGAAATGTCCGGCGCCATGAAGCAGGAGCATGTGCATCAGTTCGACCTGTATTACAATGAATTTGCCGACCGGTACCTGAAACGCCGGGACAAGGAAGAGATCTGATTTCCGGACTGGGCGGGATTCCCTGAAAATAAATCAATATTTTTTAAAAATATATAGACAAAAATTTAAAAGTATGTTAACATATTTGTAACACATTAAACTGAGTAATGGATTGAAAAGGGGATTGATCGGATGTTCAGGCATATCGGACGCAAAGTGAGAGGGCTTGCGGTGGCATTCTGTACGGTGGGGATGCTGGGTTCCATCGGCGCCGGCGTGGCCTTGTACCTGACCAAGGTCCTTCAGCTGATTCCCTGCCTGGCCATCGGAATCGGCGGGGTGGTTGTGAGCTGGATCTGCTCCTGGCTGATGTACTGCATCGGCGACGCCCATGTAAAGATTGAACGGCTGGAGGACAAGCTGATTCCCAAGCCCGCCTATGCCGAATATCTGGCGACGAACAATGCGAACCGGGGCACCTGCGAAATCTGCGGAAGGACCACGGATCTGATTGATGCGAAAATTGAGGATAAAATGGGCGTGCGCTTCCGCAAGGTCTGCCGGGAATGCTTTGCCGCCAACAACTGCCAGGAAGCAAACTGAGCAAGGAAAAAAATCATCCTAAAAGCACCCTTCGGGGTGCTTTTTCCCTTGACTTTATTTTTTCCGGAAGGGTATAATATTCAAGTGGTCCGGACCCGGAATCGGCCGGGAAGGACATCGATTGTTAAATTAATAAGGAGGGAATGTCATGGACGCTGGGAGTAGCAGCGGCATACCGGTTGGGCGAAGCAAGCGGAACATGAGAACCGTGGCGTTCCTGTTCCACAACTGAAATAATCTCCAGGCGGGGATTTCGTCCGCCCGTATGCATCGTGTGCTTACTGCTGGCTTCAACATCCTGTAAATGGGAGGGAGCAAGCATGGCGGAGCATTCTGTCACGATGGAAAACACTTTATCCACTCTGCTGAACGAAAAAAAATATTCGACGATCCGGGACGTCCTGATCACCATGAACCCGGCGGATATTGCAGCGGTTTTTTCCGGTGTTGAACGGGAAAAGCTTCCGCTGCTTTTCCGGCTGCTGCCGAAGGAGCTGGCGGCGGAAAGCTTTGTGGAAATGGAAAGCGACGAGCAGGAGGCGCTGATCCGGGGCATCAGCGACAGTGAACTGCGCCAGGTCATGGACGAACTGTACGTGGACGACGCGGTGGACATTGTTGAGGAAATGCCGGCCAACGTGGTGCAGCGGATCCTGGCACAGTCCGATCCGGAAATGCGCAAGGAGATCAACGAGATCCTGCAGTATCCGGAAAACTCCGCGGGCTCCGTGATGACCACGGAGTACGTGAAACTGAGCCCGGACATGACGGTTGGGGACGCAATCCTGCGGATTCGCCGCACCGGCGTGGACAAGGAAACGATTTATACCTGTTACGTGCTGGAAAACCGGGTCCTGGTGGGCACGGTTTCGGTCAAGAGCCTGCTGCTGGCCCCCAGCGACCTGCAGACCATTGACAGCATTATGGAGTCGAACCTGATTACGGTTACGACCCATACGGACCAGGAAGAAGTGGCCCAGACCATGAGCAAATACAACCTGCTGGCGATCCCCGTGGTGGACGGGGACAACCGCATGGTCGGAATCGTCACCTTCGACGACGCCATGGACGTTATGGAAGACGAGGCCACCGAAGACATCGAAATCATGGCCGGTATGACGCCGAGCGACAAGACCTATCTCCGGTCTTCGCCCTTCGACCTGTTCAAGCACCGGATTCCCTGGCTGTCCCTGCTGCTGATTTCGGCCACCTTCACGGGGCTGATCCTGACCAACTTTGAAGAAAAACTGGCGGCCATGGTGTGCCTGACCGCGTTTATTCCCATGCTGATGGATACGGGCGGAAACTCCGGATCCCAGTCCTCTGTGACGGTCATCCGTGCCCTGAGCCTGAATGAGCTGGAATTCAGGGACATTCTGAAGGTAATCTGGAAGGAAGTCCGGACGGCAATGCTGTGCGGCGCGGCGCTGGCGGCGCTGTGCTTCGCCAAAATCATGATTGTGGACAACCTGCTGCTGAAGACCGAAGGCGTAACCGTGACCGTGGGGCTGGTGGTGAGCCTGACCATGTTTGTGACGGTGCTTTTAGCCAAGATCGTGGGCTGCACGCTGCCGATGCTGGCCAAGAAACTGGGCTTTGACCCGGCCGTGATGGCCAGTCCTTTCATCACCACCATTGTGGACGCGCTTTCCCTGCTGGTGTACTTCGGGATTGCCACCGCGCTGCTGCCCCAGCTGCAGGCGATGGCCTGAGTGAAAACGAATACGGAGGAACGGCATGAGTACGAAGAAGAACGCGGTTTACAATGTGGCTTACCGCATGTTCTCCGTATTCCTGCCGCTGGTGACGGCCCCATACCTGGCCCATACGGTGGGAACGGAAGGTGTGGGGCTTTATGCTGAAGCCTGGACCGTCAGCGAGCTCTTCTGCCTGGTCGGCATGCTGGGCCTGGCGGACTACGGTGTGCGGACCATTGCCAAGGTTCGGGACGAACGGGAAAAGCTGGATCGGACCTTTTCCGGAATCTGGGAAATGCAGCTGCTGGTGGCCGGAATCACGCTGGTGCTCTGGCTGGGGTATGTTTTCCTGGCGGCAGGTGCTGAAAAAACCATCGCCCTGCACCTGACGATGATGAGCGTCAGCTGCCTGTGCAGCTTTGACTGGTGCCTGATGGGGCTGGATCAGTTCAAGCCCATCGCGCTGCGCAACACCTTTGTGAAGCTGGCGGCGGCCGTATGCGTTTTCGTTTTTGTGAAAAGCCGGAACGACCTCTGGATTTACGGCTTTGTATGGAGCCTGGCCACCCTGCTGGGCAACCTGATGAGCGCGGCGAGCCTGCGGGGGCGGGTGAGCTTCCGGCGGGTTCCGATGCGGGAAGCGCTGACCCACCTGAAACCGTGCGCCGTGCTTTTTATCTCCGTGATGGCGGTAAGCATCTACCGGAAAATGGACAAGGTGATGGTCTACAGCATTGCGGGAGCGGACCAGAACGGCCTGTACGAGAACGCGGAAAAAATCATCTACTGCCTGAGCGGGTTTATTTCCGCCATCGGCACCGTGATGATGCCGAAGGTTTCCCATATGTGGAAAATGGGGGAGAAGGAAAAGATTCTCCGCCACATCGACCGCAGCATGGAGCTGATCCTCTGCATGGTCAGCGCCCTGGCTTTCGGGCTGGCGGCGGTGGCAGACCGGTTTGCACCGCTGTTTTACGGGGAGGATTTCCGGTATTCCGGCGTGCTGATGATTCCCCTGGCCTTTACGCTGATTATGATCGGTTTCGCCAACGTAATCCGGACCCAGGTGGTGCTGCCGCAGGAGCGGGATTCCATTTTTGTGAAGAGCGTGTGCTGCGGCGCGGCGGTGAACCTGATTGCCAACACATGCCTGATTCCTTTCCTGCAAAGCATGGGCGCGGTGATCGGCACGCTGCTGGCGGAGATGACGGTGCCTTTGGTGCAGTACCTGCTGCTGCGGAAGGAGCTGCCGTACCGGCGCTATCTGGGTTACGTTGGGATTTACATGGCGTTCGGCACCGTGATGCTGCTGTGCGTCCGGGGACTTGGCCTGCTGCTGCGGGAGGAAAACTGGCTGAACCTGGCCCTTCAGGCTGCGGCCGGGGCTGCGGTTTACGGGGTCCTGTGCCTGGGATACTGGAAAAAGACGGGAAAGAATTTCAGGGAACTGAACCGATAACGGATTTTTTATACAGCAAAACCGGCCGCCCCGCGGGAAACGGCCGGTTTTGCATATCCGGGAGGGCTTATCTTCCGGAGGGGTAATAGGCACCGTAAATGAATTCGTGGAGCATTTCCGTGTTGACCTGCTTCTGGCCTTTCTTGAACTTGTTGACGGAAGCGCCGCCGGCGGTGGTGCCGTACGCCCAGGTGCCGTCCACCGGAAGGCGGAACTCTTCAATCAGGGATTCGGAACCGGACATGTTCTGAATCACATCGCCCTGCAGCACCTGCATGGCGATGCTGACCATGGTGGCGGGGTTCATATCGGAAATCAGATACCGGGAGAATTCGCCGGCCAGGTTCAGCACGTCCAGTTCCTTGGACTTGATGCGCTGGACGGTGGGGGTCAGAAGGCTGTTCATCAGCTTCCGCGTACGGCCGGTGCGGCCGAAGTCGCTGTCCAGGTCGCGGGTACGGGCATACATCAGGGCCTGCAGGCCGTCCAGGTGCTGTACGCCGTCCACCTTTTCCAGGGGATCCCGGTTGCCTTTTTTATCGTCATAGGTATTGGAAATGGCCTTCTTGTGCTTTTTCAGGTAGCTGTTGATATAGGAGGCCTCCGCTTTGGTCAGCTCCACATCGGCGCCGCCCAGGTATTCGATGATGGAAGCAACGCCGTAGAAATTGATGGCCACATAGTGCTCAATGTTCATTTCAAAATTCCGGTTGATGGTTGCCATGCACATATAGGGCGTATCAACCCAGGCCTTGTATTTTCCGTTTTCATACACCGCGTGGCCGTAGCTGTTGGCGATCAGGGTCTCATTCTGCCGGTCCGGAATATCCACGCAGGTGTTGCGGGCGATGGAGGTCAGCTTCAGGGAACCGTCAATGGTGTTGATGGAAAGGATCATCTGCACATCGGCGCGCTTGGCGTACTTGCCCTGTTCGGACAGCAGCTTTTCGGACTGGGTACCCTTGACATCCAGGCCCAGCAGCAGGATGTTGATGACATCATCCGGCAGGTTTTCGTTGATTTCCAGCTGGGACCGGTCTACGGTTTCGCCGGAGGCCTCCATGCCGGCCAGCATTTCCAGTTCGTCATCGGAAAAATCAAAGGGATCGTCATCCCCGTCGATAATGTTGCCTTCCTCATCCAGCGCCAGGTTTTCCCCGGTCAGCTCCGAAATGCTGACTTCCTCCTCCTCTTCGGCGGAGGCGGCAAGGGGCAGAACCAGGGCCAGGCACAGCAGCAGGGCAAAGAAACGTTTCATAGGCGGATTCCTCCAGAACATTATTTTTCGCTGGTGGGATGATTCAGCTCATCCAGGGTCATTTCAAAGGCGGGCAGGAAATCCCGCAGGAAGTCGCGGACCTCCGGCAGGGAGATTCCTTCCAGGCTGCGGCGGATGTTTTCCGAGGCGTAGTCAAACTCCCGGTTGCCGGCGCGCTTTTCCTCCAGGCATTTTATGTAGGCGGAAATCCGGTCCGCCGCCTTGACCACGTCCCGGTCGTAGCCCTTTTCCTGCTTCAGGCAGGGGGAAAAGGCGGGACGCAGATCCTCCGGCAGCAGCGCCAGAAGCCGGTCCGCCGACACATCCTCCAGACGATGGTAAGCGCTGCGGAGCTCCTCGTTATGATACTTGACAGGCGTCGGCAGATCCCCGGTCATGACCTCGGTGGCGTCATGATACACCGCCAGGGTCAGCACATGCTCCGGATCGGTGTCCCGGTGGTACCGGCTTTGCCCGATGACGGCGATGGCATGGGCAATCATGGCGACCTGCAGGGAATGCTCGGCATCGTTTTCCGGCTGGGTGTTGCGCATCAGCGACCAGCGGCGGATGAGCTTCAGCCGGGAAAGACAGGCAAAAAAAGCGTAAGACATGGTTTCTCCTTTCAGAATTCACCCGTTCATTATACCCGGGCTGCGGGGAACTTTCAAGAGAAACACACGCAAAAAGCGCCCGGGAACAAAGCCCGGGCGCCTGAGTTCGGTTGGCCCCTCAAAGCTGCCGGAGTTCCTTCAGGCAGGCAGAGCAGATCATTTTGTCCTTATAGGGATGAAGATCCCTGCTGCTGCCGCAGAAAAGACAATCCGGCTCGTATTTGCGGAGAATGACGGAAGTCCCTTCGACAAAAATTTCGAGCATATCCTTTGGACCGATATCCAGCGTACGCCGGAGCTCGATCGGAAGGACGATACGGCCAAGAGTGTCAAGCTGACGGATTACGCCTGTGGTCTTCATGGAAAAAACCTCCTCTTCACATGGGGAAGAATTCTACAGAAATCAGTATATATTCAAATTTTTAAATATGTCAAGCAAAAATCCGCAGAAATTGTAAAAATCTATTTTATGACCTCTGGGCCTTTAAAAAACCCAGTATCTTTACGCTTTTTGCCGGATCATGTATAATAAAACTGAACCGACATGAACGGAGGCAGTTGAAAATGAGGCTGAATGTTGCCATTGACGGACCGGTGGGCGCCGGAAAGTCTTCTGTTTCAGACGCGGTGGCCGCCCGGCTGGGGATCCTGCACCTGGATACAGGCGCCATGTACCGGGCACTGGGACTGACCGCGCTGCGAAGCGGAACAGATGTACAGGACGAGAAAAAAATAGTCGCCCTGTGCAGAAAACTGGATGTATCCGTCAGCCACGGAGCGGACGGACAGCATACCTTTGTGGAAGGAGAGGACGTGACCGGCCTGATCCGCACCCCGGAAGTCAGCATGGCGGCCTCCGCCGTGAGCCGCTACGCGGAGGTGCGGCGGCAGATGGTCCGTATTCAGCAGAAGCTGGCAGCGGAAACGGATATGGTGCTGGATGGGCGGGATATCTGCACTACCGTGCTGCCGAACGCCACCGCCAAGATTTACCTGACCGCCGCGCCGGAGGAAAGGGCCAGGCGGCGGTATCTGGAAATGAAGGAGAAGGGGCAGGAGGAGTCCTTTGAAAAGGTGCTGGAGGACTTGAAAAAGCGCGACGAACAGGATATGAACCGTCCGGTGGAGCCCCTGCGGCAGGCACCGGACGCGGAGCTGGTGGATTCCACCCACCTGTCCTTTGAGGAGACCGTGGACGCCATTGTCCGCAAGGTGGAGGCGAAGTGCCATGGCTGAGAAGGCTGCGAAGATTCCGGAACCGGTCAGCGATAAGCGCAGCGTGATCTATGAAATCGTCCGATTCCTGGCGAAAATCGTGTTCGGGGTGCTGATGCCGGTGAAATGCCATCACAAGGAAAGGCTGCTGGCGGAGGCACCCTATGTGCTGATTGCCAATCACCAGCATGCACTGGATCCGGTGGTGATGGCCAGGTACATTCCGAAGAAGCAGATTGTTTTCCTGGGCAAAAAGGAACTGGCCGTATCGCCCCTTGCCCGGAAGATCCTGACAGCGTGCCACTGCATCCTGGTGGACCGGCATGCCACGGACATGACCGCCATGCGCAACTGCATGAAAGCGGTGAAAATGAAAAAAATCCTGCTGATTTTTCCGGAGGGAACCCGGCACCATAAGGGCCAGATGGAAGAGATTGAAAACGGAGCTTCCCTGATCGCCATGCGGTGCGGGGCGCCGATTATTCCGATTTACTTTGACCGGAAGCTGTCCTGGTTCAGAACCACCCATATGTACGTGGAAGAGCCGATTCCCTATGACGATCTGAAGGAAAAAGGCATCAACATGCAGACATGTGAGGAAATGAACGACAGGTTCCGGGAAACCTACCGCCGGATCATTGAGGAAACGAAAAAAAACTGAAAAAAATTTACAAAAATTTTGTTTTGCCTGCAGGAAATTCCGGAGGAAACACGAAAATATTTATAGATGTAGCGTAATCAGAACGAAAGGATATCGGTTATGTCTCTGGAGGTAGCTGCTCACGCCGGCTTTTGCATGGGCGTCCGGCGGGCCGTGGAGAAAGCCGAAGAGGCGGCAGAGGACGGCATTCCGTCCTGTACGCTGGGGGAACTGATTCATAATCCCCTGGTGGTCGCCCGTCTGGCGCAGAAAGGCCTTGACCCCGTGGAAAGCGCGGAGGAGGCCGGGAACCGCCGGGTGCTGATCCGAAGCCACGGGGTTTCCCGTGCGGTGACGGAGCAGCTCAAAAAGGCCGGGAACCCCGTGCTGGACCTGACCTGTCCTTTCGTCAGCAAAATGCATCGGATTGTGGATGAATCCTCCCGGGACGGAACCCCGGTGATCCTGGTCGGGGAAAAGGAACATCCGGAGGTTCAGGGAACCGCGGGCTGGGCACGCGGACCGGTATGGGTGGTCGGTACGCCGGAAGAGGCGGAAAGCCTGCCGGAAACCGAAAAAGCCGTGGCAGTGAGCCAGACCACCTTTCCTCCGGCAAAGTGGGAAGCCGTGGCAGAGGTGCTCCGGCGGAAGATCCGGAACCCGGAAATCCACTGCACCATCTGCAATGCTACGGAAATCCGCCAGAAAGAAGCGGCGGAGCTGGCCGGCCGGATGGACGCCATGATCGTGGTAGGCGGCCGGAACAGCGCAAACACACGAAAGCTCTACGACATCTGCAAAAGCAGATGCGCCAGGACCCTATTGGTAGAGAGTGCGGCGGAGATTCCGCCCGCCTTTGCAAATACAGATTCCGAAAAGATTGGAATCACCGCCGGTGCTTCCACGCCGACGGATTCACTTAAGGAGGTTGTCACACGCATGAGCGAACTGGAGAACAAGGACCTGACCCAACCCATCGAGGAAGAAAACCACAATGACTTCATGGCAGAAGTTGAATCTACTCTGGTGAGGATCCGGCCCGGACAGACGTTGACCGGAAAAGTCGTACAGATCACCGAGGATGAAGTCTGCGTCAGCATCGGCTACAAGGCGGACGGTCTGATCAAGCGCGCGGATCTGGTTGATCAGGATGTCAAACTGGACGATGAAATCGAAGTCGAGGTCGTGAAAGTCAACGACGGAGAAGGAAACGTGCTGCTGAGCCAGCGCAATATCGTCAACCGCAAGGCGTGGGACGCCCTGATGGAAAAATACGAAGCGAACGAATATGTGGACGCCGTCGGCAAGGAAGCCGTCAAGGGCGGCCTGATTGCTGATATCGGCGGCGTGCGCGCGTTTGTGCCGGCCAGCCAGCTGAGCCAGCGCTATGTGGAAAAGATTTCCGATTTCGTCGGCAAGGAAATGAAGCTGAAAATCATCGAGGTCGACAAGCAGAAGAAGCGCGTTGTCGGCAGCCGCAAGGCCGTTGTGGCGGAAGAATCCGCCGCAAAGAAGAAGGAAGCCTGGGAGAAGCTGGAAGAGGGCGTCGTGATTCACGGAATCGTCCGCCGGCTGACCGACTTCGGCGCCTTTGTGGATGTGGGCGGCGTGGACGGCCTGATTCATATCACCGACCTGAGCTGGGGCCGCATCAAGCATCCCAGCGAGGTTGTAAAGCCCAACCAGGAAGTGGACGTGAAGGTTCTGAGCCTGGACCGGGAAAAGGAACGCATCCAGCTGGGTTACAAGCAGCTGCAGCCCCATCCATGGGAGAACGCGGCCGAGAAGTATCCGGAAGGCGAGATCGTGGACGGCAAGGTGGTTCGCATCACCGACTTCGGCGCGTTTGTTGAACTGGAGCCAGGTCTGGACGGACTGGTTCATATCAGCCAGTGCGCCACGACCCGCGTGGCCAAGGTGGAAGACGCGGTGAAGGTAGGCGAGGAAGTCAAGGTCAAGGTTCTGGGCGTGGATCCCGAGAAGAAGCGCATCAGCCTGAGCATCCGCCAGGTGCTGGAACCCGAAGTTCCCGCTGCGGAAGAAGATGCCGCGCCGGAAGCTGAGTACGAAATCGTCGCTTCCGACGATACCGTCGCCGAGCATGTTGCCGAAGCGGTGGAAGGCGTTGTGGAAGCTGCCGAGGAAAAGGCCGAAGAAAAGACCGAAGAATAATCCTCAAAATTACAGAGCTGTGATTGTAACGGTCACAGCTCTTTTTATACCCCGGGAGCTTCGGGAAAACGCTTTCCGGCCCGGGACGGAATCTTTCGGGAAAAGAGAGGTTAAAATTCCATGAAAAGTTTCAGAATAATGATGATCCTGGCATTGTGCATCTGCCTGGCGGCGGTTTTTCCGGCCATGGCGCAGGAAGAGACCGATGATGCGGTTCAGCAGCTGGTTGAACGGACCGTGGTTCGCTATGCCACAGATGCGAAGCGGGATGACGAAGCGCTGGCAAAGATAGCGGAAATCGATCCGGCGGCCGGTGAAAAATGGACGAAGATCATGGATCTGTGGCAGGCGCCGGTGACGGTGAACGCAGTATTGCCGGAGGGACTGCCGGAGGATGATTCCCTGTGCCTGGTGGCGCTGGGCTTTCAGCTGAACGCGAACGGAACGATGCGGGATGAGCTTGTGCAGCGGCTGAAGACCGTTCTTGCGGCTTCCCGGAAGTATCCGAACGCCCTGATCGCCTGCACGGGCGGCGGAACTGCCGCCAGGGATCCATCGGTTACGGAAGCCGGACGGATGACGGAATGGCTGGAGGCCCAGGGCGTGGAGGCTTCCCGGCTGATCCGGGAGGATCAGTCCCTGACCACGGCCCAGAACGCAGTGTACACCCTGGAGATCCTCAGAGAACAGTACCCGCAGGTGAAGAAGATCGCCATTATTTCCAGCGACTATCACATTGCCACGGGGGTTTTGCTTTTCGGTGCACAGGCCATTCTGCAGGACAGCGGGATTGAAGTGGTCAGCAATGCCGCATGGCATGCGCCCAGCGGAAAGCTGTCCGTCATGTTCCAGGCCGGGGCGCTGATTGAGCTTTCCGGGGATGTGGAAACCGCCTATGAAATCTACTACAACACCTATGACATCCATGAACTTCCCCCGCTGGACGCGGTGAAGCAGGAGGAATAAGAATTCGTTACAGGCTGCCCCGGCGGATCAGGGTATCCGCCAGCTCCGCCATCCGGACGGCGGGTTCCGTGCAGCCCCGGTTGACCCAGGCCCGGATGAGACCGGCTGTTCCGTAAATTGCGAAAGTGAAGCGGTAATCCTGATCCGCTTCATTTTCTTTTATGCCGGAATCCGGGAAGGCGGTAAGCCACCGTTCCCGGATGACATCATACAGCCTGTGGAGAAATTTCATATCTCCCTGGGGGCTGAGAAGGACCCGGACGATTTCACGGTTTTCACCGATAAAGCCGAAAAGATCCAGCAGGATGGGTTTGGTATCCTGATGGGCGGCATCGGTTTCGTGGCTGGCGGCGATGCTGTCCAGGGCTTCAAACATGCTGTCTTCCAGTTTTTCCAGCATATCGTAAACATCCCTGTAATAAAGGTAGAAAGTGCCGCGGTTCATATCCGCCAGATCCGTCAGTTCCCGGACGGTGATTTCCTTGACCTGCTTTTCCTGCATCAGCTGCATCAGCGCCTGGGTCAGGATTTTTTTTGTGCGCCGCACGCGCCGGTCTTCCTTCTTCATTTCTTCCATGAAAAATCCTTCTTTCCTGAACAAAAATGGCTTTTCTGTTGACTAACTGCCTGTTCCGGATAGCTCTGTTGATTAACAGACGATCATTAATCAATGTGATTATTGATTTCGATCACGACAGTCATTATAATTATCAGCGTTGAGAAAGTCAACACGGTGTTTAAAAACAATGCCGGATGGGAGGAAGAAATTGTGAAAGGATTCACCAAGGGACTGGTTCAGCACAGGGTGCTTGTGATTCTCCTGTGCATTGCGCTGGTGGTGCCTTCCGTGCTGGGCATGGTCCACACGAAGACGAAATACGACCTGCTGTACTACCTGCCGCAGGATCTGGAAACCGTTCAGGGCCAGGAGATCCTGCTGAAGGATTTCGGAAAGGGAGCGTTCTCCCTGCTGATTACGGAGGGGATGAGCCTGAACGATCAGCAGGAAATGGAAAATGCCCTGCGGGAAATACCGCATGTGGATTCCGTAATCGGCTATGCATCCCTGACAAAGGGAAAGCTTCCTTTGGAAATCATTCCCGATGAGCTGCGGGAAAAGTTCCAGCGGGGCGACTGCATGCTTTCCGCCGTTTTCTTTGATGAAGGTTCCTCTTCCGAGGAAACCATGGACGCCATCAGCCGGGTGAGGAAGACCGCCGGTGAAAAGACTTTTGTCAGCGGCCTGTCCGCGGTGGTTACCGATACCCGGAAGCTGGTGGAGGACCAGGAAGCGATTTATGTGGCCATCGCCGTGGCGCTGTGCGCGGTGGTGCTGATGCTGACGATGGATTCCTTCCTGCTGCCGCTGATTTTCCTGGGCTGCATTGGGATTTCCGTGCTCTGGAACATGGGCAGCAACTGGTTCCTGGGAGAAATCAGCTACATTACCAAAGCAGTTGCCGCGGTGCTGCAGCTGGCCGTGACCCTGGACTACTCCATCTTCCTGTGGCACAGCTATAAGGAGCAGAAGACCCTGACGGAGGACAAGGATGAGGCCATGGCCAACGCCATTCACCAGACCTTCACCTCCATTCTCGGATCATCCCTGACGACCATTGCCGGGTTTGTGAGCATCTGCTTCATGAGTTTCACACTGGGCAAGGACCTGGGCATCGTCATGAGCAAGGGCGTCATCCTGGGCGTGCTGGGAACGGTAACCCTGCTGCCCTGTGTGATCCGCGCCCTGGACGGGGCGATTGTGAAAACCAGCCACAAGCCGCTGCTGCCCGGCGTGAAAGGCATCAGCCGGTTTGTGACCAAGCACTACAAAGCCCTGGCGGTGGTGCTGGTGGTGATGATTTTCCCGGCCTTTTATGGCTACAGCAACGTGAAAGTTTACTATGACATGAGCAAGGTGATGCCTCCGGAGCTGGAATCCATTCAGGCGAACCGCAAGCTGGAGGAAACCTTCGATATGTCGACGACCCACCTGCTGCTGGTGGACGCCGATGTGCCGCAGAACGAGGTGCGGGACATGACGAAGGAAATGGAACAGGTGGACGGGGTCCGGAGCGTGCTGGGCATCGACAGCCTGCTGGGCGCGGGCATTCCGGAATCGATCCTGCCGCCGGATGTGCTGAAGCTGGTGAAGGGAGAACGGTATCAGCTGATGCTGGTCAACAGTGGCTACGTGATTTCCTCCGATGAGGTGAACGCCCAGATTGACCGCCTGAACGGCATCATGAAGAAATACGACCAGGGCGGCATGCTGATCGGTGAGGCGCCCTGCACGAAGGACCTGATTGCCTGCACCGACCGGGACTTCACGGTGGTCAGCCTGATTTCCATTATTGCGATTTTCGTGATTATCCTGCTGGTGCAGCGGTCGATTACGCTGCCGGTGCTGCTGGTGGCAGTGATTGAGCTGGCCATCGCGGCCAACCTGTGCATTCCGTTCTACCTGAAGCAGGAGCTGCCCTTTGTGGGACCGATTCTGATTTCCACGATCCAGCTGGGCGCCACGGTGGACTACGCGATTCTGATGACCACACGCTACCGGCAAAACCGGGTGAACGGTATGAAGAAAAAGGAAGCTGTTGAGGATGCTGTTTCCTCCGCGGCGCAAAGCGTGCTGGTCAGCGGCCTTGGGTTCTTCGCGGCTACATTCGGCGTTGGCCTTTATTCCAATGTGGCCATTATTTCCTCCATGTGCAAGCTGATTGCCCGGGGCGCACTGCTGAGTGTGGCGGTGGTGCTGTTCCTGCTGCCCGCGGTGCTGATGATTATGGATAAAGTGATTGTTCACACCACAGCCGGAATGAAAAAGGCTGCCTGAGAGAAAGTTCAGAGAGGAAGGGATCAGGATGAATAAAAAGATTATTGCTTTGATGCTGACCGCAGCGATGGCGCTGGGATGCACCTGCGCGGGAGGAGAGACTGCCCGGCATGAACGGGTTTATGTGGTGGCGGATCCGGAAGGCAACGTAAAGAGCGTGACGGACAGCATCCGCCTGGAGAATCCCGATGAAGCGGCGGAACTGACGGACCGCACCGGGCTGAAGGAGATCCGGAACGCCGGAGGAAAAGAGACCTTTACCCTGGATGGGGAGACGATTACCTGGAAGGCGGAGGGAAAGAGCATTACCTACCAGGGAACTTCCGATAAAACGCCGGCGGTGCTGCCGGTGGTGACCCTGACCCTGGACGGGGAAAAGATCTCCGCTGCGGAACTGAAGGAAAAGACCGGCGAAGCCGTTCTGACCGTTACCTACAAAACAGAGGGACAGGCGCCGGCGCTGGCGGTGAGCGCTTTGCCGCTGCCGGAGAAAGGCATCAGCGCCCTGAAGACCGAGAACGCAACGGTACTGACGGAAATGGACCGTCCGGTGCTGGTAGGCTGGGCGGTTCCCAACAGCGATGAAGCCCTGCACCTGCCGGTTTCCTTCTCCGCTTCTTTCCATGCCGATCATGCCGACCTGGGATGGATGATGACGGTCAGCACCTCGGATCCGCTGGCGGCGGCCTGCCGGGAGATCACCACGAAAATCGGGGATACGGACCTGAACGCGGAAATGGACGGATTGACCCAGGCCCTGACTGCCCTGCTGATGGGGCAGGAGATGCCGGCAACCGAAGGGAAACTGAAGCCGGTGACGGATAAACTGAACGAACTGAACAAGGGTCTGAAGGACCTGGACGACGGCGCCCTGCAGGTATCCGCCGGGGCGAAGGAACTGGCGGACGGCGCATCCGCGCTGAACACCGGACTGGGCACCCTGAAAAAGAACAATGAAGCCCTGAACGGCGGCGCCACGCAGATCTTCAACTCCATCCTGGCGGCTGCCAACGAAAAGATTGCGGCTTCCGGACTGGCGGAGGCCGGGATCACCCTTCCGGCGCTGACGGCGGAAAACTATGCGGAGGTGCTGAAGGGAGCGGCGGAGCAGCTGAATCCCGAAGCGCTGAAGGCCGCGGCGGAAGCCAGGGTGGAAGCGGAAGTCCGGAAACAGGTGGCTGCCAATGAAGGCAAAATCCGGGAAGGGGTTCAGGAAGCTGCAAAGGCCAGGGTGCTGGAAGCAGTGCTGAAGGCCGCCGGATTTGAGATGACCGCGGAAAAATACGCCGCCGCCCTGAAAACCGGGCTGGTGAAGGAAGAACAGGCCGCGAAGGTGAACGCCGCTGTGGAAGCACAGATGCAGAGCCAGGAAGTGCTGGACCAGGTGGAAGCGGCGGTGAAGGAAAAGACCGAGGAACTGGTAAAGGAAAACACAGAGGCTTATCTGGCCAAGGATCCGACGGTGACTGAGAAGCTGGCCCAGGCGCAGGCAGCCGGGGAACAGCTGAACGCCCTGAAGGAACAGCTGGATCAGATGAACACCTTTGTGACCGGCCTGAAGACGTATACGGAAGGCGTGGACCAGGCGGCGGATGGCGCAAAGAAAGTTTCCGACGGCGCCGCGGCGCTGTCCGCGGGAGCGGCCACCCTGCAGGAGAGCGGAACGAAGACCCTGAAGGACAGCCTGACCACGGCGGAAAGAAATGCGGCCATGATGCTGCTGCCCGTTGTACAAAGCTACGGGGCGGATGCCCTCAAGGCGTGGAACAGCCTGCAGGAGACACTGGCAGATACCGGTTACGACCTGCGGACGGAAGGCACCGTGACCGATACGGCATACATTATCCGCACGGATCTGAAGTAAAAAACCATTGAAAAACTCCCGGGCCGCGGCGCCGAAGAAGCGCCCCACAGCCCGGGAGTTTTTTCATTCCTGAAAAAGTCCGGTTTGGATTAACCGTTGGTGTAGTTGTCGAAATAGCCCTGCACCAGGACCACGGGGGTTCCCTTGTCGCCGGAGCCGCTGGTCAGGTCGCACAGGGAACCGATCAGGTCGGTCAGCTGACGGGGCGTGGTGCCTTCGGAAGCCATCTGGCCCTTCAGGTTGCCGTCCTTGGCACGGATGCTGTTTTCAATGGCAGCCCGGAGTTCATCCCCGCTGAGATGCGCAAAATCATTATCAGCCAGGTACTTGAGCTTCAGCTCATTGGGGGTGCCGATGAGGCCGGCAGTGTGGGCAGGGGAGACCACCGGATCCGCCAGCTCCCAGATTTTGCCCTTGGGATCCTTGAAGGCGCCGTCGCCGTACACCATGACTTCCACCTTTTTGCCGGTTTCCTTCAGGACCCGGGCCTGGATTTCCTCCACCAGGGGACCGCAGTCCCGGGGGAAGAGCTTGACGGTGTCCTCGGTGCTCTTATTGGAGCCCAGGAGGCCGTATTTTTCGTTGCAGCCGCTTCCGTTGACCGGAGCGTTGAGGATTTCATCCAGACCCAGCACCACCCGGGCACCGGCGGCTTTCAGAATCCGCTTTGTGCGGGCACGGGTATGAATATCGCAGGTGATGACGGTGTCGGTATACTGCAGGATGGCTTTGGGCTGATTGGCGAAAACAATTTCGACTTCCGCGCCGGCTTTCCGCACGACTTCGGAATAGTAAGCCACGTAATCCACGCCGGTGAACTCATGCTTGTTTTCACCGAAAAGATCCCGGTACTGCTTCAGGGACAGCACATCGGAATAGGGATTGACACCGGCCTCGTCCACCTTGTCCAGGCTGACCAGTTCATTGCCCACTTCATCCGAGGGATAGGAGAGCATGAGCACGATTTTTTTCGCGCCCATGGCGATGCCCCGCAGGCAGATGGCAAAGCGGTTGCGGCTCAGGATGGGGAAGATGACACCGACGGTTTCGCCGCCGCACTTGCTGCGGACATCCGACGCGATATCCCTGACCGAGGCATAGTTTCCCTGGGCCCGGGCGACAATGGATTCCGTTACGGCGATGACGTCACGGTCATGCAGGGCAAAGCCTTCTTCCTGGGCGGCCAGCAGGACGCTTTCCGTAACAATGGAGGCCAGATCATCTCCCTGGCGGATAATGGGGCAGCGGATTCCCCTGGATACGGTTCCGACTCTTCTGGTGTTTTTTTCCATGGTGCTGATTCCTTTCCGGGGCCGTCTGCTGAAGACCCGCAATCGAAAATATAATCCCGTTCAGGGGAAAGATCAAGGGCTTTTCTGTTCTGCCGGTGTTCTCTTCACTGCAGAACGGAGAAGAACCTTATTCCGGTTTTTTCAGGTTTCCGGCAGCAATCTGTTCATCGCACCAGAGCTGGAGATTGGATACGCTCAGGGCGATCCGGTCCAGGGTGGATTTGATTTCGGCAAAATCCGCATACTCGTCCGCCTGCACTTCGCCGTCCTCCACGATTTCCAGCAGCCGGTCCCGGCTTTTGGACAGCCGGTTCAGGGAGTTCAGGGTTTCCACGGCGATCTGGGCCAGTTCCTTGGACTCCGTGCGGAAGGCGTGCACCTGACCGATGGGACATTCGTTCACACAGTAATGATTGCGCAGGGCAGGGGCTTTGTAATACTCCGCCATGAGCATTACGTCCTCCGGCTGAATCTGGGTCCGGCCGTTTTCGATTTTCTCGATGCGCTCGGGAGAAAAGCCGGGAATCAGTTCGCCCGCTTTTTCCCGGGTGAGGCCCAGGCCTTCCCGGGTGGTCTGCCAGATGGATTTATTTTCCTTCGTCGATCTTCTGCCCATTTTCCGAACTTCCTTTCTGACTGGTTTCTTCCGGAGTATCTTTTTCCGGTTCATCCGGTTTGAAATATTTTTCGTGGATCCAGCCCCGCATGCCTTTGCCTTCCACCAGGAGAAAATGATCCTTTTCCTCCACCACGGCGACGGGAGTGCCGGTTTTCCAGAGGGCAATGCCGGTGCTTTTTGCATACGGTTCCAGGTGCACGGTGACCTGGGAACCGCCGGTGGTATAGCCATTTTGGGCGATGAGGCCGGTGCGGAACGGCTCCCGCACAGCGGGCAGAATTGTTACGTCTGCCGCTGCAACATAGCCGAAGGTTCCGTCCCAGTAAACGTAATGGAAATCCTCCCCGGGTTCCACCAGGAGCGCCATATAATTCCGCGCAAGCCGTTTTTTGTCCGGGATAGCTTTTCCGTTTCCGTCCTTCAGCTGGGTTCCCTTTTTGGGGACCGCCATCACCACCGAAAGCTTTTCCGGATCCACGCCGGCAACGGAGAGGGAAGCGGTGGGCACCCGCAGTGCGTTCCGGTCCCGGGTGACCTTGGTGATGAGGGCTCCGGCATATTCCGGCTCAACCCGCTGGAGGCCTTCCCCGAGATCCGCTTTCAGCCAGGGCATGCGGATGACCCGCATACCGCGGGAGGCACAGTATTCAGTATCCATCCAGTACTGCATGCCGCCGTATTCCTGGGTTTCAAAGAACCAGCGCATCCCGGGAAGGTCTTCCGGAACGGCGGCCGGGGAAAAGGTTCCGTCCTCCGAAAGGAAAAAGATTTTTTCCTCAAGGCGGATGCGCTCAAAGGTGGCGCCCGGCGCGCTGTCCACAATGTGGATCCGGGTGCCGTCCGCGCTGGCGGCGTCCGCCAGGGCGATATGCCCGTCCACAATGCTGAAGGAGAAAAGATCTCCCCGGCGCAGCGAGGCCACGATTTCCCGGGAGCTCTGCACCAGGGCCTTCTGGGTCAGGAAATCATAATCCTGGGCGGCTTTGGAGATCAGGCCTTCGTTGTAGGTTCCCCGGCCTTCCACATAGTATCCCGCGTAGGTCCGGGCCAGTTTCTCCGGGGTCACGGATTCGCCGGAAACACCGATGCGCTGCAGGGCGTGGCTCAGCGCGAAAATGGCGCAGCCGGCCTTTTCCAGGTTCCTTTTTGAGGAATACTTTATTTTATGCCACCAGCCGTCCTTCTGGCTGTAGACCACATCCTCGGATTCCTGGGCGGGGGCTTCCCCGGAAACCTGCAGGGAAACCCCGGCGGTTTCCGAATCGTCCTTTCCGTAACTGACGGTGACGGTGAGGGTATAGTTCCCTTCCTTCCGGGGACGGAAGGAAACGGCGTAATGCTCCACCGGTTTACCCTCAAACACGCTCTCCTCATCGCACAGAAGGGTATAGGTTACATTCTGCGGGGCTTCCCTGCCGGGGGTCACCTGTATATCCACATAGTCACCGACCCGGGGATGTTCCGGGGAAACGGTGACGGCAACATTCCCTTCGGCGGAGACTGCGGAAACGCAGACGAGGGCCGCCAGAAGCAGGAGGAGAAAAAGGAAGCGTTTCATGAAACAGGTTCTCCTTATTACTTTACGAGGAATACCGCGGCGTCGTGGGGAGCAAGGTGGGCACGGAGGGAATCCGTTTTCCGGATTTTCCGGCCGGTCCAGAGTTCCGTGCCGCGGAAGCAGGGAAGATCCGCCGCTTCAGCGGAAAGGGATACGGTCCGGGTTTTATCGCTGAGGTTGAACAGGGCCAGGTAAACGCCCTGCCCGTCCTTCCGGGGAGCGATCCAGACGCTTTCATCTTCCAGGGTCCGCAGGGGATGACCGCAGGCGGAATCCCGCAGGATCTTCAGCACATCCTCCCGGGTCAGCAGGGAAAGGGTGAAATCGTCATTTTTTGTGAGCTCACCGCCCATCATGAGGGGGGAACGCATCATGCACCAGAGGGTCATCATGGTCCGCTGCTCCGCAGGGGTGAACCGGGTCCATTCCTCCGGATCCTCACACTGGCGCAGGGCACCGAGGGGCAGCATATCCGCGTCCGGCCAGTGACCGGGTGCGGCGTGGATACACCATTTTTCCGCCCGCTCAAACATGCCTTTCAGCAGTTTCCAGTCGTCCCAGAAATCGTCGGTAATGCGCCACATATTCGCAAAACGCTTCAGATGCTCCGCACGATCCAGCGGGGCGGGACCGGGCGAAAGGCTCAGAACCATATCCCGGCCGGAATTCCGGCAGGATTCGGAAATCAGTTCAATTTCCTTTTCACAGCGGGGGTATTCCCGGGCAATATCGTCACATTTCACGAAATCCACACCCCAGGAGGCGTAGAGGCGGAAAATGCTGTCGTAATAGGCTTTGGCGTCCGGACGGTCACAGCGCAGGCCGTACATATCCGGATTCCACATGCAGACGGAATGGGGATCCGCCGCCAGGTGGCAGAAACATTCACTGTCCGCCACCGGCAGGTGCCGGTGCGCCGCGGCGCGGGGAAGCCCCCGCATAATATGAATTCCGAACTTCAGCCCCAGGGAATGGACATAATCCGCCAGGGGCCTGAAACCGGCTCCGTTCCGGGCACTGGGAAACCGGTTCACGGCGGGGATCAGCCGGCCAAATTCATCCATGGCCAGGTCGGCAAAGGGTTCGTAGGAATGATTTGTCGCGTCGGGCCGGGACCACTGGATATCCACCACCACGTATTCCCAGCCGAAGGGTTTGAGGGTTTTGGCCATATATTCCGCATTCCGGCGGACGGTTTCTTCAGTGACAGCGGCCCCGTAGCAGTCCCAGCTGTTCCATCCCATGGGCGGAGTCTGTGCGATCATCCCGGATACCTCCTCTGATTTCACTAACCGATCCATTATAACAAACCCCGCAGACCGGCACAAGGTTTTTTCTGCTTGCCTGCAGGCCGGAGCGATGCCCGGAAACGCTTTTCCGCACCGTCGGGACGGACTTGACAGGAAAGGTGGGATCCAGTATGCTTCAGAAGACGGAAAGCACAACAGTGAATATAGACCGGAAGGACGGAACCAGCATGGAAAGAAAATTCATCCGCGGAGCGAATCCTTATATGCCTTTGTGGGAGCATGTGCCGGACGGGGAGCCCCGGGTTTTTGAATACGGGGGAGAGAAACGGGTTTATGTTTACGGATCCCATGATACGGAACGCACCCGGTACTGCGGAAAGGATTATGTGGTCTGGTCCGCACCGGTTACGGACCTGACGGACTGGAAATGCCACGGGGTTTGCTACCGGGCGGAGGATGAAAGTATTCTTTTTGCACCGGACGTGGTGCAGAAAGGGGACACCTTTTACATGTACGCCGCAGAAAGGCAGGGGTCCCGGATTATGGTGGCTTCTGCAAAAACTCCCTGGGGGCCCTTTACCGATCCGGTGCTGACGGAACTGGGCTTTGATCCCGGGGTGCTGGTGGATGACGACGGCCGGGTGTATGCCTACTGGGGGTTTTGCGGAGCTTACTGTGCGGAACTGAACGAAGATATGGCTACCATCCGGCCCGGGACGCTGCACGAGCATCCGCTGACCCACTGCAGCGCGGAATGGGCCCGGGAGGACGGGAAGATCGGAAAGGATTACTTCTTTGAGGCATCCAGCCCCCGGAAGATTTTCGGGAAATATGTGTATATTTACTCCCGGCGCGTGGAAGAGGAAATGCCGGAGCTGGGCGTATACGGCCCCAACAACGGTTTCCTGTCCTACCGGTGGAGCGATTCACCCCTGGAGGGATTCCGGGAAGGGGGAGACATCAGCTTCAACGGCGGGGAAATCCTGCCGGGCAAAAACGGAAGGAACACCATGTCCTACCGCTGGGGCAACAACCACGGTTCCGTCATGGAAGTGAACGGACAGTGGTACATTTTCTACCACCGGCAGACCGGCACGAACGAGTATTCCCGGCAGGCCATGGTGGAGCCCATTGACGCGGCACAGGGAAAGGACGGCCGGGTTTACCTGGGCAAAATTACCTACCGGAACGGGGAACCGGTATCCTCCGTGCCGGTGGAAATGACTTCCCAGGGGGCCCAGGTGAACGGCCTGGACGCCCGGAGGTGGATTTCCGCGGGATATGCCTGCCATCTGTGCGGCGGAAAGACGTCGGCATACATCGCGCCGGTCTATGAACAGCGGGAGGATATTTCCGCGCCGGTGAAGGATATTTCGGACGGAACGGGCATCGGATTCCGGTACCTGCAGTTCGGCACGGCCACACCCCGGAGCGTGACGGTAAAAATGACGGCCCGGGAAAAGGTGACGGTACGGGTCCGGCTGGACAGCCGGGACGGCAAGGAAATAGCCTGCTTTACGGCGGAACCGGGCACGGAGGAAGTGACGGCGCCGGTGGCGGGAGCCGGGATCGGGAAGCACGCGGTTTACTTCATCTTTTCTGCGGAGAAGGATGGCCCGGCGGCGGAAATGGACCGGTTCACCTTCGATTAAAAGGTTGATAAAAAAACGGGCGTATGGTATAATTCGCCCGTTGCCATGGAGCGGTATCGAAGTGGTCATAACGGTCCTGACTCGAAATCAGGTGTACGGCAACGTACCGTGGGTTCGAATCCCACCCGCTCCGCTTTACAACCCCTTGAAAACCAAGGGTTATCGTTCATAAGGAACTAATCCTTGGGGAGACCGCGTAGTCGATGTGGCTACGCGGTTTTCCTTTGTTTTTGGGGTGCTTCCAGGGTGATCGGCTCGGTCAGGATGGGAAGCTCCAGTTGACCGACAAAGTTGAAGACGATTTCCACCGTCTGCCTGCGGTGCCCGGAGGACTTGTCTGCTTCATGAACAATGATCTTCTTGATGAATTCATTCACAATGGCGGTGGTCAGCTCGGGGATATCCACGTACTTTTCCACCAGAGCGGCGAAACGATCGTAGTTATCGAGAATGAAACGCATCACGTTGGGCAGCGGAACAAAACTGAGGGCCGCCTCTGCAACCGCAACTAAAGGGAAATTGCTGATAGAAAGACCGTTTAGCGGAAGTTTCGACGATAAATCGGTTTAATACATTATGAGAGCTTGGAAACGCTTGCTTTATAGCGTTTTTAAGCTCTTTCTTATGCTCAAAATGCGATTTGATTTACAACTGATAACACGGTCAATGCAGCGGCTCTCCCATTCATCATGACGGTGAAAACGTGGGCCCGGCGACGATCCCGGGAAACGCTATATGAAAAACATACCATAACATAAAAAACATACC
This sequence comes from Clostridia bacterium, assembly GCA_017526525.1. Classification (GTDB taxonomy): domain Bacteria; phylum Bacillota; class Clostridia; order Christensenellales; family Aristaeellaceae; genus Aristaeella. Next base: position 2,248 of record JAFXRG010000001.1, on the reverse strand, counting down.
CTAAACAAACCGTATTCTATTTTTGCCAGGGGGGATTCCAGTTTCTGGTTCTGTCCAGTCTGTTCTAACGGACGCTTTTTTTGCAAAATGAAGCCGTACATATGTTCCTACCTTGAAGAAGGAATTTGACAATCTGGAACACTCCATTGACTATAGAAGAAAAAAATGGTATAGAATAATATGTTAAAGTGTTTTGAATACCAGCTTGGATACCAGCGTTCATTCATGATGAATGATAAGAAAAGAATTGGGAGGAATACGAGTATGAACATGAAAAAGATCTTTGCGGTGGGCCTGGCTGCGGGATTGCTGATGACGGCGGCGCCCGTTATGGCAGAGGAAACGGCGCAGACAGAGGCGGTTGTTCAGCAATCGGCAGTCGACGCCCAGAAACTGGACGCCTGCTACACCCTGGCGCTGAATGCTATCAACGCGGAGGACTACGCCACCGCGAAGGAATATCTGAATATTTGCTTCGTTTACTGCGATCCGCAGACCAATGCTGCCATGTACGCCGATCTGCTTTTGAAGCAGGCCTGTATCGACGTGATCGAAGAGAAAAACGACATGGCGCTGCTGAATTTGGACGCGGCGCTGCGGGTTCAGCCCGAGCTGGCGGACGCCTACCTGGTGCGCACGCAGGTATATACGGCCCTGGGGGAAATGGACCCCGCGATCGAGAACCTGGAAAAGTATATTGATCTGACCAAGGACGCCTCCCTGTATGAGACGGTGGCTGCGCTGCACGAAGCCAACGGCAATATGGCTGCCGCGCAGGACGCCTATGACAAGTTCGCGGCCACAGTGGGCGAGGACAATCAGGAAGCCGGCTTCCAGGCAGGCCTGTACCGGATGGAGAACGGCAAATACGAAGAAGCCATCGAAGCGTTTCAGGCTTATGCTGAGGACGAGACCTTTGGCGCCGGCGCCCAGTACAACATCGGCGTGTGCAAAATGAACATGGGCGATTACGCCGGCGCGTTCGCGGCCTTTACCGCCTGCGAGGAAAAGGGCGGAACGTATGACGGGCTGTATTACAACCGCGGCATCTGCTCCCTTATGTCCGAGGATTGGGCCAAGGGCGGAGAGGATTTCACAAAATCCATCGAAACAGAATCTTTTGGCTATGACGCGCGTTACAACCTGGGCATCTGCAAGATGCAGCAGGAGGAATATGAAGCTGCCGTGACGGTGTTCGATGAGCTGATTGCTCTGGCGGAAACCGAGGAAGCCACGCTGAACGACGCGGTGTACTACTTCCGCGCGGTGTGCAACGCGGCGCTGGGCAACCTGGAGGAAGCGATTCAGGATTACACCACCTGCATCGAACACGGCTATGAACTTGCGCAGACCTATTATCAGCGTGCCCAGGTGTACGCTGCCATGGGCGACACAGAAAAGCAGACCAGCGATTTGGAAAGCTCTCTGAAATATACCAAATAATTAGTTGATTGGAACAGGCGGACGCAAACTGGTTTCATCCTGCTGTAAAGGAGATCAGACTTATGAACTTTGGCGGAACACTGATCAAGCGTATTGTGGCATTCCTGCTGGCGCTGGTGATGGTATTTACATCCGGGGACTTCATGCCCGGCATCGTTGCCGCGCTGGCGGAGGGTGAAGCAGCTTCTGTTACGGAGGAGAACACAGATGCTGTGCAGCCCACAGCCGATCCAGATGAATCGGTCGTTTTGGATGACGCTGTAAAAGCGGAGCTGGAGGAAGCGGGATCGGCGGCCCAGCAGGAAGAGACTCCCGCTGTGGAGGAGACTGCCGTCCAGGAAGAACCGCAGCAGGAAGAGACCCCCGTTGTGGAGGAGCCTGTTGTAGAGGAAGAACCTACGCAGGAAGAAACTCCCGCCATCGAGGAGCCTGTAGTAGAGGAAGAACCTAAGCAAGAGGAAACTCCCGCTGTCGAGGAGCCTGTTGTAGAGGAAGAACCTAAGCAGGAAGAGACCCCCGTTGTGGAGGAGCCTGTTGTAGAGGAAGAACCTACGCAGGAAGAAACTCCCGCCATCGAGGAGCCTGTTGTAGAGGAAGAACCGCAGCAGGAAGAGACCCCCGTTGTCGAGGAGCCTGTTGTCGAGGAAGAACCGCAGCAGGAAGAAACTCTCGTTGTCGAGGAGCCTGTTGTCGAGGAAGAACCGCAGCAGGAAGAGACCCCCGTTGTCGAGGAGCCTGTTGTCGAGGAAGAACCTAAGCAGGAAGAGACCCCCGTTGTCGAGGAGCCTGTTGTCGAGGAAGAACC
>JAFXRG010000010.1 GCA_017526525.1 Clostridia bacterium | reverse complement strand
TACCATCCTGTTTCTGACGGATTAATTTCCGAATCAGACTTGCAAGCTGCCGAAAACAGAGGATTAATACGACGTAACGAATCCACTGTGGAGGTTGCGCATGAAGCTGTCAAAACACGAGTTCCGGCGGGAGTGCCATTATACCCTGACCATGATTCAGACGAGAAGAATGCTGATGGAGAGAACAATCTCCAACCGTGAATACTGGAGGATGGACCGAAAAATGAAGATGAAATACAAGCCTGTTTCTGACGGCCTAATCCTCGAATATAACTTGACTAATTCTCAGGAGCGAGCGTCAATGCAACGTGGAAAGGAGGAACAACATGTCGACCGTAAAACGGATTGAAACCAGACAGATCAAACAGTTTCAGCGGAAAAGAGTGGCTGCTTATGCACGTGTTTCTGTCGATACGGAGCAGCTGATGCATTCACTGTCCGCGCAGGTTAGTTACTACAGCAACCTGATCCAGGGAACGCCAGAATGGGAGTATGTCGGCGTTTACATTGATGCGGGCATTACCGGTACAGACACAAAACCGCGTGAGCGCTTTCAGGAGATGATTGCTGATTGTGAAGCAGGAAAGATTGACATCATCCTGACGAAGTCTATATCCAGGTTTGCCAGAAACACGGTTGATCTTCTGGCGACAGTTCGCCATCTGAAGGAACTGGGCGTGGAGGTGCGCTTTGAGCGTGAACATGTAAATACCTTCACTTCGGATGGTGAAGTGATGCTTTCCATCCTGGCCAGCTTTGCCGAACAGGAAAGCATCAGTCTGTCGCAGAACATCAAATGGCGAGTGCGAAAAAACTATGAGCAAGGCAAGCCACATGCCCACCTGAAGCTATATGGATATCGCTGGGAAGGCGATGAACGGGTAATCGAACCGGACGAAGCAGAAGTCGTCCGGTTTATTTTTGCTGAGTATCTTTCCGGGAAGTCTTTTCGGGAAATTGCAACAGAACTGGATGAGAAGGAAATAAGAAGTGTCCGGGGAACGAAGCAATTTTCTCCTCAGACTATCCGAAAAATGATCAGCAATGAAGAATACACAGGATGCCAGATCTATCAGCAGGTTTATGCATACAAGCCTCACAAGCAGAGGATCAACTATGGGGAACTTCCAAAGTACCGCGTGGATGATCATCACGAAGCAATCATTGATCTGGATACCTTTGCTGCTGCTCAGGCAATGCGGAAGGAACGCGGCAAGGATCAGCTTCATGAGAAGAGAAACCCTAGCGCTTACAGCGGGATGGTCTGGTGCGGGAAGTGCGGGTCAAAGGCTTTCATGCACAGCACTGCACAAGGTCAGTTCCGGTATTGGACATGTGATGCCAGGAGAAGCAAAAAGAGCTGCGACTGCAAGAATTGGCGGGATGAGGAACTGATGGCTGCTGTGCATGCAGCCATTGGAGAGGAAGAGATTGAGCACAAACTGAAACGGCAGGTCGAAAGGATCGTCCTGTTTGATGATCATCTGGAACTTGAAATGACTAACGGGAGGAAACGTTCATGGCAAAAAAGGTAAGGGTCATACCGGCAACAATCGACAGGACCACATCGGCACCGATCAGTAGCGGGACGAAACGGAAGGTCGCCGGATATGCACGGGTTTCCACAGAACTGGAAGAACAGCAATCCAGCTACGAGGCCCAGGTCAGTTACTACACGAACTACATCCAGAGCCGAAATGACTGGGAGTTCGTCAGAGTTTACACAGATGAAGGGATCTCCGCTACCAGCACAAAACACCGGGAAGGCTTTCAGCAGATGGTGGAGGATGCGCTGGACGGCAAGATCGATTTGATCGTAACGAAGTCGGTCAGCCGCTTCGCTCGGAATACCGTAGACAGCCTGACCACCATCCGGAAACTGAAGGAGCACGGAACGGAGGTCTACTTCGAGAAAGAAAACATCTGGACGTTCGATTCCAAGGGAGAACTTCTGCTGACCATTATGAGCAGCTTGGCTCAGGAAGAAAGCCGGAGCATTTCTGAGAACGTGCGCTGGGGCCAGCGGAAAAGAGCAGCTGACGGAAAGTACAGCCTTGGGTACGCTCACTTCCTCGGATATGACAAAGGGCCTGACGGAACACCGGTTGTCAACAAGGAGCAGGCAGTTGTTGTCCGAAAGATTTATGGCCTGTTTCTGGAAGGGTACTCTTACAATAAGATTGCGAAAATCCTGACAGAGGAAGGCATACCGACACCAGCAGGTAAGAAGAACTGGCGGGATGTGACGGTTGCAGGAATCCTGACGAACGAGACCTATATGGGTGACAAAATCCTTCAGAAGACATACACACTGGACTTCCTGCATAAGACACCCATCAAGAACCAAGGTCAGGTCCCCATGTACCACATCGAGCAGGATCACGAGGCGATCATTCCCCCGGAGACCTTCAAACGAGTCCAGGATGAGATTCTCCGGAGAAAGAACAGGCCGCTCCAAGGCCAGACCATTTTCTCGGGGAAGATCTTCTGCGGATGCTGCGGAGCAACCTTCGGGCCTAAGGTCTGGCACAGCAACGACAAATACCGCCGGGTCATCTGGCAGTGCAACAACAAGTACAAGGGAACCAAAATTTGCCGGATGCCGCATCTGTACGAGGACAGGATTGAAGCAGACTTCCTGAAAGTCTGCCGGAAGCTTTCAATTGACCGGGCCGAGATCATCACCAACCTCCGTGAACTGCAGACCCTTGTCGGCGGGACAGAGGAACTGGAAAAGGAGCGTGCTGACTTGGAGATTGAAAGGAACCTTCTCGCAGACAGGCTGCAGGCCCTGATCGACCGGAATGCCAAAGAGGCGCAGGATCAGGTGAAGTACATCAAGCAGTATGATGAGCTTTCCGGAAAGTACAAGAAGGCGGAGGAAAAGCTGACCAGGCTGGATACTCGCATTCGGGATAAGGAAATGCGGAACCGCCGGATTGCGGATTTCATCGATGCGGTTGAGCAGATGCCCGATACGGTTTCAGAGTTCAGCACTGAGCTCTGGGCAACGCTGATCGACCAGGTGACGGTTTACGGGAAAAAGGATGTACGCTTTACGCTGAGCACCGGCGAAGAGATCCAGGTTGACTGATGCACCCCATACGATCACACGATGCACCCCACTCGATAGGTCTTGCACCTATTTGCACCCCAGAAAGGCGAGTGGGGTGCATCGTTTTCTTGTATCGACCGTGCCATTCCCGGGTTCAACATCGTTGAGGAGGAAAAAATGCGCCAGGTGGGCCGGGACCCGGAAACCTTCCTGAGCAAGGGCCTGCACCTGCATTTTGACAAAACGGTGGACAAGGCCGTGTACTGGGGCTTCCCCCGGGCCGCTGTGGGCGGACTGTGCACCAGCCCGGAAATCACCCGCAGCGGCGCGGCCCGGGGCGCCCAGGGCACCACGGTCTGGGCGGACAAAACCGCGGACGAAATCCTCCGGGATATCAACGCGGTGATCACCGCCGTCTGGGAGGACAACGACTGCGCCTCCGACGGCCTGCCCAACCATATCCTGGTGCCGCCCCACCAGTTCGGCCTCCTGACCACCCGCAAGGTGTCGGACGATTCCGAGCGCAGCATCCTGACCTACGTGCTGGAAAACAACCTGGCCACCCGCCAGGGCAAGGAGCTCATCATCGATCCCTGCAAATGGTGCGTGGGCGTGGGCTCGGACGGCTCCGACCGCATGGTGGTCTACATGAACCAGGTGGACCGGATCTGCTTCAACATGACCCAGCCCCTGCGCCGCATGGAGGCGGAGCGGGTGGAAATGCGCATCAAGATTCCGTATTTCGCCCAGTTTTCCGCCGTCCGTTTCCTGTATCCCAGCACCGTCCGCTATATGGACGGCATCTGAAAGGAGGATTGAAAAAATTATGCTGCTCCTGTCCCGTGTCTGCGCTGAGTTCCGGGATGCCTCCGGCGTGCCGCTTTTCCGCGTCACGCCCCGGACCCGGCTGACCTTCCAGGAGGCCCCGGAAGCCATCCGGCAGGATCCCCTGTTCGCCATGCTGCTCAGCGACCGCTCCATTGAGGTCACCGAAAGCGGCCCCCGCCGGAAAGCCCTGGAGAACAATCCCGGGCCGGCGCCGGAGCCCGCAGTAGTAAAGGCCGAAAAAGCTGAAAAGGCTGAAATGCCCGAAAAAGCTGACAAAGCTGAAAAGGCTGAGAAAGTTGAAAAACCCGCCCGGGGTGACAAAGCGGAAAAGGGAGCTCGCCCGGAATGACACCGGAAGGATTCCTTGCGTTTTACCCGCAGTTTTCCGTCTTTGTCCCGGGCGTTGTCCTTCCGGAAATCATCCGGCAGGCCAACGCCCGGTTTTCCTCCTTCGGGGAGGACGCGGAGGAAGCCCGGCGGCTGTATACGGCCCATAAGCTGATCCTGTACGCCGCCGCCTCCCTTCCTGAAAATACGGAACCCAGCATGGCCCAAATAGCGGAAGCCGGAAAAGGCCATAAGAAGGAAATAGCATCCAAAAAAGTAGGCGAGGTCTCCATCGAGTATGCCAGGACTGATCCTGATCCTGAAACCAAAGAAGGCCTCCCTGACCTGAAAAAAACCACCTTCGGCCAACAACTGGAAACCCTCCTGCGCCTGCACAGCTTCTCTACGTATATTCCTTGATCCTGTTCCTCGATGTCATCCTGATCCTAGGCCTTGGGTGTCATCCTGAGCGCAGCGATGATGAACTGTCCAAATCTTTGATTTGGGTAACAGTTCACATACATGACGATGTAAGGATCTGTTCTGCTGGGGCACCACAAACGTAGTTTCATCCTGAAAAAATAACAATAATTACCAAATAATGGTAATAAAAACCTCGCGACTCCGTGTGGCATAATCGTGGCTCCATTCCAAACCTCCTGCCATCGTGTCATCCTGAGCGGAGCGAAGGATCTGTTCTGCAACTAACCCCCAAACGTATTTTTAATCCCCTTCCAACATCTGCCTTTTTCTTACCCGTTCCCATACAACATCATGTAAGGATCTCATCCATATGCTGATTTTGGCCTTTCGCATTTCCGGCCCCGATTCCTCCCGCCCCGCCCTCGCCGTCCGCCTCCGCTGCCTTCGCACCCTCCAACGCACCCGCCTCCGTGTCGGCCTCCCGGAATCCGCGCCTTCCCGCCTCCGTCTCATCCTCTCCGTGCAGGAGCACGGCTCCCCCCTCCAGCGCATCCCACCCCGCCCGGTGATCGCCCCGGCCCTTTCCCGCCCGGAAGTCCGGCGGCGCATGGCGGAGGCCCTCTCCGGCGCGGCCCGGGCGGCCTGGGAGGCCAACCCCTCCGGCATCCGTTCCGGCTTCGCTACCGCCGGGCAGGCGGGGGCGGACGCCATCCGGGCGGAAATCGATGCCGGCCTTTCGCCCCCCAACAGCCCGGTTACCGTCAGCGGCGGCTGGCTGTATAACCGGGCCGCCGGAAAAGCGGTATACGTGCCCGGCAAAGGATTCAACCGCCCCCTCTTCAATACCGGGGAACTGTATAACGCCTTTGACTATGAAATCAAGGAGGATTAAACCACCATGGATCTGTTGCTGAACCTGCGGGATCCGGAGCTGGGCTACCACCCCTTCTGTGTGAAGCGCACCACCTATTTTCTCCGCCGGGGAAAAACCTCGTCCGTTGAGCAGATGTACGCGGCTTCCGGCTGCATCCATCCCGGCACCCCGGAGATGAACTTCCTCCTGCCGGAAGAAAACCGAAAGGAAGATTACATCATTATTTACACGGATTTCCCCCTGAGCATGGGAAAAAATACCGAAGGAAAGGAGTATAACGGGCCGGACCGCATCCTCTGGCATGAAAAGGAATGGCGCGTCGTGCTCCTCCGGGACTGGATCGGCGTGGAAGTACTCTTTCAGGTATTGGCGGTGAAAACGGATGAATGAAATGCTGTGCGAAACGCTGTATGAAGCGCTTTTCGATGCCCTGTGCGCCTGCTTTGGCCTTTCCCCCGCTTCAGACGAAGCCTCCGCCCTGATCCGGCGGCAGTATCCGGAGCCGGAGCCCCCGCCCAGGCCGCCCCGGATTGAGGACGTCATCTATTATTCCCTTGCCCCGGATCCGTCCGCCCGGGAAGCGCCCCCGGCGTACCACGGGGAAAACCCCGCTGCGGCCTCCCATACCCCGGCGGTGTCCGTCTTTTCCGCCTGGCTGCTGACGGTGGTGTGCTACGGCCCGTCCGCCCGGGAGAACGCCCGGAAAATCCGGGTCTTTCTTTTTCTGGACGGAGCGGGCTTTCCGCTGAGCATCCTGCGGAAGGCGGGCATCTACCCCGTGCCCGGCGCCCCGGAGCCCGCCCTGCTGCATGAGCCGGAGGGGTCCCTGTGGCGCCGGCGGGCGGACCTGGCGGTGCACCTCCGGGTGAATGAAACGGATCTGCATCCCTCCCGCCGGAACGCGGTGCGCTTTCCGCCGGCGGTGACGGTGCATACGGAAAGGAGATAAGGAATCATGCTGTCCCTTGAAATCATTGCACGGGTAAACGTGAATGTCTCCCGCTCCTCGGCCTTGCCCACGGCCTTCGATACCGGCCTGCTGCTGGTGAAGGATGCCTCCTTCGCAGAGGCAAAGCGCCTCCGGTCCTACGCCTCCTCGGCGGAGGCCGCCGCCGGCCTCATTGCCGACGGATTTCCTGCTTCCTCGGAGGCCTATAAGGCGGCCCAGAAATACTTTGCCGCCTCCCCGGCGCCGCCCAGGCTGCTGGTGTCCTGCCATCCCGCGTCGGAATCCCCGGTGCAGGCCCTGGACGCGGCCCTGCAGAAAACCCGGGATTTTTACGGCATCGCCCTGGCGGACCCGGTGACGGACGGGGAAGCCCTGGCCCTGGATACCCACCTGTCCGGCCTGGAAAAACCGGCGGTGTGGTTCGCGGCCCTGACCGGAACCCCGGCCGCGGCGGCGGCCTCCGGCTCCCTGCTGGAAAGACTCCATGCTGCCGGCAGTCGGAGGACGGTGGCCACATACGTTTCTGCTGTGTCGGACGCCGCGGCGGTCATGGGCGCCGCCATGGGGCTGGAAGCGGCCCATGCCGCGTCCGCCTTCGCCCTGTGCTACAAGCGGGTGGGCGGCCTGCAGCCATCGGACCTGACGGAGGCCCAGGCGGAAGCCATTGAAGAGCTGGGCGGCAATGTATATGTCACCCGGGGTGCCCGCCATACCCTGCTGGAAAAGGGCAGCACCCCGTCCCTGCTGCGCTACGACGAGGTGCTGTATCTGGACCAGATCGCGGAAGACCTGCAGAACGCGGCCCTCTCCCTGCTGGCGGACAACCCGGACCGGCTGCCCCAGACGGACGACGCCTCGGCCCAGTTCATGAACGCCTTCACCGGCGTGCTCATCCGCTACACCGGCCGGGGCATCCTGGCGTCGGCCCCCTGGCGGGGCGCCGCCCTGGGCAGTCTGTCTCCCGGGGACTGGCTGGAAAACGGCTTCGCACTCTGGGCGGACAGCTACGACAACCAGCCGGAAGCCGACCGGGCGGCCCATAAAGCCATGCCTATCCAGGCGGCCCTGACCCTGGCGGGCAGCCTGGAAAGCGTGGTCATCAACGTGAATGTGAAGCTTTGACACTCATGACAAAGGAGTGAGTCCGTTTGCGATCGCCGTTACCCATCCCTGCTGCGCTTCGCTTGCAGCGATGGACGGCTGTAGCATGGGACTCACATATCCTTTCTCATTTCGATAAATCTCATGACAAAGGAGTGAGTCCGCATCGCCTACAACATTTATTCCCTTCCGGACTGCCGCACGGTGCTGAGCCATCCGGACGTGGGAACCGCCAACCTGCACCAGTGCGGCCGGGGACGGATCACGGTGTCCGCGGCGGGGGACCTGACCAGCCATACCCTGACGGCGGACGGCTATGTGGTGGTGAACCGGCTGAAAACCACCAACGGCACCATTACCATGGAAATCCCCCAGAACTCGGTGGGGGACTGGTTCCTGCGGCGCTGGGCGGCCTGGCAGAAAAACTGCCAGGATCCCTCCCGCATCGCCCTGGGCACCCTCACCATCCAGGACGCGGCAGGAGGGTTTTCGGTGGTCTGCACCGGCGTCACATTGCAGAAGGTGCCGGACCGGGTCTTTGACCGCACGGCCTCGAACCTTTCGGTGACCCTCCTGGCCGCCACCATTACGGAACAATAATAAGGAAGGAAAAAAGAAAATGCGGGAAATACAGAAAACCCTTCGCCTGCAGGGCGGGGATACAGGGCAGGACTTCCGGCTGACGAAGCTGGACGCCTTTTCCGGCGCGTTCCTGCTGCGGCTGCTGGCCCGCCTGCCGGAAACCCCGGAGGCGGCGTCGGTGCTGGCCTCCCTGCCGGAGGAGGAGCTCCGCCGGCTCATGACGGCCTGCCTGGAGCACTGCGAGGTGCTGCTGCCTGCCGGCTGGATGCCGGTGATGACCCGGGGGGAATGGACCTGGCCGGACATCGCCCACGATGCCGCCGCCTGCCTGAAACTGACCCTGGAGGAGGTACTGTGGACGCTGGAAGGTTTTTTCTCCGGGGGAGGCTCTGCCTCCCGGAAAGAAAACCCGGCTTCCCGGCGGTAACCTGCCCGAACGTGGATGAATTCCTCTTCCTGCCTGTGGCGGAGGGCCTGTGGAAGCAGCATGAGCTCTGGGACGGAACCTATACCCTGGACGACCTGCTGGACATAAATGAGCTGATCCGCGTCCGCAGGGAAAATGAAATCCGCCTTTTGGAATCAGGCGACAGGTAAAACAAAAAAACGGTGCCCATAAAGAACACCGCTAAAAGAAGGTTGTATAGGCAAAGGGTCAGGTGGATTGTTTTATGGGAGTAAATGTCAGATGAAGCTGCATTCCCATCCCTTGTGCAAGCCTTTTCAGCGTTTGCAAAGAAGGATTCGCATTTGCATTTTCCAGCTTGCTGATGTCTGATTGAGTAATTCCTGTAATAGTGGATAATTGTTTCTGCGTTAGGCCGTTTTTATTTCGTGCATCAATCATGGCATTCACGATTTCAAATTCAGGTTCAAGCGCTTCATATTCTGCTTTTATCCGAGGATCTTTCATCTGCTCATCAAAGTACTCGTCAAATGATTTAGTCATCTTTAGCAACTCCTTTCCTGCTGAAATATTCTCTCCGATATTTGATTGCCCGATCAATTTCGCCTGGAGGCGTCTTGTCCTTCTTTTTTATAAAGCCATGCGTAAGAATGGCTTTATTCCCATCAAAGAAGAAGTATAAAACACGCGAAATGTCTGAGCCAACTTTAACACGAAGTTCAAAAATGTCATCTCTTAAGTATTTTGAGTACGGTTCCCGTAATTCAGTTCCAAACTGTTCAAAAACCTTAACTGTCCATAAAACTTTTGTTTTCATTTTGATGTCAAGGCTTTCAATGAAATCCTGAATCGGATATGTTCCGTCCGGAAGATCATACATCTCTGCTTTGATCTGTGGCATAATATCCTCCTTCCAGGAAAATTATATATGTTAAAACATATATTGTCAACAGATTTTGTAAGCAAACAGAACCCAGGAGGCACTATGGCTGAACAGGAATTCCTGGCATCCTTTGGGGTGGAAATCGATGAAACCGGCGTGGAAAAACTCCAGGCGGCCCTGGAAAGGAACCGCGCCCTGGCGGAGGATCTGGCTTCCGCCTTTACCCGGGCCCGGGAATCCGCCCAGGCCTTCTTTGCAGAGCTGGCGGAAATCCCGGTGCCTGTCCCGGCCGGAACTCCGTTCTCCCGGACGGCCGAACAGCCGGAAACCGCCCGCCTGCCGTTTTCCGTGGACTTTACCAAAGCAAACGCGGACCTGAAGGCCTTCCGGAAGGAAGCAGAAAAAAACCTGCGCCTGACCGCCGACGCTTCCGGCATCGTGAGCGCGGGCAGGAACGCCCTCAGCTCCCTGCAAAGCCTCTTTGCGTCCTCAGTATTGCCCCTGCGGGCCAGGGTGGAGCTGTCCGGTGGGGCTCCCGGCAGCTTTTCCGGCTTATCCGGCACTTCCGGCACTTCCGGCACTTCCGGCAGTACCGGCTCTTCCTCCGGCCCTGCCGGAAGCGCCGGAAAAGGCGGCGCGTCTTCCGCCAGCGCCGCTTTCGCGGCCTCCGGCTTCCTGGCCGGATTGCAGCAGCTCCTGACTCCGACGCTGCCCTTTGCTCCGGTGAACCAGACGACCTCCACCAACGTGCAGGCCCCGGTATCCATCCAGGTACAGGCCGCCGGCACGGATCCGGAAGCGGTAGGGCAGGCGGTCTATGACGCGGCGGAACAGTACCTGCTCCGCACCCTGAACGACGCGGTGAAATGATCGATCGCTTTGCGTGGATCCTGCTTACTTTGCTTCTGCAATCGGAGCAACTTTCAGTGTCATTCCAAGAGGAACAAGGAGTTTTAAAACTGTGTCAATGGACGGACTTGTTTTCCCTTTTTCCATCCGTGCAATTACCGGTTGTGCGACTCCGGACAGCTTTTCCATATCCCTTTGTGTCAGCCCGTGTCCTTCCCTGGCCTTGATCATTTCTCCAATCAAGGCAACCCGCAGGTCACTCGCAGCAATCTCTTCCGGTGTAAATAGTTCTTTCTCCAGTTCTTCCCAACTGCTGCCAATCGCGCTGTTATTCATTTTCCATTCCCCTTTCTTTCAAGTCTTTTACTTCCCGTCTGGCCTGGTCAATTTGCCTTTGCGGTGTCTTCTGCGTCTGCTTCTGGAAGACATGAAGCAAAACAAATGTGTTCTCAATCCATGCAACAAAGAAGATTCTGTTTCCAAGTGGCCTTAATTCCCAGATGTCTTCTTTATCGTCAACCTTTTTCACAAAAGGTTCCCCGATCCTTGTACCATGCTCTTCAAGAATTTTGATGTAATCCCGGATCTTTCCAAGTTGAATCCTGCTGTCTTTTCCTTTCTGACTCGCAAGCTTCTTCAGGAAAACCGCAACAGGTTCCTCTCCATTTCTCTTCCTGTAGAATCTGATCTTGTACACTTGCCTTTCTCCTTTCCGCCATATTATGATAACTCTGAAGTTATCACATGTCAATACGAAGCTGCCTGTCTGCGCACGGATCCGGAAGCGGTGGGCCGGGCGGGCTATGATGCGGCGGAACAGTACCTGCTCCGCACCCTGAACGACGCGGTGAAATAAATTCAAAAGTTCATTGTTGTGGTATAATCTGTTTATCAGAAGGAAGGAGCGGTACGTATGCAAAAGAATACTCCCATCATGAATTCAAAGAATGCCGCCAAAGAGCCGGAACATTGTTATATTATGGAAGTCAAAAAAGGTATCGTGGATATGATTGCGGATCTGGAACGTTCGGAGGAGCAGATTGCCCTGGGAAAAACCGGAAACGCAAGGGAATCCCTTCAGTCTGTGAGGAAAAAATACGGCCTGTAATGGATCCCGGTTATGTTGAAACAAACGGTTAGCGGACAGCATTTTCGTTGTCCGTTATTTTATTTGAAAGAAACGATGAGGTAAGTCAAAATGCCCTCTTCCGTCAAAATCCTGGTGCCCTCCTACGGCTTCACGTATACCTTCTGCGGCGTGCTGTCGGTAAAGCACGAGCTGTCCCTGAAAATCCGCACGGACCAGGAATCCGCCTACGGCACGGACTACGTCAACGGCGCCCGGAACCAGCCGGACCGGGTGATCCTTACGGTCATTGAGTCGGATGTAGGCCACCCGGCGGGCCGGGCGGACCGGATGCTGCAGGCCCTGGAAAACCTGAAGCGCACCCGCACTCTCTGCACGGTGGTAACCAGCGCCCGCACGTATGCGGGCATGCTGCTGTCGGAAATCTCCGCCGCGGCGGATGAAACCAGTTGCTCCGGCTGGCAGGGCACCCTGGCCTTCACCCAGGCGGAGGCGTCCGGGGACGCCAAAACCAATGACAATGCGTCCGCGGCGGTGAATACCGGCCCCGCGGCCCCGGCCCGGACGCTTTCCGAAACCCAGCTGCGGCAGCTGCTGCTCCGCGCGGGCATTGAACTTGTGTGAGGTGATTCCCGTTGCCCATGGCCCTCCTGCCCCTGTCGGAGGCTCCCCGCCAGGCTTTCACTCTGGATACCTCCCTGAACGGGGAAGGCTTCCTGGCTCGCTTCGATCTCCGTTTTCTCCCGGCGGTAAACCGCTGGGTCATTTCCCTCTGGGACGGCTCCTCCGGCGCCCTGCTGGTGAACCAGGTGCCCCTGGTATGCTCCCGGGGGCAGGTGAACGACCTGTTCCGCCCCTTCCGTCACCTGCGGGAGGGAAAAGGCTGCGGCGCCCTGTGGGTGCTCCGCTGCGGGGACGAGGGTCCGGAGAAAGACCCCTCGGAAAACAACCTGAGCGAATATACGCTGCTCTTTGGTGACGTATGGAACGAAAACTGACAATCCTGGCGGACGGGGAGGAAACATCGCTCCGCGGCCGCTTCCGCCTGCGGGGAAGATCCTCCCTGAACCTGTATCCGGAGCCCTTCCTGCTGGATGGCTGGAACCTGCGGGAGCCGGATTTCCTGCTCCTGTCCCGGGCCAAAGCCCTCACTGTGCTGCAGGGAACCTCCTGCATTGCCTTCGGGCAGGCGGCGGATGTGACCCGCGCCACCGTGCCGGAAGGCACGGTCACCACGGCCGTCTTCGCCCCGGGGCTGGACCTGTGGGAAAGGAAGGTTTCCCTGACGTTTCCTGCCGGAACCAAAGTGTCGGAGGCGGTCAGGGAAATCCTGGCGGCCTCCGGCACGGGCATCTCCCTCCTGTCCTTTCCGGGAAGGGATCCGGAGTTTCCCCGGGCACGGGCTTTCCTGGGCCGGGCGGCGGAGTGCGCGGCAGAAGCCCTGGCGGCGGCCGGCGCCCGGGGCGTCCTGGCCCCTGCGGGCCTGTGCGTGAGCCCGGAAGCTCCGCTGCCGGTGACCCTGCGCCTCACGGCCAGGGACCTGACGGACGCCCCGGCCTTTGCGGAAAGCGGCCGAAAAATGATCCTCTCCACGGAAGTGAAAGGCTTCCGGCCGGGGGAGGAGCTGCTGCTGGAAACAGAAAGTATGGAGATATCAGGAAAAATCCTGGAAAGGAAAGTGGACGCGGATACGGGAGCCGGACCGTGGAAAACCATGCTGACTGTGGAAGTCCGGCGATAGAAAGCCGGCAGGAAAGCATACCGAAAAAACAGGAGAAAAAGCATGACCTACGAAGAAAGGGAAGCCCTGAAACAGGAATTCTTTTCCGCCCTCCACTGTGCCCTGCCGGGCACGGTGGTTTCCTTTAACGCGGAAAAACAGACGGCGGAAATCCGCCCGGCGGTGAAGGCGGGCAGCCTCACATACCCCGTCCTGCCGGATGTCCCGGTGTTCATGCCGGTGCCCTTTGCAGTAAACCCCGGAGACGCCTGCCTGGTGATCTTCGCGGATAAGGACACGGACGCCTTCCTGGAGTCCGGAAAACCGGAAGAACCCCCAACCCCCAGAAAGCACGACCTCTCAGATGGGTTCGCTTTAATAGGATGGAAGGTCGGGAGGTGATTGCTGTGCTTCTTCGTCCCGTGGATGGAACCGGAGACATTCTGCCGGTTTCTTCTTCCCGCATGCTCTCCGGATCCCCGGCTATCGCCCTTCTGGTGAAATACCGCCTGAGCCTTCTTCAGGGCGACTGGTGGGAAAACGAAAATGCAGGTTTTCCGGCCCTGCAGCGCCTGCAGGAATCCCGCCTCACGGAAGCGGACGCCCAGGGCCTCGCGTCCCTCATCTCGGCATATATCCGGGAAACCCCGGGGGTGCAGGCGGTAGAGGACGCATGCTTTTCCGTCACCGGCCGGCAGTTTAATTACGAAGTTAGCCTGCATACAGAGGAAGGCTCCGCCCGGGCGGAATGGTCCCTGACTTTCTGATGATAAAGATAAGAACGTGATAAAGGAGAGAATCCATGGCCTACTTTCCTCCGTACCTGGATGCTTCCGGGCTGCATCTGCCCACTTACGAGGACAGGCTGCAGGACCTCTGCACCGCTTACCGCTCCATCTTTGGGCAGGAAGCGGAGCTGACGCCTGCAGTGCCGGATTACCAGCTGCTGTCGGTCTTTGCCAAGGCCCTGGACGACGTATCCGCCCTGGCCTTGTCGGTATATAACAGCCGCAATCCCTTCCTGGCAGCAGGCCAGTCCCTGGACCTGCTGCTGCCCCTTTACGGGCTGACCCGTTCCCCGGGAGAATCGGACGCCTCTTGCCGGGCCCGCATGCAGCAGGCCATGGCTTCCCGGGGCATGTATTCCCTGGCGCCCCTGGAATCGGAAATCCGTTCCGTCTCCGGGGTGACCCGGGTCATGATCCGGGAGAACGATACGGATTCTTCCCTGGACGGCGTCCCAGCCCATACCCTGGCCTGCTATGTCAGCGACGGCAACGCGGTGCGGATCTGTGAAGCCATTAACCGGAAAAAACCGCCGGGAGTGGGAACCTTCGGCACCCTGAGCCGGAATATCACGGACGAGTACGGCCGGTCGCATACCATCCGCTTTTCCCGGCCCCTGCTGACGCTGGTCACCTTCCGGCTCAGCCTGCGGGCCTATGCCGGCTTTGACGCGGCGGCGGTCACCGCCCTGCTGAAAAACCGCCTCCTGCAGTATGTGGAGCAGGAGCTGGACATCGGGGAAAGCATTAACGTGCCCAGGCTGTACGGCATGCTGTACCAGGCGGCGGGAGACTACGCCCCCACCTTTGCCCTGACGGACCTGAGCGTGTCTTCCGGAGGAGCGCAGGAAAGGGAAAAGCTCACCTGCGCCTGGAACGGGCTCTTCGGCATTGACGGGGAAAGCAGCATTACGGTGGAGGTGACGTGATGTATCCCTCGCTGGAAAATCAATTGGAAGCCTGGATGTCCCTGTTTCCGGGATACACCAGGAACAAACCGCGCTTTGCCGCCCTGGCGGAAGCGCTGCTCCGCCAGGCGGCGGATTTGTGGGCCCTGATTCCCCAGCTGGAATCGGGGTTTTCTTTATCCACTGCCCAGGGCCTCCAGCTGGACGCCCTGGGACAGTCGGTGTCCATTCCCCGTCAAGCCGGCTGGAGCGATGAGGTATACCGCAGCGTCCTGCAAAGAAAACTGAAACTCTTCCGCTGGGACGGCACCCTGGATACGGTCCGGGATTTCCTGGAAAGCGGGGAAACCTTCAGCGACAACATAAACGGCAGCGTGACTGTGCATGCCAGTGCAGCCCCGCCCGTGCCCCTGAAGGACTGGTTCCCGGTGCCTCCCGGCATCCGGGTTGTCTCCGTGTCCTCCTGAGTGCCAGTTCCCTCCGGTGTCATCCTGAATGCCAGCCCCTCCCGTGTCATTCTGAACGCAGTGAAGAATCTAATCAGCTCGACAGGTTTGTAAATTCAAAAGGGTCAGCGGGAAACCGTTCTTCTGACTTACATATGAATAGGAAAGGAAAAGGAATCATGTGGTTTAACATCCTGCTCCTGCTGTGCGGTTTCGCGGCAGGAGCCATTTTAACGGTGTTTGTGCTGGCGGAAGCGGGGAACCATAGTCCCCGGAAAAGCCGGGAAAACAGCAAAAACAATGGAAACAGCGCCTCCCGGGAAACCCGGGAGGACACAGGAAGAGGGAGGCAAAGAAATTGAACAGCGCAAAACAGGTGGAAAACCAGATTGCAAACTGGAAAGCCCTGGGTCTGAACGCGGCGGAGCTGGCAGTCAAAACCGCGGAAGCCTGTATGGAGTGGCCATATGTCTGGGGCGGTGCCGGACAGTACTGCACCCCCGCCAATCGCCGCTCCTACGCCAACCGCAGTACCTGCCCGGAGGCGGAGGCGAAGGTGATCCTTGCCAAGTGCCCGGTGTGTTCGGGTAAACAGGCGGGCTGTACGCCTTGCCGCTGGTATCCGTCCGCGGCGGTGCGCTTCTTTGACTGCCGGGGTTTTACCCGCTGGGTATTGGCCCAGGCAGGTATTTCCCTGCAGGGCGCCGGAGCCACCAGCCAGTGGAACACCTCCGGCAACTGGCAGCAGAAAGGGCCTATCGGGGAAATGCCGAAGGGCGTGGTCTGCTGCGTATTCATGCAGAACCCAAAGGACAGGAAAACCATGGAGCATACCGGACTGCATATCGGCGGAGGGCAAATCATCCACTGCTCCGGGGAAGTGAAAAGGGGAAAAATCACGGACCGGGGCTGGACCCATTATGCCATACCCAAGGGCATGCCCTGGGAGGCTCCGGTAAAACCGGAGCCCATACCCCCGGAACCCGTACCCCCGGAAGGAAAACCCGATCCCACGGGAACCGCCCTGCTGCGCCGGGGCAGCCGGGGCGAAGAGGTCCGTGCCCTTCAGCAGCTCCTGCTGCAGAAGGGCTACGACCTGGGCCCCTGCGGGGCGGACGGGATCTTCGGGGCCCGCACCCAGGCAGCAGTAAAAGCCTTCCAAAAAGACAGCGGCATCAAGGCGGACGGCATCGTGGGCCCCGTCACCCGGGGAACGCTGGGGACGACCCTTTTC
This sequence comes from Clostridia bacterium, assembly GCA_017526525.1. GTDB lineage: Bacteria > Bacillota > Clostridia > Christensenellales > Aristaeellaceae > Aristaeella. Next base: position 6,264 of record JAFXRG010000010.1, on the reverse strand, counting down.
GTTCCCTGACGGGAAGGGAACGCTGGGGACGACCCTTTTCGTTCCCTGACGGGAACCGGGAACGAAGGAGGAAAGGAGGGAACCTGAATGGACTGGGCAACGATCCTGGTGGCGGTGATCACCGCCGGCTTCGCCTTCCTGGGCGTCTATATGAGCAACCGGAAGCAGGCGGCCCTGATGGCCTACCGGCTGGAAAAGCTGGAAAACAAGGTGGATAAGCACAACAGCGTGGTGGAAAGGATGTATAAGCTGGAAAGCCGCATGGAAACCCTGGAAAGAACCCTGAAACCCAACTGAAGGAAAGGAAGGAAAAGCCTATGAAAACCAACTGGAAAACCTGGATGAAAGCGGCCCTGGTCCGGGCAATCCGCACCTTTGCGGAATCCGCCCTGGCATATATCGGTACCGGAGCGGTAGTTCTGGGGGATGTCAACTGGCTGGCAGCCCTCAGCGCCGGAGGCTTCGGCTTCGTCTGCGCGGCGCTCCTGGCCCTGTCAGGCCTGCCGGAGGCGGAGTAAGGGGAACAAAGGGCATGCCCCGTCATTCCCATGTATATGGATAAATACTTAATGGGCTTTTGTAAATGATCGATAAACAGAAAGGCTGATGAAGATTGTTTGTTCGGATAAAGGGTAATCAAAGATATATAGCGGAAAGCGTGTTCTGCGATCTCCGGCGGTCGCAATTATGGTCTGAGAACGACCGCCGGAGAGGGTAGCAGAACGGCAGGATAACGGTATCAACAGCCGATTGGGTTATAGAAATAATAACCACTGTGAAGTTTTTTCGATTATCTGAACGCTATTATGTTACCAGTTACATACATCAAACTGATCTTCATCCAGCAGTTCCCTGATGAAAATGCTGATAGAAATGATATTGCTGTTTTCAGCATCATCTTCAAGCCAGTATCCAGAGTTGGATTCGTAATCTTCATTCCAGTCATCGTATGTAAGTGTCGGATCCAGCGTTTTCGCCTTTGTTACCGGCATCCCGGTACTGATACTGTTAGGTAAAGAACCGGAATAATCCTGCCAAAAAACAATCTTGAACAGCTTGTCGTTCTTTGCAAAAAACAGGCTCATTACATTATCAATGACGATAACTCTCCATGGGTTCGGAACTGTCTCGGACTGGCTGCTCCACAGTTCTTCACGGTAGCTGATGCCTTCTTCAGTTAAGATCTTTTTGACGTCTGTAAGGGCCTGATACAGCTTAATACTTTCTATGCCAACGAACGGGATAATAGCCTCATTGAATAACATGATTATCTCCTCCTGAATAAAACTGTTGCATTTTCTTTGCCGTCTGTCTTGTATTGGGTTGGAGTTCCATTAATGATTTTGATGATGCCAATATCGTTTGTGCTGATCTTCACATAAGGAACTCCGCCATGCCGCTTGCTTCCGGGAGAAACCTGCACCTGTGTAATGTTTCTTTCTGTGCTGGAATTCCCGATTACAATGACTTTGGCTTTAGATGTACTGTGTATTGATTTTCGGATCGTCGTCTGGTAACCGCGCTTTCGGAGCATTTTATCAATTTGTCCCACTGTCTTACCAAGAAACCTTTCACGGTATTTTGATATACTATGTTGGGTGATTCGTGCTCCTGATGTTCCAACAAAAAGATGGCTTTCGTTCTTACTCATGATGTTTCCTCCTCCCGAACGCTTCCGCGATTTTCGATTGGAAGGAAACAATACGGATTCCCTGAGAGAGAAGTTTCTTGAAGCAATCATATTCGGCTGAACCGTAAACGATAATCGTGTGAGGTTTCAACTGTTCAACCATTTTTGTCAGTCCGGCTTCAAAACGATCTCTGTCCAGTAACTTCCGTGGGCTGCCGCCGACTGTTCCGATGGCTACGATGCTGTTCTTCGGTATACCTTCAAAACAGTAGTGCCAACTTTCCGGAGTACCCCAACGAATGTTGTTGATTACTGCGATACCGTTTCTTCCAAGCCAGTAACCAAACAGGCGCATCCGGTATGTTGCGTAAATTTTTATTGCTTCCGGGAAATCCTGATAGGTGGAGTAATCCGGCGTGATTACCCCTGCAAAATGTCGAAAAACCTTTAGTGCAGAATTGCAATCATGCCAGATTCCCCTAGGGCCATCAAACTTGCAGTCATCAATGTAAAAACAGACAAATGCTTCCTCTTGATAATCTGAATTTCCTCGAGCCAATCTTTTTTTATGGATTGCTTTTGCTTCATCCCACGTGATGATAGCTTTGGGGAGTTCATTGGCTGTTGTCGGACATAAGGGAATATCAAGATGACCGAACGTTGCGCCTTCTGCCATGTGTGCGTTCCATATGTCTTTAAGCCCATTTCGGATAGTGGGGTTCATGACTCCTGGGATTTTTAGTGGAAAAAGAAAATTTGTCATTTTTAGGCCTCCTATAATTCTGATTGTGTTGACAAACAGTTGCAGGGGACATTAAAATGACATTGGATGGGTATCATTTTGATGCCCCTGCAGTTTTCGGGACGGCAATCCCGATGCTGAACGACCGATGACAGCCACGGCAATGGTTGTCATCGGTTTTTTATGCAGATCAATTTGCATTCCCCCTTTCAATACATATTTGTTCATAGTTTACGGCAGTTCCTGAAAATCATGTTTGCCGCACTCCATGAAACTCCACATTCATCTTTGATCATGTCCGGACTCATGTGTCGTACCAGACGATAATCGCACATGATTTCAGCAGCAAATGCTTTTGCTTGCCATTCAGGATCTTCGTAAGTTTTCACCGGTTTGTCGGCAAACGACCGGGCAAACTTGACTCCGCACACCACGAACAGCAAATAATGGGCAATTTCGTGCATAATCGTCATACGAGCCTGACCATCATTTTTACAAGCTTTATCGTAAATATCTTCCCGGATCCTGATAATGCGATTAATAACGTCTGTATCAGCGTGTCGATTCATAGGCAGTTCTTGTATTTGAACTATTTCGTACGTAAAGCCCTCAAACAGCATCGGCATGACATGCTCAAGGATTTTCAGGACATTAACATGGTAAACATCCTCTATACCGAGAAGGCTCCGGAACTGTATGGCAAGCTGTCGCAGTTTAGCCCGGCTCATTGGTTGCGCACGATAAATCATTTTACTCACCTCGCTCTCCCAGAAGCATTCGAATTTGTTCGACCTTCTGTTCATCGAGTTCTCCAAATTCACGGGCAAAAAGCACTGCTGTCTGTCTGCGGCGTGTGTTCATCCCATCAAGATTCAGTTTAATAGATGATGCTGAAGCATCGGCAGCTTTTTGTAACATGTCTTTTTCATCTGCAGAAAGATTATACAGTTCAGATATCCTAAGGATCCAATCGCTAGGTATATGACGTTTGCCAGTTTCAACAGCGGACAGGTATGATGCGGTAACGCCCAGTTTAGTTGCCATATCACGGATCAGTTCTCCAACAGAGATTCGCAATTTTCGCAATTCTTTCCCAAACGCAGTCAACATGAGAAGTCACCTCCTGACAGAATAATAATTCGTTTTGTTTTCTGTGTCAACACTTTTTGTTGATTGAAATAACAAACAGTGAAATTGGAGCGACGGAGGGACATCCCTCGTTCCCGGACGATAAGGAAAGGAGGGAACCTGAAAATGGACTGGGCAACGATCCTGGTGGCGGTGATCACCGCCGGCTTCGCATTCCTGGGCGTCTATATGAGCAACCGGAAGCAGGCGGCCCTGATGGCCTACCGGCTGGAAAAGCTGGAAAACAAGGTGGATAAGCACAACAGTGTGGTGGAAAGGATGTATAAGCTGGAAAGCCGCATGGAAACCCTGGAAAGAACCCTGAAACCCAACTGAAGGAAAGGAAGGAAAAGCTTATGAAAACCAACTGGAAAACCTGGATGAAAGCGGCCCTGGTCCGGGCGATCCGCACCTTTGCGGAATCCGCCCTGGCGTATATCGGTACCGGAGCGGTGGTGCTAGGGGATGTCAACTGGCTGGCAGCCCTCAGCGCCGGAGGCTTCGGCTTTATCTGCGCGGTGCTCCTGGCCCTGGCAGGCCTGCCGGAGGCGGAGTAAGGGGAAATGAATTAAATGCTAGCGTATGTAGATTGATCACATGACCATAACAATATATTTCATTTGTAAATTAAATATTCTTTCTGCTTTGGCTGAACTGGAAATCTGGTTCAGCCATCTCTTTTTTATTTCACAGTGTTTTCAGTACATTTTTTATAGGTTGCGGGTACCCCTGCCCAGAAAAAGCGCGTACCCCTGCAGGGTACGCAAAAAAATCCGGTAAGCGTTGATCTTGAACGCCTACCGGGTGTGTGGTGGTGACAGTTGGACTCGAACCAACGGTCGCGCTTCGCTTGGTCGATTAACGCAAGCGCCACTGGCGCTTGCGCCCCATGATGTGAACGATGTGCTCTCACTATGTAGTATGTTTGCAGCGAAACCACAAGAACTTGTGGTTCTGGATCACGAAAACCTATCAAATTCCACAAGAGTCGGTTGGCTTGACCGGTAGGGCAAACCACAACCAAAGGCGAAAAACATAAAACAAAAATGACGAAATTACCAAAACAAAAATGACGAAAAACATAAAACAAAAGTTGCGAAAAACACAAGATAACCGTATAATGACATCTGACGGGGGTGGCAAAATGAAATATATAGAAAGAATCATCGACCGGCAGATTGATCAACGGATAAAGGCCTTTAACGCAATCAGTATAGTTGGTCCCAAGGGCTGCGGGAAAACCCGCACGGCAAAGGAACGCTGCCGGACAACGATCGAATTTCAGGATGAGGAGAGACGGGACGGTTATATTGCGGTTGCTGAAACTTCTCCAACGCTCTTTTTTTCCAATCCAAAGCCTATTCTTTTTGATGAATGGCAGGACGCTCCCAAAGTCTGGGGAGCCATCAGGAAAGACTGCGATGATCATCCGGAAGCAATCGGCGAATACTATCTGACAGGCTCTACCAGTCAAAAGGTCAAAACACCCCATACCGGAACAGGCAGGATCAGTGAATTGCTGATGTATCCGATGACCCTGTGGGAAACCGGAGAATCCGATGGGAGTATTTCGCTCTCTGTGCTGTTTGATCACCCTGAAGCGCAGTTCGGGGGTAATGTTTCCCATATTACTCTGAAAGATCTGTTTTTTGCTGCGTGCCGGGGCGGATGGCCCAGATGCCTTGCAATAAAGGACAAAATGGCGAAACTGGAAATCGCAAAGGATTATTACCGGCAGATCTGGCAAAAAGACATCAGTACAGTGGATGACGTCAAACGGAATCCTGAATGGGCAAGGATGCTTTTATGGTCCTTTGCCCGGAATATGGCAGCACGTACGAAGAAAACGAGTATATATGCGGATGTGCAAGCTACGCAGAATGTAACGGATGTCACGCTGGCTTCGTATATTACGGCATTGGAGCAGCTTTTTGTAATAAAAGACCTGGATGCCTGGATGCCGCAGATTCGTTCCAAAACAGCAATCCGCGCATCCAAAAAGCATCTGTTTGTTGATCCGTCAATAGGTCTGGCGGCATTGGGAATCGATCCTTCCTATTTTAATAATGATCTGGATTTCTTTGGCCATGTATTTGAGAACCTGGTTATCAGGGATTTGCTTGTATATGCCCAGGTTCATGACGCTACTGTATTGCATTACAGCGATGACAGCGGTCTGGAGGCTGATGCTGTATATCAGCTTCCGGACGGAAGATATGCCTTGATAGAAATCAAAACCGGCATGAATGAAATTCCGGCAGCCGAGCAAGGGCTTCTGAAATTTGTTGATATGATTCGCGAATATAATAAAAAAGCGCTGGCTGATCCCAAACATCCAAGAGCAACCTACAGAGAACCAACCTTACTGATTACAATTTGCGCAAACGCACCGATGTCCTATAAAACCGAAAAAGGGGTATATGTTATTCCCGTTGGTTGTCTCAGGGATTAAAACCGATAATAAGAAATGATCAGTGTCGAGCAGTACATGCGGATTGCGGCATAAGGACAGACAAAGAGACTCCCACAGGGCCTTGCGGGAGTTGTTTTTTACCACCACACACAAAAGCGAATCTATTCAGCGGAGAAGAATTCCAACAACATTTGGGGATCATCCAGAAAGCCTCGGGGTTCAAGGGGCAGAGCCCCTTGGGACTCCTCCCCTAGGAGGTTTGCCGGGCAGCGGGTACTCCCCGGTAGTGACGTAATGGTAGAACTGGCTGGGTGACAGCTTGGCCAGCTGCCATTGGTACCGATCATGGTT
>JAFXRG010000009.1 GCA_017526525.1 Clostridia bacterium | reverse complement strand
AGCGGAGCACGCCGCCAAGTTCGCGGAGCTGCTGGGCGAGGTCGTCTCCCCCAGCACCAAGGAAAACCTGCGCGTCCGCGTGGAAGCCGAAAACGGCGCCACCCAGGGCAAGACCGACCTGGCCAAGAAAGCCAAGGAGCTGGGCCTGGATGCCATCCATGACACCGTGCATGAAATGGCCCGGGACGAAGCCCGCCACGGCAAAGCCTTCAAGGGACTGCTGGAGCGGTATTTCAAATAATCCGGTCACAGCAGTGGAAGATTTTCTTCCGCTGCTGTTTTTCTATATTCCACAAATTTTCCAGCACTGTAGGTGGGAGGACTCATCTGCGAAAGAAAGGTAAAAGATACTGAAACATAAAACGATGTGGAGGAAAAACATATGCGAAAATATTTTGCTGCTATCATTTTCGTGTCGCTTGCGATGGTACTCTTCATTTGTGCCATGGCATTTGCCGATGGAAGTATCGTCGGCAACTGGCGCGTTATTGAAAGCGGCGGGCAGTATTATCTGAGTACCGGCCTGACTGGGACGCGCAAGGTCGACTGGGTTGTATATGATTTTTCACCCGAAACTTACCTGATGAACAAGGATGGGCCCATTACCCTGGGCGGGAAAACCTATCTCCTGAGGCTCGACGAAACGGACCATATAAGTCGCGTCATGTGGAATCCCGGGGTTTATGAACTGTCCGGAAAGGTTTATCTGATCAATGCAGATGGTGAACTGGTTCCGGATAACAAACGTGACTCGGCTGGTTCTGCAGCCTACCGCTATTACGATTCGAATGGATTGGAACAGACAAAGGAAGGATTATATCTCCTTCCGTCGGAAGGAAAAACTGTCGCCGTCTATGTGGGATCGGGCGGAACCCTGCTGAGTGGTTGGAGAACTCAAAACGGCAAGCGCTATTATTTCTCTCCGGAATCTTTCAGTGGTGTCCGAAGCATCAGTGGTTCGTATTATGGTAGTAAAGCACAATATTATTTGTTTGGCGATGACGGTTCACTTTGCGAGGGTGAAGGCCTGATTCATAACGGAGACGGACAGCTGTACTGGGCAAATGCCAGCGGTGCGCTGCAGAAAGGCTGGCAAGAAGATAAGGAAGGTAACCGGTATTATTTTGACTCCGGAGAAGAAGGATGTGCAGCCCATAAAGGTTTCCTGTACACCGACGATTATACAACCTGGACGGAGAATGGGATACCCGTCGTTCAGTATCACGATTGTTATTTTGATGAGGATGGTCGGATGCACACCGGTCTCCTTGAGCAGGATGGATTTCTCTACTGTTTCGATGAAAACGGATTCCGAAAGATCGGTTGGGTAACGTTTGGAGAATACAGATATTACTTCCGCTATACAGCGGCGGATGATATCAGCGGGAATTCAATTTTGGACCGGATGAACCCGGGATATGCGTCAGCATATGTCAACTGTGAAGACGTTCTTATAGGCGGCGAATACTTTTCTTTCGACGAGAAGGGACGCATGATTGATAATAACGCGGAAGAAATCGGCGCATGGGAATTGAACAAGGTGATTATGGCTGACGGTACCGAACTGGATAAAAACCAAACCTGGAAAATACAGGAACGAAGAATTATTATCCGCCTGTACGATAATGGAAAAGCTACTTATGAGAGCTGGCAGCATGGCGTACATGACCTGCTGGAAAGACTCCCCTGCATGATCACGGCGGATAAATATATCATCCCGGTGAACGGCGGTTCCTTCGAACTGACTAAGACGGACCAGGTTTTCAGCAATGGATTGACGGGATTGACCGGAAAATGGATTGACAGCGGAAAAGCTGATTCCTCGACGGAAGAATATGTTCCGCTGGGATACGCACCGGAACTGGTAGAGAATCCCGAATTGATAGCGTCCTGGGAACTGACAAGTCTTCATAAGGATGGAAAAACCGCAGCTGTCCCGAATGGTGTAAGCGAAAAGTATTACATCTATGATGACGGGACTGCATACTTTGCGATTCCTGCAACAGGTTGGGCCCCTTATTCGTTCAAAATGACCGGGAATGGTATTTATGAGTTGGCCGGACAGCAATTTGTAGTCTCAGGTCAAAATGAATTAAGAGTATCTATTCCCCGTGATGGCATTGATAAAGTTTATACCGTCACCAAAGGTTCCATAACACATGCAGTCGACGGTTTTTACTATTCTCTTGCTGCGCGGGCAGATCGCTTTCTGACCGCTGAGGAAGGAAAAGAAATCGCGCAAAAGTATCCCATATATCATGTCAGCCTGTTCTCCAACAATCAGGCATCCGTATCATACCACGGCAATCACAACGAATTCCGCATTTGTCCTTATGAACTAACGAGCTACGGACAAAAACTAAAAACAGACGGACAGACTTTCATTAAAAACGGGGATTTCTGGATCATTCAGGATGATGGAATTACATTGTATTATGAGAAAAATGGCAAAAAACCGCATCTCCTGCTCAGCAGATGGGAAATGTATGCATACAATGGAACAGACAAGAGTATACACCTCAGTCAGGGAGGAAAGGATATGAGCCTGGCGATTTATACAGACTGCCTGGAATACACGTACGGAAACAGTACGGTCTCCCTGGAGTTCAACGGTTATTCCGCGGAAAAGATCACCACAATGGAATGGAAGAATGAATATGTCCGCTATCCTGCTTTCTATTTCGTGATTAACGGGCAGACGGCACGCCTGACAGCGGAAGGCAAAGATTTAGTTACTGATTTTGTGCCATTTGGCACATATACGCCCCCTCTCCCGGGAGATATCAACGGGGATGGTGTTGTCGACGGGCGGGATGCGCTCAGGCTGATGAAGTACCTGGCTGGGGAAGAGGATCCGGAAACCGGTGAATTGTATATCATTAACGAGAACAGTGCGGATGTTACCGTGGATGGAACGGTTGATGAACTGGATCTGCTTCTTCTGATGAAGTATCTGGGCGGCGAAAACCCGAAACTTGTTCCGGATTAAGAGAGTCTTACGCAGTCTCCTCCGTTTCCCCTTATTGGTTTTCCGGTTCATGTACTCTGGCGCACATCCTTCGGAAATCAAGACATTTCATGCGTCCTATGCATACTAAACGGAAAGAATACATTTACGATCAATTTTCTTCCCGTCAACCTTAACAGCAAAACGATATCCCCAGACTCCATTTTCCTTTTGAAAAAAACTCCCGTGTTCTTTGTAGACATACTTTCACACCTTCTACTATTGGGCAAAAGGTGGGTCAACATGCATTGAAGATGTATTTGATATGCCCAACAGTTGTATCGAAGATGCTAAAAAAGAAGTATCAAAGTTGATTCACATTTGTATCCTTCCAGTCTCATTGACAAGCAGATTGTTTCACTGTAAAATATCAATGAAATCAAGCGTTCCAGCGATTCACACCTTGAAAGGCGGTAATTCCAATGCAGACTTCTAGCATTTCCGTTACCTGCCGTGGGCCGAAGGCCCACGATGACACCGTCCATGAAATGGCCCGCGACGAAGCCCGCCACGGCAAAGCCTTCAAGGGCCTGTTGGAGAGGTATTTCGGAAAGTAATCCTTAACAAGGAGAGCAATGCCGTATGTTCAATAATATCGGCTCGAAAATCAAGGCGCTTGCAAAGGTAATCTGCTGGCTGGGCATCATCATTTCGGTGATCATCGGCATCATCGGCATCATCAACGGGACCGAACAGTCCATGGTTTCAGGCATCATTACGATCATCTTTGGTTCTCTGGCATCCTGGCTCGGCTCCTTCTTCGCTTACGGATTCGGCCAGTTGATTGAGAACACGGATGAAATCCGGAAAAACACTTCTGAACGATAAGGTCCGGCAAAGCCTTCAAGGGCCTGCTAGAGAGGTATTTCAAGTAATGAAAACAGCGGATCCGGAAAAACTGGCTGCCGTTTCTGAACGACTGAAGAATCATTCTGTCCAGCTGCAGGAAATTTGCCAATCATTAAGGGATGATCACGAATTATTGTTTCCAAGCTATACGGGACATCATCAGATGGAGGGCCATTATGATACCTGTATTGGTTCACTGGAAAATGCGAGCAAATTGTTAACAGAGATTTCAGGACAGGTGTCGACTGTAATCGCACATTTTCATGATTTGGATCCTTAATGGCGGGATCAGAAACAGCAAAGCCTTCAAGGGTCTGCTGGAAAGGTATTTCGGGAAGTAAGGAAATCCTTACAGATCAACGGCTTATGGGGGAATCGTTCTGAAAAGGACGATTCCTTTTTTTCATGGGCTTTCTTCCTTTGAAAGATTCCCTCCTGCATCTTTCCAAACTCATTGACATATATATCTTCTCACGATATCATAAATCATCCGCTATAAAAGGAATATCCGGTAAATCCTTTAGGCATTCCTGAATCTTTGTTGGTTTCTCCAAAGTGTTTTGGGCAACAGCAAGAATTACAAAAGGAGTGAAAAAAAATGAAATCTTTCAGAAGATTCATCAGTATGGGATTGGTGATGTTCATCTTTCTTTCGTGTTTGCCCACAGTCACTTTTGCTGCAGACGATGCGCCACTGACGACCTCACAGATCAAAAAGAAGATTGACGCATACTATACAGCGGTGGATCCAGATAATAAACGCGATTCTTACTGGAACAAAAGGTATTCGACCGAAGACCTGATAAAGCAGGCAGATGCCGGTAATTATGCGGAAGCTATAACGCATGATGGTTGCAAAGATTCCAGCAAGAATTATACGGATCGCGATACACACAACCATACGGGGAAGGGCTGTCAATCAAATAAGTTCTCAGGCATAGCATCCAATAACGGTATTCAATGCTCAGGCTTTGCCGACTATATGATCTATGTGATATTTGGTACAGTAGATAGCAGCAATTTTTATAAGGCAAAAACGTATAACAAATACTTTACCGAAGATTATGAATTTTACCCGGGGGACCTTATCCGCTATGACGGTCACAGCATGGTGGTTTATAAGGTCAAAGATGGGGAAGTTTACTTCATAGAGTGTAATTATACAGGCAATGGATCCCCACAACGCAATTGCATTATCTTTAAGGGTACGCACAGCATCAAACAGGCCACTCTCAGGAAAGAAATAGTTAATGATAAAGACGGTTATATCATGATCCCCAAGAAAACACTGCGTGCCCGTGTCGCACCTACTGTGACTGCTCCCACAGCTAAAACAGGACTTATCTGTACAGGATCTGCACAAAACCTTCTCAAAGCAGGTAAAGTCAAAGGCGGGACGATGCACTATGCACTCAGCAACGATAGTAATACAACTCCTGCAAACGCTGATTTTACTACGGACATACCGACAGGGACGGATGCAGGTACCTATTATGTGTGGTATAAAGCGGTAGGAGATACAAATCATACAAGCACAAATCCCGTTTCGATCAAAGTAGAGATTGCACCAGTTACCTTTGTTTTACCGGACAACATTACCACAATCGAAGAAAAGGCTTTTGAAGCTGATTCAAGCATCGTTGCTGTGGATGCCCACAACTGTGCTTTCATCGGTGCGGATGCTTTTAAAGACTGCACTGGACTAAGGCAGATCCGACTGCCGCAGGATTGCCAGATTGACGATACAGCCTTCAGCGGATGTGGAAAAGTAACCGTGATTGCTCCCGCAAATGGAACAACACAGGCGTATTGTCAGGATTCGACACATAATTGTGTTTTTAAGGCAGAATAACCGAACATTGAAAATATTGAAAGTTTCCTGTACAGAAGTTTACCCTTCGTTGGTTTTTGTTTCGATATCATCGGCAGATGCTACTCGCCCCGCCTGAAGATCATCCAAGCCAGCTTGCATTTCAGCATTGAACTGTTCGCGGGAAAGATCTCCGATCACAAGGGGGCTGGCTGAAGAAAGCTTCATTTCAAACGGGATACCCCGTTGGATAACGACCTGCTTCAGGAACATCCCAACTGCATTCGACATTGGGATTCCAAGCTCAGCAAGGATCAGTTCAGCCTGTTCTTTGGTTTCAGGATCAACGCAGGTATAAACAGATGCGGTTCTGGTTGCTTTCCTGGGCATAAGCAGCACCTTGCTTCACTAATCATTGACATTGGAATAACAATAACAGCTTGCCAAGAGCAATCTAAAAGCAATTCGTCAGGAACTCGTGCGCACAATCTGGATTTCTTATCCTTCACTCCTGATCCTCTCCTGGATCCGTCCGGATCATTGACAAATAAGGCATTTCACGATATCATTAGCAACGAAATCACCGAAATGAATATCCGGCAGCGCCCGTTATGGGGCAAAACCCCATGACGACACCGTACATGAAATGGCCCGCGACGAAGCGCGCCACGGCAAAGCCTTCAAGGGCCTGCTGGAGAGGTATTTCGGAAAGTAAAACACGAAGAGAGGAAAACGTATGAAATTTTCGAAAAACCCCCTCGTCAACGGTATCCTGTACGCTGTTTTTACCGCCGCAGTGTTTACACTGGTCATGTTTGTCCTGAGCCTGATTAAGAAAATCCCGTTCTCGCAGCAGTACAGCCCCATGAGCATCGTAATCTGTGTTGTGGGTTCCCTCGGCGCGGGTGTATCCGGCTACATGAATCCCAAAAAATAAAACGACGGCGAAAAAGAGCAAAAAACCAGGCACAACCAAGAGTGATCCGATTCAGGGTCACTCTTTTTTGCCTGCTTTCCCGCATCCGGAAATTCTCATTTGCCGCTGGTAAATTATTATACCCCATGAACCCCCTATCCCGGGAGACAGGAAGGCTGAAAGTGGTATAATGTATGCGCTGTCAATCATTCATCCACAAGGAGACTTTTGCTATGACAAACATAGCACATATCAGCGGAAATGAACAGAGGAAAATCAACCAATAAGGAGGCCCCCATGAAGAGAATCCTTGCATTCGCGCTGTTTCTTTGCATGCTTTGCACCTCCGCCCTTGCAGACACGTTGGTCACCAATGGCGGAGGTGCAAAGCATGCAAAAGCATCGAAGAGCTTCGAATGATCATTGACGGTGATCCTTTCTGCTGTCATAATATTTTGAGTAAAGCCCTGAAATAACGTCAATACCCGGGAAAGTATGCCTGCCTGATGCAGGCCTGAGGATTACATGAAAAGCAAAGCAGAAGTATCTTTTTACAAACCGCAAATGGAAGATCTCTGGTTCCGGCAGACGATGATGGTTGACCCGGAAACCATGAGCTATAACAACGCTTGGGGCGGCACAATCCCATTTCCGCGTGAAAACTGGGCGGAATGGTACGATAATTGGGTCCTGAATCCCAAAGATCGATTCTATCGGTATATTACAACAGGCGAAAACCGGTTGTTTGTGGGGGAAGCGGCCTGGCACTTTGACGAAGAACTGAAGATCCACCTTGCTGATATCATTATCTTTGCGAAATACCGCAGGCAAGGTTATGGAAAAGCCGGCCTGGAAATACTTTGCGAAGCAGTACAAAAAGAAAAAATCCCGGCATTGTATGACAATATTGCCATAGACAATCCCGGGATCAACCTGTTCCTGCAATGCGGGTTTCAGGAAGAATACCGCACCCATGAGATTATTATGTTGAAAAAATCCTTCTGACGCAAAAGCGGTGCCCGCAATAGGCACCGCAGGAGAAAGGGAGAATATATGTATAACATCCAGCTGGATGGAAAAGCAAAAGTCAGGCAACAGAGGAATCGCTCATCAGGTCCCGGACCTTAACGCCAAAGAAACTGGCGATATCGGGCAGGAGTTCCTCTTCAGGGTCGGCGTAGCCGTTCTCCCAGTTGGAGACCGTTCCGCGCATCAGGCTGAAGATCTCGTCGCAGCTTGCCCGGGGCATACCTTTTGCTTCTCTGAGGATCCTGAACCTGGCACCGAATGACATTGGATCACCGCCTTTCCTTTATCTTATGGCTGAATCATAACCTTCGAATCTTTAAAAAAGCTTAAAAGAAAATGCATATATTCACTTTGGATTTTCGGAAAAGAAACCATATTTCTAAAGCGGTTTTTCTATGTTTATGGCTTACGCAGTCCGGAAAAAGCCATTATTGCCTGCCATGCCGGCATCATCAGCCGAAATGGCAGGCGCAAACTGATCGGAATTCCCTCGCGGCGGATCGGTGTTCAGTCCTCGGTTTCTTCCGGCTGTTCAGCGTTGTATTCGGCTAATGATTCTGTTATAATATGGAAAAAAGCAGGGGAAACGAATATGAATCTGAAAAAAGCTTCCCTCAAGCAAAAGCGCGTACTGATCATCGGAATCGCCTACTACGTCGTTATTCTCTGCATGCATATAGAGACTCTTCTTTATCATGCATCCCGGCCATATGTCATCTCCACATTTATCCAGGGCCGGTAAGCTACGGTTTGAAAGAAGGAACAGCCATGATTCTCAGGGAATACCGAAAAGAAGACGCTGATATCATCTGCAGCTGGATCCAGGATGAAAAAAGCCTGTACCAATGGTCTGCCGACCGGCTTGGCCGGTTCCCGGTTTCCGGGGAGGACCTGAACAGGAGTTACGAGCCTGTGCTGGGCAGTGGCCTCTTCTTTCCGCTGACTGCCGTGGATGCATCCGGACATGCGGCCGGGCATCTCTTCATCCGAATCCCGGATGCAGGGGATCGCACCCGGGTACGGTTCGGGTTTGTGATCATCGATCCGGCCCTCAGGGGATGCGGGAAAGGCAGGGAAATGCTGCAAAACGCCCTGGACTATGCCCAAAAGGTCCTGAAGGCCGAAACCGTTACGCTGGGCGTGTTTGCCAACAATCCCGCCGCAAGGCACTGCTACGAATCCGTCGGTTTCCGCCCCGTCGGGGAAAATACCTTTTACGAGATGCCGGTCGGCCGGTGGGAATGTATTGAAATGGAATTGGATCAATTTCCGGCAAATCCCGGATAAAACCCGGAATGCAGGATGCCGGTCCGGAAAAACCGATTGTCTTTACCGTCCTTTCTCCGCCGCGAGGAGAGCCCGAACCTCCTCCATCTTCGGCGGATACAGCGGCAGCGGGAAACGGGAGACGGCCACGGCGGAGCAGGCGGCGGCAAACCGGACCAGGTCCGCATCCGGCAGGCCGTGCAGCAGGCCGTAAACGCACCCGGCCTTGAAGGTATCCCCTGCCCCCAGGGTGCTTTTCACTTCCACGGAAAAGGGCTTCATCCGGCGGATGGGTTCGCCTTTCCGGCCGTACAGCATGTCGCCGCCGCCCCGGGTAAGGACGGTGAGCCCCGGCGACGTTTCCTGCAGCCGCTCCATGACGGCTTCCGGGCTCATGCCCGCGTAATGCTGCCCCGTGCATTCTTTGGACACCACGTTGACCGCGGCATGCTGATGCAGGGGAGAATCATGGGGACTGTCGATGGTCACATAGGGAATATCCTTCCGGAGGCAGATCTCCATGGCCCGCAGGGATTCATCCCCGAAAAAGGGATCGATGGCCGCAGCCTTGCAGCCTGCGATGTCTTCCTCCCGGGGAATACTCCACCATCTCTTTCCCGTGGAAAACAGGGCCTGGAAACGGCCCATGGGAGAGCGCACCAGCCCGGCGATCACCACGTAATCCATGACGCCGGGATCGTCCTCCCAAAGGTGCAGCGGGGACAGGTCCACCTGCTTGTCCCGGTAAAATGCCTGCAGCATCGGCGCGACCTCCGTGCCGATCCAGGTACCGTCCATGCGGACGGATACGCCCAGGGAATCCAGCACGGTGGCCGCCGTGGCCGTTTCCCCGCCGGGAAGGAAATACTGCGCCTGGATTTCCGCATATTCATCCGGCTGCAGGAAGCCGTCCTTCAGAAGAAATGAATGGGTGCCCAGCACCTGGCCGAAAAGATATACCTCCGGTTTCGCATTCATCGTGCTTTTCTCCTTCCGCCGGCCGCATTTTCAGGTTTGTCCGCGCTGCGGATATACGTCTCCGATGAAATCATGGGCTTTTCCGGTTTGGCCGCCGTCCCCGGCGAAAGGCGCCGTCCGGCGGTATAAAATACATGAATGATCATATGCCCCTCCGCAAAATCAAAGTGACCTTTCGGTCACAAATTATAGTGAACGAAGGGGCTCCTGTCAATCTGCCCGCGGACTTCAGTCCGGCTTTTTTCTTTGGTGCGGGGCGCAAAAAAATGTTGTGTCCTTACAGATATACCCCAACGGATCATGATTGCAGAATCTGCTGGTAAAGGAGCGACAAAAAATGGACGGAAACAAGAAAGAAATTTCCATAGAAGAACTGACGAAGGCTGCCGGCGGCTTTATGCCCACCTGCTTCCATCCGAAGCTCTCCGAGTATCTCGGGCAGACGAAGGAGAGTTTCGGCGAAAAACTGTACCTCTGGAAATGCGCAAAGTGTGGAAGTGAAATCTGGGTCAAGAACGTTCCGAAGACCGGCGGCGCAACCGGCACCTGGTAAGCTCTCTTCCCGGGAAGAGAGCGGCCCGGCACTGAAAGTGCCGGGCCTTGTCTTTGGTGAAAAGAATTACGGACGGTGAACGGTTTCCTCGTTGATCACCAGGGTGCCTTCCTCCACCAGGTCGTACTTCTCAAAGGAGCTGTCGTAATACTGATAGGAGGCCAGGGCCATTTCCGGCTGCCAGCCGACTGCCTCCGTCCGGAGCATTGCCCCGGCTTCCGCCAGTTCCTGCACATCCATGCAGAACAGACCAAATTCCGCTTCCGGACTGATGCCGGCAAACATGCTATCCTCGAGGACTTCCAGGGAGGTTACGTTCAGCAGCACCGTCGCCAGTTTTTCACATCCCTCAAAGGCCGATTCCCCAATGACCCGGAGCTTTTCCGAATGCATGGCATTAAGGACTTCCAGGCCGGTGCAGTCCTTGAAGGCTTCCTTTTCAATGACTTCCACCTTTGGCCCGAGAATCAGCTTTTTGATGCCCTCGCTGCCCGCGAAGGCACCGGCGCCGATTCCGGTGACCGTGAAGTTGTATCCCAGGATTTCCACTTCGTCCGGGAGGGTCAGTTCCTCATCGCTTCCAGTCCAGCCCACAATGGTTACCGTGCAGGTGGTAAGGTCACTGATTTCGACCTTCAGGTCCCCCACCGTATACTGCTGGCCGATCTGGCCCTTGGCCGGGATTTCCCGGGTTTCCTCATAGCCGCAGCCGGGACGGAGGCAGACCCGTTTTTCCAGGCCCTTTTCCAGCAGCGTGGGCGCCTGGGTCACGGTCCAGTTGCTGAAGTTATGGCCCAGCGCCGCAATCCGCAGATCGCTGTCGCTCACCTCGGTTCCGTTTGCGGCAGCGGTAAATTTGGTTTCGTTCTGCGGGTGGGCCCAGAATTCTTTTGTGCCGTCCTTCGTACAGGTGGGATCCACCTGAGCGTGATAAACCAGCACAACCTTCGGAAGAATCAGCTCTTCCGGAGTCGTTTTCTTTTCGCCCTGCTCATCCTCGAAAATATCCCCGCAGTCCGGGCACTCCCAGTATTCCTTCCGGCCTTCCTGCTCCGGAGTCGGGGGAATCGCCTCATGGTGGATCAGCGTATGGCCTTTCGGCGGAATTTCCACCGTCCGGGTCTGGGTTTCAAAGGCCGGATGCGTGAACTCAGCCGTGTACAGCATTCTTCCTTTGCCGTCATGGGTAGGCGCCTCCAGCATGGCAGCTGTGGTCAGAACGGTTTCGGATTCCGCATGATTCGCGTTCAGTGTGCAGGACCGCGCGGCAGTTACCTGGCTGTTGTCCTCCCACCAGGTATATACCGGATTTCCCCAGACATGGGCGTTCGCATCAATCGCGATTTCTTCCTTTTTCGTGTGCTCCCTGTTCAGGGTACAGGTGAAGGTCTTTTCGCCTGCTTCCGTGCAGGTGGCCGCTTTGGTGACCTGGCCCGCATCCCAGGCGTGGGCATCCGGATTGATGTCGATTTCTTCCGTCTTCGTGTGCTCCTTGTTCAGGGTGCAGGTAAAAAGCTTTTCGCCCTTTGAAGAGCAGGTCGGGGCTGTGGTAACCTTGCCTTCGTCCCAGGAATGGGCATTGGGGTCGATATCGATTTCTTCCTTTTTCGTGTGCTCCTTGTTCAGCGTGCAGGTAAAGGTCTTTTCGCCTTTTGAAGAGCAAGTCGGAGCCGTGGTAACCTTGCCTTCGTCCCAGGAATGGGCATTGGGGTCGATATCGATTTCTTCCTTTTTCGTGTGCTCCTTGTTCAGCGTGCAGGTAAAAAGCTTTTCGCCCTT